>NZ_JBLGUW010000006.1:0-2495 GCF_050030745.1 Enterobacter cloacae complex sp. 402C9 | reverse complement strand
CCAGTCACGGAGCACTAGCGGAGTGTATACTGGCTTAAGATGTAGCATGGCAGTAACACATAGCATTAATGCCACATAAGACAGGCGCAGAAAGTGAAAGAAAACGCGTCAGGAGAAAATGTGATACAGAATATATTCCGCTTCCTCGCTCACTGACTCGCTCCGCTCGGTCGTTCGGCTGCGGCGAGCGGGACGGGCTTACGGATGGATCAGAAATTTCCTGGGGGATGCCAGGAAGATACTTAACGAAGAAAGCATAAGGCCGCGCCAAAGCCGTTTTTCCATAGGCTCCGCCCCCCTGACAAGCATCACAGAATCTGACGCTCAAATCAGTGGTGGCGAAACCCGATGCGGCTTAAAGATACCAGGCGTTTCCCCCTGGTGGCTCCCTCGTGCTCCCCCGCATTCCTGCCTTTCGGTTTACCGGTGTCACTCCGCTGTTATGGCCGCGGTTTCTCATTCCACGCCTGACACTCAGTTCCGGGAAGGCAGTTCGCTCCAGGATGGACTGTATGCACGAACCCCCCGTTCAGTCCGACCGCTGCGCCTTATCCGGTAACTATCAACTTGAGTCCAACCCGGAAAGACACGACTAATCGCCATTGGCAACGGCCATTGGCAAACAGGATGTGCGAGAGATGTCTCAAGAGTTCTTGAAGTGGCGGCCTTAGTGAGGCTACACTGAAAGGACAAATTTGGTGACATGTCTCGCACAAGACTGTTACCACGGTTAGGGGATCTGCCAGGATTACCTAACCTTCGAAAAACCACCTGCCAGGGTGGTTTTTTCGTTTACAGGGCAAGAGATTACGCGCGGAAAAAAAGGATCTCAAGAAGATCCTTTATAAATTAGACATCCAACCTCACAAAGAGGAATACTTAAATCATCTTGGTATATGTATCGGCCGGATTACATCTCATATAAGCCTCCTCCCCGCCTGACACCACACTTTGACCATAGCACCTCGCGCCTAACTCGATATACAGCCCACCATCAAGCCTCTTTTCACATAAAAAATGACCTATAGTTAGATGGTTAGTGACCAAAACTGATATGGATAAAAGGAGCTGGCTTTGAAAAAGATTTTTGTTTCAGTGTTCGCAGCGGCAGTTGCGCTTTCAGCCCTCACCGGCTGCACGCGCACAAGCTATGCCATACACACCAATGACGGTCGCACTATTGTCAGCGACGGCAAACCTAAAGAATCAGACTCAGGCCTGCTTGGCTATACAGACGCGAATGGTGTCAAACAGCAGATCAATAAAACCGACGTTAAAGAAGTCTCCGAAATTCCGCACTGAGCATCTTCTCCGAAAAAGGCCGCTAATGTGGCCTTTTTCTTTACCTGTGGTTCTCCGCCAAAATCCCAGCAAATTGCATCACCAAAGCTAAAAGCTTTCAGGGTTGTCTAAAAAGCACAAGACATAAGAGGAAGTGCGGTATTTTATAATCAAGCCCCCAAGAATTTACCATAACATCCGTTGCCCGCACCGCCTGAGACGCGTTCAGCGCGTTCCTGACGAAACCATGACAAAAACCACAACAAACCACCCCGGAACCCGTCAGAAACGCGCCTGTTAAATTTTAACGGCATGCATGACTATGCACCAGAATGACGCCATGCTCTTTTCACGCAAAAATCATCACCAGACGGGGAAAATCACCAGTGACCAGACAGGAATCCGCCGCCCTCAATATGGCCAAATTTATCCGCGCACAGACACTTCTCCTCCTTGAGCGGCTCGAGCAGATGGATCTGGATGAGGCTGCCGGCTGCTGTGAGCACCTGCACGATCAGGCCGAAGCGCTTTACGCCATGCTGAACGCACAGATAGGCGAGGAAAATGCGTGAAAATCGGTGAACGGGTGCGCAATTCAGTGCGCGGCCGTGAGGCGATGGCGGGGTGTCGGGGCGCAGCCCTGACCAGGGTATTTGTGATGCCGGCGCGTGCGCGGTATTACAAATGCACATCCTGTCCCGGAACGGACACCGGGAAACAGCAAAAAAAACCGGGCGGCACGCCCGGAACTCAATCAAGTTAGATTAGATTACTCTCACTCGTCCATAACAGCATCATGGAACGACGACCACCGTCCGTGACGGCCGCCTCGTTTAAGTATGGACAGAAATACAGAAAATGCTCAGGACGAAATGTAATGAATGCGAACGGATTCAAGAAATTCGAGCATGACAGTCCTTACGGCCGGTTCGGTTTCAGACAAAATCTGCCGGTATGCATCCAGCATCATGGCTCCGGCATCCCCTCCGGCACGCCGTAGCCAGACCGAAACAACGGACACAAGCAGGTGTCGCTCATCATCACTAAGAGTCATCAGGGCTCCGGAAGAAAAACCAAACATGGCTTACCTACTGTTAACGGCAACGCAGAAGAAAGGTTTACAGGGTAGCGGGCAGGGATGAAAAAAAAAAAATTGCAGTCAGGCCGGAACGGCTGCTGAACCGGTACAGGCGGGTTCCGGGCGCAGCGCCGGA
>NZ_JBLGUW010000005.1:0-4611 GCF_050030745.1 Enterobacter cloacae complex sp. 402C9 | reverse complement strand
ATTTTGGTGGATTTGTTCAATTTTTTCAAAAAGTCGTCAGACCGTTTTTTGTCCATACAAGAAAAGATGAAGTCAGAGAAAAATTTGAAAAAAGAAGAGAAGAGACAAAAATACATGAAAAAGGAAAACAAAAAAATGAAATTAAAAGACTCAGATTTTGACGATGACATTAAAAATATAAAAACAATGGTTAACTTCTTGTTGAATCATTACGAAAAAAAATTATAGAAAATTCTTTATTGATAAATTTTCTTTTTGTTCTTAATCCATTTTTTCATGGTTTTTATTTGTGTTGGGGTTTTGGCAAAATTAAATGTTTTCCTTGTATTATTAAACTTTGCTGCCAGTATGAAAACATACATATTAGAGTCATCTATTTCATAAAGAAAATATATCTTTGCTGCTATAATGTATTTATAGCGTGTGTTTTCCCAGTACGGCCTTGTATGTGGCATGTTTTCAAGTTTTCTTATCAACTGGTTGAAATCGTCATCAGAAAGATATTCTTCGACGAATTCATCCAGCGTATTATTTGCGGTGATTACTGAATACATTTAATCAATCCCTTGCTTTTAGTTTTTTAGCAGTTCCATTTTCAATCCTTTTATAACAATCGGCTACTGCCTCAGCCGCCCATTTTCTTTCTTCGATAGAAAACGAAAAATCTGTTTCTTTTTTTTCTTTTAAATCATTATGGTATAGTGTTTCTAAATTCATAAACCCTCCACAGTTTCTATATTTTCTAAAATTTATTATACAACAGAATGGTTCTTCAGCATATCTATATGCTTATATCGCTTCACGAGAGCCGCTGCTGCGTTGTAAGAGCATCCAAGCTCTAATGCTATCTCTTTAAGAGAAAAGCCGTTAGAACGCATTGTGTAAGCTTTCAGGCGTCTTTCCTTGGCTTTTGATTCATACTCTTCCCTTTCTATGGCTGTGTATTTTATGACTGTTGTGACTGAGATGTTAAATTTTTCTGCCAGTTGTTTTTGTGTTAACCCATTTCTGCTGACTCTCATTTTTCACCTCCTAAAAACCTGATCATTTCTTCTATATTCGATTGTTTTTTATAGTTATTTTTCTTCTTTCCACCATTCATTCTTCCTCGGTGAGCTTGAACGCTGGAGAATGCAGAACGACTAAAATTTTTCCAAGTCCATTTTCCTATGCTTCTGGCTGTTGCCTTTACTTCTCCAAACGGTAGTAAGTTTTTAGGGTTACATAACGTATTTAAATTAATGGCTTGGTTCTCTATTTCTCGCATCCAAGAGTCAAAACCTGATGAATCTTTGAACTCTAAAACGTGCCTATACGCATACAAGCGTAGATCGTCAAAAAGGTTAACATTTCGGCCAAGTCCATACTCCAGCCCTCTCTTTTCTTTTGGGTTAGGAGCATTTAGGTCTACAAAATCGGCGAGATAATCTAAATCATATAGATCAGCCCCAGACCAGTAGGGTGACCAGTGTGGATTTAGCGGGTTTTTCGTGATTAGTCCAACGTATCCCGGATCTGATCCTAATTTGTTAGCCATACCGTTTTCTATGGCTGCGGCATACCTTAGAGGCTTTAATCGTGCCTGTTGTGTCTTACACACTCCGTTCTGAAGTATGTATCCATAGTGGCATCTTCCTGAGTTCGGGCTTTTCGTTATGAAGTGGGGTACAGGAAGCCCGACATCTTCGAATTTATAGAAACAGTTGTCATCATCGAGATCGAAAAGCAAACAGGTTTGGATGGCAGGCTGGTTTGCTTGTATGTAGAGCATTTCCAGTGCTTTTTCTTTCTTCCTGATACGAAGTCCAGTGCTCAAATCATCAGAGCAGTAAGGCTTCACAGGCATTTGACTTACAAAATTTTGTTGATTATCGTTGTTATACATAAGTAGTTCCTTTTCCCTGAACCCCTAATGCGATGAGTTTGGCGACCGTAGCATTAGGGGTTCTGTCTTTTCTTCTGTTTTAACTGGTTTTTTTCCTTTGTCAAGTAACCGCCTTAACCATATCAGATAACAGCCCTCTCCAAGGGTGGTTTTTTGATTCTTCACAGAGTAAACCTTTTATCTTGTCAAGTAATCGCCTTAACCATATCAGATAACAGCCCTCTCTTGGGGGTTCTTCCATTCAGAGAAACTTCATTGTACTGATCACTACTCTGTGTTAATGTTCTGGTTAGTGTACTGATGTTTTCTCTGACTTGGGGGTTGTATGTCGTTTCTAAAATCGTTAGACAAAAAAGATGCTGTTGAACAGATTTCCTCTACCGTGAATCTTAGGCTTACTTTGGATGAAGATCGGTTGTTTACTATTGCCAGTCAGAATTCTGGTTATAGTCGTAATGAGCTTACTTATCTTCTTCTTAAACGTTATATTTTTGATGATACCAGTTTAAAAGATATGGCTAACCAATCTGATGATGGTTTACATGCTGGTATCTATCCTAATTGTTATGTCGTGAATACTAATATTGTCCATGATAAAGATGATGACTTATTTATGGTTTCTAATGGTATTGCTGCGACATTTGAGGATGGTTATAAAGAGAAAATGACTTATATCGAAAAAGGTTCCTTAGTTTTTTTATATAGGTCAGGAGAGGGGATTGTTGCTCATGGTATTGCCAGTGGTGAGGTTTTGAAGAAAGATCACTATGGTGTCCCTGATAAAACATATTATCAGGTTCTTTCTGATTTTGTTTTGTATGATAAGCCATTAACACCGGCTGATATAAAAAAATTGCTTGGTAGAAATATTGTATTTATGCATACATGGTTTAGTTTAAAAGATGGTTATAAATTAATTAAGTGATTTTATTAAATTTAATTAGGCGGGTTTTTAATGACTTTGCCTAATTATTATCCCTCGTGATTGACTTTTATTTTTTTTGTATTACTAATTGTATTAGATAGCCAGTTAGCACAATACTTCGTATTGTTTACTGGTGAGGTGGCTTCGCCCCCTTCAATCCCCCTTAAGGTCAAAATAAAAAAGCTAAAAGAAAAGGACAGAATATGCGTGATTATAAAGAAAAATATCAGAGAAAAAATTTTGTTTCTCTTTGTCTTTCAGATCAAGAAATGTCAGAAGTTGACGAATTAACTAAAAGATTAGATTTAACAAGAGCTGCTGCCATTCGTGAATTACTTTTGACAAGCACTACAAAACTAAAAAATAGAATACATAAAAACGACGACAAGGAACAATTATTTTTGCTATCTAATGTTGCTAACAACATTAATCAAATCGCTAAAAAAATGAACACCAACATTGATTGTTTTTTGTCTGGTAATGGTGAACAGTTCGCATATTTGTTTGATCAGATTGTTGACGACATCGAAAAAATAAAGAGAGGATCTGCCAATGATACACAAACAGATAGGAGGTAAACAAAGACAGAAGAATGTTGAGCATTCTCTTAATTATATTCTAAGAGTTAGACCTACGGACACAGAAGAAAATCGCAAATTTGTTCAGGTTATGACAACAACAACAAGAGCAGACATTGAGAATTTTAATGATTATATAAAGTCTAAAAAATTTGCTCACCCATATATTACTGGTGTTCTCTCTTTCGAGGAAAATGACACAGATGAAAACTTAAAACAGAAGATGATCGCAGATTTTGAAGAGGTGCTTTTTTCTGGTGTTCCACCTGAAAACCGCCCTCCTATCATGTGGGTTCAGCATATGGACAAGGGAAGGTTAGAACTTAACTATACAACGTTTAACGCTCTACAAGACGGCAGAGCCTTCAAAACTTACTACCACAATACAGATCATCATCTTTTCAATGCGTTTTGTGAGAAGAACAACTTTGAGCACGGCTTTTCGTCAGTGTTGGACAAAGACGAAAAGAACAGCTTGATCAGGGTTCCGACCAACATCCCGGAAGAAAAACGAGCAAAACTTGAACAGATACAGAACGAGATCCTCGGAAAAATTATTGTTCAAGAAATAAACAACAGAGATGAGTTGATCGATTATTTAAAATCAAAAGATATTCACATCAACAGAGTTAGAAAAAATCAGATATCTATTAAGTTTTCACCAGAAGACGAAAAACCCACAGTGTTAAAAGGAGACATTTATGAAGAGGGCAGAGATTACAACCTATATAGAGAACCACCAAAAAACGACAGAACAAGAGATCCAGAATTTGCTAAAAGAGCACTCTCAGAACATAGAGAGATCTTTGATAAATTACTTAAAAACAGATCAAGAAGAATTGCTGAAAGATATAACAGACCACCGAAAAAAAATGCGAGCATTATTGAGCCAAGAGCTAAAAAAACAAATGACCATGAAGATCAGAACAATCAACATAAAAATACAGACAGCTTTGATCTCGATAGTTTCTCTAAATTTGTTTTTAACGATTTTGATAATAATAAGAATGATAGCGAGGAATTAAATGAGCAAAATAATAGAAATGATAAAATTGAACCAAGAGAAGCAAAAAGCCAAAGAGAAGAAAGAACAAGACAGATTGAAGCAATTGATTTTGAACAACAACGAATTAATAAAATTGCTGAAACAGTCAGAGAACGACAGCTTAGAAATAGAGCAGAAGCTAACACGGTTGAATTTAGAATTGGATTTACAAGAAGAC
>NZ_JBLGUW010000004.1:0-46161 GCF_050030745.1 Enterobacter cloacae complex sp. 402C9 | reverse complement strand
CACTGTTGCAAAGTTAGCGATGAGGCAGCCTTTTGTCTTATTCAAAGGCCTTACATTTCAAAAACTCTGCTTACCAGGCGCATTTCGCCCAGGGGATCACCATAATAAAATGCTGAGGCCTGGCCTTTGCGTAGTGCACGCATCACCTCAATACCTTTGATGGTGGCGTAAGCCGTCTTCATGGATTTAAATCCCAGCGTGGCGCCGATTATCCGTTTCAGTTTGCCATGATCGCATTCAATCACGTTGTTCCGGTACTTAATCTGTCGGTGTTCAACGTCAGACGGGCACCGGCCTTCGCGTTTGAGCAGAGCAAGCGCGCGACCATAGGCGGGCGCTTTATCCGTGTTGATGAATCGCGGGATCTGCCACTTCTTCACGTTGTTGAGGATTTTACCCAGAAACCGGTATGCAGCTTTGCTGTTACGACGGGAGGAGAGATAAAAATCGACAGTGCGGCCCCGGCTGTCGACGGCCCGGTACAGATACGCCCAGCGGCCATTGACCTTCACGTAGGTTTCATCCATGTGCCACGGGCAAAGATCGGAAGGGTTACGCCAGTACCAGCGCAGCCGTTTTTCCATTTCAGGCGCATAACGCTGAACCCAGCGGTAAATCGTGGAGTGATCGACATTCACTCCGCGTTCAGCCAGCATCTCCTGCAGCTCACGGTAACTGATGCCGTATTTGCAGTACCAGCGTACGGCCCACAGAATGATGTCACGCTGAAAATGCCGGCCTTTGAATGGGTTCATGTGCAGCTCCATCAGCAAAAGGGGATGATAAGTTTATCACCACCGACTATTTGCAACAGTGCCCCCCGCCCTGCAGGAACGCCTGCGCCAACTGCATCCCTACGAACTCCCGGAGCTGCTCGCGGTCGAAGCCGCGTCCGGCCTGCCCGAATACCTGCAATGGCTGGCCGCCGAGAGCCGACCGGTAAACTGAGCCAATGACCGCATCCACGATCCGCCTGCGCCGCTGGCTGGCCGGGCTCGCCCTGCTGCTTGCGCTGCCCGCGACCTCGGCCGTCGCCCAGGACTTCGAACTGCCGCCGGTCGACGAGGTCTTCGTCCTGTCCGCGCAGGCCACCGCGCCGGACCGCATCGAGGTGCGCTGGCGGATCGCCGACGGCTATTACCTGTACCGGCACCGCACCTCGGTCAAGGCCGATGCCGCCTTCACCGGCGCGACCATGGCGCTGCCGAAGGGCAAGGCCTACCGCGACGAATTCTTCGGCGACGTCGAAACCTACCGCAAGGAATTGCTCGGCACCCTCACCGGCACGCCCGCGGCCGGCGCGAGCGCGACCACCCTGACCGTGAAGTACCAGGGCTGCGCCGATGCCGGCGTGTGCTACCCGCCGCAGACCCGCACCCTGAAGGTCGCGTTGCCGGGCGAAGCGGGCGCTGGCGGCTTCGGCTGTAAGGCGCGCGGGCTGCATGATTATGTCGTCAAGAACGGCTCTGCCGATCATCCCAACGCCGAGGTGAAATTCGCACTGGGTGATGTGGTCAACACCATGATCGGCTGCACTAATGGTGAAACGATCATGCTGTGCCACGACACCTCGCTGCCGCGCCCCTATTCTCTCGGCTTTCGGGTGCAAGGCACCGAGGGGCTGTGGATGGACGTCAACAAGTCGATCTATCTGGAGGGCAAGAGCCCACAGCCGCACCGCTGGGAGCCTGCCGAGGGCTGGTTTGCGAAATACGATCACCCGCTATGGAAACGCTACGCCGATCTGGCGGCAGGGGCCGGGCATGGCGGGATGGACTGGTTCGTGATCCACGCTTTTGTCGAGGCGCTGAAGGCCAAGGCCCCGATGCCAATCGACATTTACGACGCGCTGGCCTGGAGCGCGATCACGCCTCTGTCGGAACAATCGATTGCTGAGGGCAATCGCACGTTAGATTTTCCCGACTTCACCCGAGGGCAGTGGCGCACCCGCAAGCCGATCTTTGCGCTGAACGACGCCTATTGATCGACGCGATTTAGGCCAAGCGCACCGCAAAGGCGAAATTGGTAATCTTGTCGGTATCCTTGACGCCCGGCGCGCTTTCGACGCCGCTGGAGGTATCGACCAGCGGCGCTCCGGTGCGCGCAATCGCCTCGGCAACATTCGTCGGATTTAGCCCGCCTGCCAGCCCCCACGGCAAGGCACCGCGATATCCGGCCAGCAGCGACCAGTCGAACGCCAACCCCATGCCGCCGGGCAGCGCGCCTTTGGGGGTCTTGGCGTCGAACAAGATCAAGTCCGCCGCCCCGGCATAGGCTGCGGCGCGTGCGACATCGCTGGCGCTGGCGACGGGCAGCGCCTTCCACACCGGCTTGCCAAACCGCGCGCGCAACTGGGCCACGCGTTCGGGCGATTCCGAACCGTGCAGCTGCAGCGCGTTCAGCTTGGCTGCCACCAGTGCGTCGGCGATGACAGCATCATCCGCATCGACGAACAAACCGACCATGGCGATCTGGCCAGCTGCGCGCGATGTCAAAGCGCCCGCGACATTCGACGTAACCGCACGGGGCGACGCTGGATAGAACACCAACCCGGCATAGTCCGCCCGCGCCGCGATGGTCGCATCGAGCGCCTCGGGTGTGCTGATCCCGCAAATCTTGATTTTCGCGGGCATGCGGTCAGTCGGGGTTCTGGATCAGCCGCACCAGCGTGCAGTCGGGATCGATCAGGTAGCCGATCCTCAGGCCGCTCGCCTCCAGTTGCGGAGCTTTGAAGCGCGGCCAGCCGGTGCTTTTTTCCTCGGCTCCCGCCGCGTTCACCAATGCCACCATGGCATCGAGATCATCCAACCGCAGGCAACAGCCGAACGAGCTCGTAGCTGGGTCGAGGTCAGGATAGGGGAAGAATTCGAGCTGCAAACCGCCGCGCTGCAGGATCATCCAGCCGCGATCCTTCCAACTCGTCGCAAAGCCCAGCTTCGCATAAAACGCCTCTGTCACATCGAAATCGCGCGATGGCAGATTGGGGGTGACGTGGTCAGCCATGGCTCAGCGCAGCTTGTCGGCCATGCGGGCCGTATGAGTGATTGCGGCGCGGCTATCGGGGGCGGAATGGCTCATCACGATCATGCTGGCCTTGGGGAACGCCGCACCAAACGCGCGCGCTGACGCGGCGTAGTGCTCAGTGTCGGCATCACCGAGATTGCCGAGCGACTTGGCCTTGCTGTCCTTGATCAGGCAGCCACCAAAAGCGATGTCGGTGCCGTCGATCCCAACGGTGATATTGTCACTGGTGTGGCCGGGGCCGGGGTAAAATACCTTGAGCGGGCCAAAGTTGGGCGCGGTTGCTGGTTCGACCCAGCCATTGGCGGCGAAAGTCAGGCTGTGTTGCGCCGCAACCAGCCCCTCTTGCGGGGCAAGCTGGTTCGACAACGCATTGGCATAAGTCGCAATCCCCGCCGCATGCAGCGCGTTCATACCGCCCATCTTGTCCTGATGCGCGTGAGTCACCACCGCCAGCGCGACCGGCAGGTTGATCTCCTGCTTGATCCAGTTGAGGATCTGGGCGGTCTGGTCATCGGTCCAGGCGGTATCGACCACCAGCACGCGGCCGCCATCCCTGACGATCAAACCGTTGGAAGCGACTGCCCCGAAACCCGGCATGTCGAGATAGGAAGTGTGCTGCCAGACATTCGGTGCGAGCTGGCGGAAAACCAGATCGCCAAACCGTTGGTCGCCAGTTTCCATTTGCTGGCCAATCGTCGGGCGGATTTCACCGGGCATGCACCCGCTCAGCATCAATGCAGCGGCTAATGCGGTGCTCAGCTTCGCGACCGGGTGCATAATATTGGGCAATTCCATCAAGTTTTCCTTTTATTCAGCATTAAAAACCCCGCAAATGCGAGG
This sequence comes from Enterobacter cloacae complex sp. 402C9, assembly GCF_050030745.1. Lineage (NCBI taxonomy): Bacteria > Pseudomonadati > Pseudomonadota > Gammaproteobacteria > Enterobacterales > Enterobacteriaceae > Enterobacter > Enterobacter cloacae complex sp. 402C9. The sequence goes on along the minus strand of NZ_JBLGUW010000004.1, from coordinate 42,297 downwards.
CCTAGTAAATAGATGATCTTAATTTGGTTCACTGTAGCAAAAATATGGGGCGAATTCAAACATGAGGTGCGACAGTTTCAAAAGCCATATGATAATCAACAAGCTGAGCAAATTTCTCTAAGGAAGGTGCGAACAAGTCCCTGATATGAGATCATGTTTGTCATCTGGAGCCATGGAACAGGGTTCATCATGAGTCATCAACTTACCTTCGCCGACAGTGAATTCAGCAGTAAGCGCCGTCAGACCAGAAAAGAGATTTTCTTGTCCCGCATGGAGCAGATTCTGCCATGGCAAAACATGGTGGAAGTCATCGAGCCGTTTTACCCCAAGGCTGGTAATGGCCGGCGACCTTATCCGCTGGAAACCATGCTACGCATTCACTGCATGCAGCATTGGTACAACCTGAGCGATGGCGCGATGGAAGATGCTCTGTACGAAATCGCCTCCATGCGTCTGTTTGCCCGGTTATCCCTGGATAGCGCCTTGCCTGACCGCACCACCATCATGAATTTCCGCCACCTGCTGGAGCAGCATCAACTGGCCCGCCAATTGTTCAAGACCATCAATCGCTGGCTGGCCGAAGCAGGCGTCATGATGACTCAAGGCACCTTGGTCGATGCCACCATCATTGAGGCACCCAGCTCGACCAAGAACAAAGAGCAGCAACGCGATCCGGAGATGCATCAGACCAAGAAAGGCAATCAATGGCACTTTGGCATGAAGGCCCACATTGGTGTCGATGCCAAGAGTGGCCTGACCCACAGCCTAGTCACCACCGCGGCCAACGAGCATGACCTCAATCAGCTGGGTAATCTGCTGCATGGAGAGGAGCAATTTGTCTCAGCCGATGCCGGCTACCAAGGGGCGCCACAGCGCGAGGAGCTGGCCGAGGTGGATGTGGACTGGCTGATCGCCGAGCGCCCCGGCAAGGTAAGAACCTTGAAACAGCATCCACGCAAGAACAAAACGGCCATCAACATCGAATACATGAAAGCCAGCATCCGGGCCAAGGTGGAGCACCCATTTCGCATCATCAAGCGACAGTTCGGCTTCGTGAAAGCCAGATACAAGGGGTTGCTGAAAAACGATAACCAACTGGCGATGTTATTCACGCTGGCCAACCTGTTTCGGGCGGACCAAATGATACGTCAGTGGGAGAGATCTCACTAAAAACTGGGGATAACGCCTTAAATGGCGAAGAAACGGTCTAAATAGGCTGATTCAAGGCATTTACGGGAGAAAAAATCGGCTCAAACATGAAGAAATGAAATGACTGAGTCAGCCGAGAAGAATTTCCCCGCTTATTCGCACCTTCCCTAATGGTGTAAGCCAATCTAACGCCTTTCTAGGACGAGTATTCAGTGACATGGCAACTTGATTTAAATAATGCTGATCTGCCTGATTTAAATCAATCCCTTTAGGTAAATATTGCCTAATTAAACCATTCATATTTTCGCATGTGCCTTTTTGCCAGGGTGAATGTGGGTCACAGAAATATACATCTATGCCTAAATCTTCTTCGAGTATTTTATGTTCTGACATCTCACGTCCACGGTCATAGGTCAACGTTTTACGCAGTTCTGCAGGTAAATATTTCAGAGCTTCAGTTAAAGCCTTGCGCACTGATTCTGCCTTTGCATCAGGTAATGTTGCCAAGATACAGAGCCGTGTATTTCGTTCAATAAGTGTTGCTATCGAACTTTTATTGTCTTTACCTTTAATTAAATCAGCTTCCCAATGACCCGGTATTTTTCTTTCTTGAACTTCGGCTGGGCGCTCATGAATAGTTTTAATATCCTGTAATATAGAATCTTTTTTAGGTTCACCGTTAGCTTTTCGCTTTTTATTTTCATGACGTAGACAGGATAATAAGTCTTTTTTCAACTCACCCTTTGGTAATGCTCGTATCGTTGAATAAATCGTTGTATGGCTTACATTCATTGTTTGATCCAAATCAGGAAATGTCTTTAAACGCTTTGCTATTTGCTGAGGAGACCATAAACAACGGATCGCTTCAACAATAAATTTCCAGAGGATTGAATCGATTTTGAGTTTTCTGTGACCACGTCTACGTCTAGCGAAGGTGTTATCAGAAGCATATCGAGCTTGATAAACGTCATTGATGCTATTTCTTTTAAGCTCACGATAGATCGTACTAGGATGTCTTTTAATGAGTTCAGCAAATTTTCTGGCTGAAAAGCCTTCTTTTCTTGACTCAAGCATTAATGCAGTACGATCTTCAAAGTTAAGATGATGGTATGACAATTTTATATACTCCATAAACCCTTTAAATTAATTAGGTGGTTTATGTCGCACTTCAAGTTTTACTCTGCCAACTTTAAATCAGTGGCTCCACTAACACTCTTCACTTATTTATTTAAAATTTAGCGACGTTAAAAGACAATTAAGTATTTTTAGATAATGGGGTTCTAGGGATTTTCCGTCCAAAAACGACAAAGTGCTCTGGAGGCCGCGCCGTCCGTGGCCTCCAGAGGGGTATTACTTTTCGCTGACGGGTAAATATCCCTCGATTGAGCGCATAAGCTCCTCCAGATCTGGCAATTTTTCGCTCAATTCGAAGTGGTAAGTCCCCTTGAGGTTAATGTTGTGCCAGGCCACAGGGGATGCCTGTTTGACGATATCTATTCTCTTGGTATCTCCTTGGTATTCGAAGCTGGTCAACAGCTGGCTGAGTATCCTGGAGTTGAAGTAAACGATGGCATTGGTGACCAGGCGAGCGCACTCATTCCATAGCTGGATTTCTTCGTCTGAACTGCCCCGGAACTGATCCCCATTGACGCTGCTCACGGCCCGACGCAGTTGGTGATAGGCCTCTCCCCGGTTCAGCGCGCGCTGAACATAGTTTCTTAAACTGGCATCATCGATGTAGCACAGTAGATAATTCGCTTTCACCAGGCGATTGTATTCCGTCAGGGCTTCCAGCAGCGGGTGATTGCGCTTGTACTCCGAGAGCTTTCTCACCAAGGTGGCTTGCGTTGTTTTCCGCTGCTTAAGTGATACTGCAATCCGTTGGATGGTATCCCAGTGCTGCGCAATACGATGGGTATTGATTGGCTTTTTTAAGCACAGCTGAATTCGGTGTTCTTTGTCTTCCTTGACATCAAACATGTCATTGATCACTTTGCCAACCTGGGCATAGCGTGGGGCAAACTGGTATCCGAACAGATCCAGTAACGCGAAGTTCACATGGTTCACCCCATGGGTATCGGTTGAGAGCACATCCGGAATGATGTCTGACGTATTGCTCATCAACAAATCAAAGATGTAGTGCGATTCATGTTCGTTGGCGCCGATCACTCTGGCGTTGATCGCAGCGTGATTGGCGATCAAGGTCATGGCAGAAACACCTTTTTGAGTGCCAAAGTACTTCGACGAATAACGGGTTTTGAAGGTCTCGCGCCGGGCTTCGAACTTTTGACCATCGGCACTGGCGTGGATCACATCTTCCTGGATGTTGTAGTACCGGAAGATGGGTAGCTTGGCTGTCGCGTTATTGATGTTGTCGTTAGCAGCATTCAATGTTTCCAGGCGAAGATAGTTCGCCTGGATAGTGCTGAGCTGATCATAGGTACGATCAGAGATCTGTGCCATGCCGTAAATGCCTTGATTGGTTGCATTGCCGACCAGAATTGCCAACAGGTCATATTCATGGGAACGGCTTCTGGATTGGGAACCCAGCACATGAGCGAAGCAGTCAATGAAACCGGTGTCACGATCAACCATGCGCAGTACATCCGCAATCCCCGTTGTGGGAATTTGCTGGAAGAAGGGATTGTTGACCAGATGATGTTTGCTGGCCGAAGGCAGGCGCCAGAAGCGTTTACCCTGCGGATTACGCAAGATGATATTCCGGTTGTCTTCCTGTTCAAGATATTCGCCGACTTCGTACAAACGGGTATCCAATTCCATGGCCATCTGTTTGATCAGCTTTTCAGGCTCCTCCGCTAATTTTGTAAAATGGCTCTGTTGAAGCAGCGTATATTTGTTTTTTCGCCAATGTTCCCCGTCGATCAGGTCGGCGTCGAGTGCCCGGTATTTAGTGATATCAGGCAGCGTCAGCTGGCCATTCAGGCGATCAGGAATCTGTTGATAGAGGAACCACTCATAACGATCGATCAGGATATTCCCTTCACCATCCAGCAGGAATTCACGTGATTTTTTGGAAAGGAGTCTGGTGTCGGCAGTTTGCAACTGAGCGTCCTGGCCGTTGAGTTCGTTTTGTGTTTTCGCCAAGGCGGCCGCTAAGTGCTGGGTGCCGTCGCAGCCTTCGAAGCGCAGACATAGGAACAACTCTCGCAGCAAACCTTTCCGCAGACTTTCTTTCTCGTCGCAGTACTGCCACATGGCTTCATCGACCGATCGTCGCTGCTCGTTCAGGAAGAGACATACAGATTCCAGATCCCTTTTGGTCAGCAGGCTCAGTGCTTGCTGTCTTACTGTTGCAAACGGTAGTTGCAGATCAATGCTGTCATCAATGAACAGGTGCAGTACTTCAGCTGCCTTGCTGACATTTTTAGCTGCTTTTTGCCAATCCTTAAACACCGCTTCCTGCGCATAATCCTTTGCCTTCTGTTTGGTCTGTCTGACATGATGCACAAAGCCATCGGCAATACGTTCCAGCGCTTGCTGCCATCGCGTTTGAAGATAGCACAATAAATACAGCCATTGGCTGCCTACGGTTTGACGTTTCAGTTTGGCACCGTAGTAGTCGACTTTCTCTGCCAGGTGTTGCAGATTTTTCTGCGACAGTGATAGCGTGCTCAACAGCAGATCCACTTCCGGCATCCAATGCTGGATATGGCGATAGACAATCAGTTCTTTCTCCAACTCGGTTCCGGTGAAGTTACGAGCCGATTGTCGCAACTGTCGGAACGGCAGTGGACCTGTGCCGTTCACGAGCTCCGCCAGTGCTTGCTTAAGACCGCGTGACATTGCACGCTCAAGGTGCGCGGCCATGTGTTCCTGTTCGTCTCCCACCACCTGACTGATGATCTTTTGCAGCGTGCTGTAGGCAGGGATTGCGATCTTCTGCCCCGAACAATATTCATTGGCCGCATCGAAGAGGTGCCTAGGCGCTGTCCAGGCTCTGGCTTGCTGGGATAAGTAATCTCTCAACGCCGCTCCATGGTCTTTGACATTCCAGCGCTGGTAGTTGCAGAGCTGGAAAACACGTTGGTAAATCCGTTCGTTCTCTTTTGGCGTGAGATTAAAGGGTCTACAGCCTGGGCCTGGTAGAACGGTTTGATAAACGTATTTGAGGTCCTGCTTGATCTGATGAAAGCCGGGATTCAGCACCACCGGCTTGGCTTTGAAATAGCCCAGCAGTACCACCAGCATGTAACGCTGGCCCCGATGACGGAGGCTTTTAGCGATCGCCAGTTCCTTATCGTTCAGCGAGAAAAAGAAGCGTTGGTCGGCGGAGGTGAAAGCGGGGGGTCCATATAACTCATCTTGTTCTGCCTCGGACAAGATTTGGACACGTTCTTCGAATGCCATGGATTTAGCCCAAAAAGACTAAATCTTACTCAAACAGAGCCCAAATAGGGATCTCGAAAAAAGTAATACCCCTCTGGAGGCCACAGACGGCGGGGCCTCCAGAGCACTTTGTCGTTTTTGGACGGAAAATCCCTAGAACCCCTCAGTGGGACGAAATGATCCGGACCGCTGGCTCCCTGAAGCTGGGCAAAGTACAGGTTTCAGTGCTGGTCCGTTCATTGCTGAAAAGTGAACGTCCTTCCGGACTGACTCAGGCAATCATTGAAGTGGGGCGCATCAACAAAACGCTGTATCTGCTTAATTATATTGATGATGAAGATTACCGCCGGCGCATTCTGACCCAGCTTAATCGGGGAGAAAGTCGCCATGCCGTTGCCAGAGCCATCTGTCACGGTCAAAAAGGTGAGATAAGAAAACGATATACCGACGGTCAGGAAGATCAACTGGGCACACTGGGGCTGGTCACTAACGCCGTCGTGTTATGGAACACTATTTATATGCAGGCAGCCCTGGATCATCTCCGGGCGCAGGGTGAAACACTGAATGATGAAGATATCGCACGCCTCTCCCCGCTTTGCCACGGACATATCAATATGCTCGGCCATTATTCCTTCACGCTGGCAGAACTGGTGACCAAAGGACATCTGAGACCATTAAAAGAGGCGTCAGAGGCAGAAAACGTTGCTTAACGTGAGTTTTCGTTCCACTGAGCGTCAGACCCCTGTTACCGATGCAAGAACAGGGGAGTTTCATGAAATGCCTGTTTAGGAGTGATTAAAGGTAACTTGTGCGCAGAAGGTCAGGTGTGTGGTGGTTAGTACAGACTAGTGAATGTTGTAACTAAACTATATTTTTATTAAAGGCCGGAGGTGGTGTTCCTCCGGCCTTAATTACGTTTCCGTGTTCATTAGTCGATGAACTGGCGGATCAGTTCCAGAATGGCAATCAGCGCGTTTGCAAGCGCCGCTACCGCCCTCAGAACGATGATTAACAGGTTAATCATCCGTTTTCTCCATAAATGGAGTAAAGACACCGTGGCTTGCTCTTACACTGCCTGTCACCACGGCTTCTCTTCGTCTTGTCAGTTGTAGAGAGTCTCACTCCTGCCAGAGCACAGATAACCAGCACCACCTGTATTACCTGTCAGGACTTTGAACCTGTTCATGCCGCATTTAGCGGAATGCAGGGAGAGACTCACCACAGAGCTAACCCTCTGATTATACGTTTATCTAACGTTCAGGCAAACCGTTAACGCACAGTCACTGCCCGTCATATTGCATAATCAGGCTTCACGGATTATCATACTATTGTCAGTTGTAGAGAGTTTCCCTTCCGGGCTGAGTTACCAGCTCGCACCGGAACCGTAAAAAAGCCGACCTCACCAGTCGGTTTTTTTACGTCTGCGGTTTCCCGCTTCGTTTAAATCTATTTTAAATGAATAAATTGTTCTGCGGCAAACCCAACAACATAAGGACGTTAGGGTTGATGGTTGCCGAAATCGCGGTGCGTTACGTGAATTCTGAGGTTTTGCGAGGGGGATTGGGCGCGAGAATTTACGAGAGAGCGCCGGAACAATGCCGGGATCACAAACCATCACCCGTGAAAGAAATCTTCCGGCATTGCCCGGTCAGGTAGTATGACATTCATTGTCAACGGCCATCAATTTATAAGCTGCTTTGCACTTCATAAAAGATCACCACCAGGGCTGCTAAAACAGTACCGATAGCCAGCACGTTAAAAAGTACGTCCTTCATCTTTACGAACGACATACTGATTTGCGTCCTTTCCCTTTTGTCAGCCTTCTCTATCATCCAGCGTTGGTATGAATCACTGTTACTTTTTCTGTCCATGTTCCCCCCAATTCATCAATGAGCACCAGGCGGCCACCAGGCTTCTTGCCAACAAAGTAACGGCCTCGCGGCAGACGTTCGCCAGTCTTCAGCCGTTCGATCCAGTCCTGAAATGCAGGGCGCGGTTTATAGCTGTAGCGGCCAAAATCAGCTAAAGACTGCGTGACCATGACTGTTTGGCAGCCATGCTTTCTCATATCACGAAACGTATTTTCCAGTGCAGCCAGTGTATTCATTTGCACGTTCTCTCTGCTTTTCCCATGAAGATATTAACGACACTCAAAACTAACACCGTTGGCATGATCACGGCAGCATAGCCGACAGCAACGGCCTGATATATGGTCAATGAGTAGTCGGGCTGTTTATACAATACGACTGAAAAAATGCTCCCCAAACAAGCAAGCAGAGTTAAAAACAAGTAATCGACAAATCTGTTTTTATAGATAACCCATGCAACGATGCAGGGATATGACACCAGGCACAGGATAATCGCATTTGTGGTATGCACGTTTCGCTCCTTGTTATTTAAGGGTTGTCAGCCAGATCAAACAGATTGTTCAGGCTGGAACGGAATTGTTTTACCGATGATACCAGCTCCTGACTCCGCGCTTTTTCCTGCGCCAGTTCACGCCGTAGCTGCGCCATCTCGTCTCTGTTACGCTGAAGCTCAAGGATAGCCGTCATAAAGGTTTTGCTGGCTGATGCCTGTCCGGTCGCTTCCTGCGCCTTTTTAATGGCCTGATCTTCGTCGTCATTCGTTCTGATTGTGTAATGCCCCATGATACCCCTCTTTTGCTGTCATTTTTGCGCTGCCGGCGCGAACCCGGGAAGAAACTTTGCTGGCAAAAAACACTGGCCAACAGATGTGACCGGGAAAATTTGCTGGCAATTAATTTTCGATGAAAGCCAGCTCGCAATCGCCGCATTCAATATTCAGTCCGGCTTTGCCCCACACGGCAGCGCCACACCCGCGACACTGATATTTAACTTTATTTCGTTTTGGCTTGTCCTCAAATGCTGCAACTGACAAATCATTGTCATTGCTCCCGGCCATATCATCTGAATGGCTCCCGTTCTGCGGTGACACTGACGGCAGCAGAGCCATAGAAAGCACCGCTTCTATATCAATCCCGGCCTCAGCATTTTGATGCGCCAGAGCAAGCGTTTCGCGCCATTGCTCTATTACGGCGGTCATATCTTTTTGTTGTTCGACCTGGACAGGGAAGCGATCAAACCAGCTCAAAGCAAATTGCCCCTGGAACAGTTCCAGTGTGACGCGCTGGAAGCGGCCACCAGGGATCGGATAGTCATTAATCTTCTGGCCGACTTTCGCACCACCAGGTCTCCCGGTGGAGGAGGGCATAAGTCCGATACTTTCCATTTTTGCCGCCCACTGCGCATTGTGGTACGTCTTACGCGACGGGTTGCCGTAGTGGTACTGCCACATATGGCACTGCTCATGAACCAGCGTTTGCATGACTTCAATAAGCGGGTACACCGGGAAGTATTCAGGATTGAGGGCGATTTCATCAATCATCCTGCCGCTGCCGTCAGCAGCAACAAAGCGCCTGTAACTGAAATAGCCCATTGTGTTCTTGCCGCGCTGGAACGTAATCAGACAGTCAGGGAGTTCGCCGTCAAAAAGGCGCTGGTTATAGAAATCAAACGCCTGTTGTAGCTCGCTGTAAGCGCGTTCCGTGGCTCTTGTCATGCTGAAGTTCGCTTAGCGGCGTTCCGATATTCCTGTAACTCTGCAACAATAGCAGGGAACACATCAGCGCAACGCTGTGCCAGCTTAACCGCCTTTGAACAAACGCCCATACCATGTGCTCTTTTGAGCGCCTCCAACAAATCTACCAGTTCCTCGTCAGTGATTTTTTCAGTCATCTATTAAGCTTCTCCATTATCTGTATCGTACGATACAGATAATATAAACCACACCTTTGATAGCGGCAATCTTTTTTGCTGGCAATTTCACGCCCAGGGCGGGCATCGAGCGGGTAATATTGCTGGCAAAAATCAACGGCCAAACCGGCTGCAGGAAACTGGTTTGCTGGCAAGCGTGATTTACTGCTGGGCTTGACACCTTGCCATTGTATGACGCTTGTTTTAGTGTCAAATGAACAACCAGCGCGAGAAGAATATAGGAAGCAAAAGCAATGGATATCAAACCTAACTCAGTGATCCACCTGGAGCCAGGCGAAACATTACCCGGCTATACCAATCTGAAACCCGTACCTGATAAGTATTTCGATGAGTTAAAGGCACTCATAAATAAACTCAATACTCAATCCGGTAATATTTACCTCAAGTTAAAACAGATGTACGCCTTTTTGGATCGTTTTAACAAAGAATTTGTGAGCACGTTTACCTCCTGTCAAAAGGGGTGCTCTTCGTGCTGTAAAATGGATGTTCATTTAACCGCGCTTGAGGCAACACATATTGCACAAGCAAGTAAACTTACTGCCAGAGACAACCCGCTTACGACCGGGCATGAGTCAAAATGTCCGTTTTTGTCTGAGAAGGGAACATGCTCAATCTACAATTACCGCCCGCTGTTATGCAGGACATATCATGTACTCACTCCGCCGGAGATGTGTAATGACCTGGATGCACAAGTCATGCAGTATGGTTCTCAAAGCGCGAACATGGGAAATCACATCTACAAAACAATAGCAGAGTGGATCTATTTTCAGACGTATCACTGCACTGGTAAGTTAGAAACCAAAGATATCAGAGACTACTTCCCTTATCCCCGCGAAGATATCCAAAGATTTCTTCACCATAACCCCCCGCGCCCTTTTTGCTAAAAAAAAGCCTCTGACGCAGTGTCAGAGGCTTGTTAGATTACTGTTCGTCACCAGCAGTGCTGGAAGCATCTTTTTTGATGAGAAACTCATCAAGAGAACGGCCAGCTTTTAACGCTTCGTCGATTGGTTTTGGTGTCCGGCCACGACCAGACCAGTATTTCGTTTCGCCGTTTTCATCAAACTGATATTTAGGCGGCGCTTTTGGCAACGTCTTTTTGCGTGTTTTTTGCGCATCTTCGGACAGGCCAAGCAGTTCTTCCGGTGAAAAACCTTCTCCGGCAATCAACTGGAGCAGTTCCTGGCGCTTTCTTTCGCGCTCTGCGCGTTCTGCTGCCTCACGCTCTGCTTCTTCACGACGTTCTTCGATCACGGCGTTAAGCTTTTCCTGCATTTCCAGCAGTTGTTCAAAGCTGGTTTCTCGCGCAAAAACACGAACAGAGCGAATATTCAGGAGTAGCTTTTTTGTTGCGTCAAACGTTTCATTTTCACTCATCGAGTTAATCCTTATTTTTTACTGAACTGAAACCCAAGTTTACCCGTAGTTTTATCCTGCAAAACAATTGCAGCGTCAAACTTTTTCCCGGTTTTATTACTGGTAAAGCCTTTAATCTCTCCGGTTTTACCTTTTTTGATTAATGTCTCAACCTGATTTTGTGTCAGTTTTTTTCCTGACACTTCAGACCAGATTTTAAACTCGCACCCGGAACAGAAAAAGCCTTTAGGCCGGATAATAATTTCTTTACTGCATGAAGGGCAGGGGGCTTCGAGCCGGGACATGGAACCTTCTGATCTGGATTTTGCTTCCATATCCGGTTTGCCGTCTTTGTCCGGGAATGTTGTCTTGCATTCAGGGTAGCAGGAGCATCCCCAGAAAAAGCCATTTTGCCCCTTACGCTTACGCAGGAAACCGTTGTTACAAACCGGGCAGGGCGTGGCATTTGAAGAAATCGAAATTCCGTTCCTGTCCAGCTCGTCGATTAACCCCTGGACGTACTCATCATTTTCCTTAATAAACTCCTCAACTGTCAGCTCTCCGGCTTTGATCTGAGACTGCTTTTCAGCCCACAGAGCGGAGATATCCGGTTTAGTGATTTCAGGAGGCAGTGCAGCGCAAAACTCCTGGCCTTGTTTTGTGGTTTTCCATACCAGCTCCGAATACCCCTTTTCTTTTTCGATGGAGATAAGCCCGGTATTTGCCGCCAGTTTCTCAAGAATACCCGCGCGGGTGGCTTCCGTTCCGATACTGCCACGATCACTGCTGCCCTCGTCTTTCGCTTCCAGCGCCTTTCTGAGAGCCGGATCATCAATGAATTTTGCCGCACTCGTCATGGCGGCCAGTAACGTTGACTCTGTGAAATAGCGAGGTGGTGTAGTCTTTTTCTTGTCCACGTCTGCCGATTCACACAGGCCGCTGTCATTAAATTTCAGCAATGAAAGGTCAAAACCGTCCGTTCCGGCATCTTCGGTTTCGTCCTCGTCATCACTATCCTTACCCAGCGCTTCCCAGCCCTTTTGTACCAGAACGCTCTGTGTGGCCGTAAAGGTATCCCCCTTAATATCAAAGTGGATTTTCGTCTTGTTGCGGATCGCATCCGGGTAGAACAGCCCGATAAAGTAGACGGACACCAGGTTATAAACGTTCCGCTCTTTTTCATTAAGCTGAATACCGGCTCCGCTTTTTGTCGTCGGGATGATGGCGTGGTGCGCCTCAATCTTACTGGCATTAAAGGCTTTGTGTTTCTGGCCTTTATCCATATCTACGATCGCAGACGCCAGTTCGGGTACGGTGGCCGCTATAGCAGTGGCAATATCTCCGGCCTGGTAATAATGCTCATCTGAAAGATAGCGATTGTCAGAACGTGGATAGGTCAGAAGCTTGTGAGTTTCATACAGCCCCTGCATCACATCGAGCGTATCTTTTGCAGAATAACCAAATCGCTTTGCGCAGAGCTGCTGAAGCGTGGAAAGGTTAAGCGGAAGCGGAGGCTTGCTATTTTCCGGCTTTGTCGTCGCGATAGTAACAATAGCATCCTTACCCGTAACACGTCCGGCAATATGCGCGGCCTGAGCTTCGGAGATCAGGCGTTTTTTCTCGTCTATCTGATCGTCGTCTGTTGTCTGATATTTCGCCTTAATCTGATGCCCGTTCATCGACAGACTGGCGAATACATCGTAATAAAAGCTTTCTGTGTGATTCTGGTTCGCCAGCGTGCGCATGTTCACCAGACCAAGAACGGCACTTTGTACCCGGCCAACGTTCAGAACGCCGTCATAGCCCTTCTCACGGCCTTTTAATGTACATCCCCGCGTCATGTTATAGCCAAAACCCTGATCGCACAGGGAACGCGCCAGGGCGCTTAACGTCATACCGCGAAATTTATCGTTAGGTTGTAAATTCGACAGTGATTTTTGCACTGGCGCAAGGTTGAGGTCGGCAACAAGCAGTCGCTGGACGGGTTTCTTGTTTCCGGCATAACCCAGAATCTCATCAACCAGCAAACATCCTTCATCATCGGGGTCGCCTGAATGAACGATGCTGTCGGCTTTATCGATAAGAGACAAAATAATGCGGGTCTGTGCTTCTGATTCAGGCTTGATTTTATATTTTGGCGGATAAACCGCTTTAATGGGTAAATCACTATAACGCCAGTTGGAATATTTGTCGTCATAATCCTGTGGGTCGTAAAGCTCCAGCATATGACCATAACACCAGGTAACGACATCAGAACCGTGTTCAAAATAGCCGTTTTTCTTTTCTGTATTGGGATTTCCGCCCAGTCCTTCAAAAATAGCCTTTGCTAAAGACGGTTTTTCTGCAATAAAAAGTCTCATTAATCAATCCTCAAGGTAACTTGAATAGTCAGGCTGCGCACCATTCTTTTTAAAGATTTCTTCCCTTTCCTCTATGTCTTCTTCTGCCTCCTGCACACTAAGGTCAAGGGTTCCTTTCAAAAAGGCACGCGCATTCTTGATTACATCTACTGTTAATTCGTTTTTTGTTCCGCGAATCATGCCAATAGCAATATTTATTATCTCCTTTATTTCAGCAGGAGTCGTTCTGTCCAGCACCGCGCCAAGTTCTTTAAGGTCAATATTTATATCGTCTGGTAAGTACATTTTGGCACAAGCGGCAGCGGCTTTAGTCCGAAAAGCACCTACAGATATGATTCTGTCAATTCTGCCAGGGCGTTTTCTGATGCGCGGATCAATCCGGTTAGGATAGTTCGTTGAAAAAATAACATATGTCCCGGCAAGATTTCGCGGTGTATCAGCCCCATCAAGAAAACTTAACGTTCCGGCATCAGCCCGATAAAGTTCATCAACCTCTTCAGCTATTATGATAACGGGTATTTTCTTTTGAGCTGCGGCATAGCAAACATCTTTAAAGTAATCATCAGCATAAACAAATACATATTTATCCTGATATTTTGCCCCCAAAGCTTTTGCGATAGTCGTTTTCCCTGTGCCCGGAGGACCAGTAAAAAGCACTTTTCGCATTCCTGACTGACCATAACGGGTGTAGAAATCAATATCCGAAAAGAACTGATTAAAGTCATTCTCCAGCTCATTAAACTTTGGATGAACAGAAAAACGTAAAGCGTTTTCTATTTCTTCCTTCCTTGCCTTACCGTGATAATAAACGCCGTCGTAACACCCGATTTTCCAGATACCTTTACGGGGTAAAGAGCGGTTTAATTTAGCGCGTCCAGCTTCGCAAAGATTATGAAGCATCGACATACTTTTGGTTGTGCCAACTGCGTACTCCATTCTGACTTTAGAGTTAAGAATGAAGCGAATAATATGAACCACTTCATTTTGACCAAGATGAATCCGGTATGCTCCCGAACCATCTTTAAACATAAGCTTTTTAATCCTCCCGGCTTTAGCCATAACAGGGCTACTTCCCGTATGAACGACGGTTGAAGCAACGGGTTCGATATCAAGATTCGAATAAATTTTACGATTCTTTCTGTTTATAAAAATCTCTGCCACTTTAGGATAGTAATCACAATCCTTTACGACAGTACCAAAATTATCTTCACCGTAATATTCTTTATGGAGCCGTAAAGCCTGCTCTACCAGAGTTAATTTACCCATATGCGCACCATGTATATTAAAAACCGTGACGTTGCCTGAAGATTTTCTTCAGGCAGAGGAGGGGTTGGACAAGCGAAGCGCGTCAGTTTTGTTTATGACGCCACTCCCACGGAGGAACGGGATTACTGTCAGCCCACAGGCCGCGCTTCTGTGTCTGAGCTTCCCGTTGCAGAGCCGGTAATGAGTTATCGGTGTTGTACCTGTCATAAACCCATGCAGCCCCTTTTAGCACTTGCTGGCGGTTAGCCTCAGTGCCGTTCGCTGTCACCACTCGTCCCAGGACTCGCCCGTAGCGATCTGTTTGCGTATAAGAGACGGTAACTGATTGCCCTGCCAGCAGGGCTTTAAGTTGATTGGTTGACCAGCGACCAAAGGGTTGTTTTTTTTCCGGTGCATCGATATTTATCAATCGGACTCGAATCGGAACTTCATACACAACAATTTTCGCGGGTAGTGTTTTAACTTCGATGGTATCTCCATCGAGAACGCGAATAACTTTCCCCTGAATCTGAGCAGCACACAATGTAGCTGGCAACAGGGCAACAGCAAAGGAAAGAACATTAAAAAAATGTCTCATTGCTTTCTTCCCTCCCATATTGCTGAGAGTCTTTTAAAAATGGATAAAACGACGACTAAAGCCACTGCGATAACAGCCAACGAAGGAAGTACATAGCTGTATAACTCAACCATGAAATTAATAAACTCAATGAGCGATTGCGGCTTTAAGGAAGCATCCCACAAAACGATAACAAAACGATAAAGCCCATAGACAATTGCCGGAAACCAGACCATAAACAACAAAATTTCAGTAAAAACAGAAGCGACCGATTTGACACTATCGATAATTTCAATTCCGGCAATTCTCACACTTCTTGCATCAGGTACGTTAATAATTTTCATCCTCCCACCCCTGTAAAAAATGTTCGCAAGTTCCAGTCTCAAACCTGAAACTTGCGTATTCACATCAGAATTAAATCAAACAGAATTAAAAGTTTTTCAATCGGCCAAAGCTTGAAATAATTTTACTTACTGTACCTGCATCAGCCGCAGGACATTCATTTAGTTTTTTCTTTCTGGCATCTGCCGTGTGATCGGGTAAAAAACCATGTTTATTCTTTTTCCTGATTGACATAAAACTTTTATACATCGGGTCACATTCTGCCGGACTACTTCCGTCAAGTTTTCCGGCAAGGCATAACACCATTGCACATGGATCGTTCGGGTCGGCCTTTTCCTCAGCATGAGCAGTTCCGGCAGCGAACGCACAAAGCAGCACTGCCGTGGTTACGGTCTTTTTCATATACACCTCATGGATAACGGGCAACTAACGCCCTGCGGTTGTTCAACCCCGGCTCAATAAAATTACAAGAATTTTATTAATCCGGCGTTATCGTGATAAATAAACACTGGTAGTCCGGCAAGAAAAACAGTTCATTTTATAACGATACTGTATGACACCGTTTGCACCGTTCGCCCTCAACCAGTTTTTAGCTGTGAAAAAGTCTGTTCCGTTACTGGTTTCAACAATCACTGAATCAGAATGTGCAACAGAATAAAAAACAGCATCATCGTAAAGGCGGTTTTCAGGCCTGAAATTATGGATAACCTTAACCCACGATGAATTAACCTTGTCTGATTTAATAACTGAGTATGTCGGTTGCCAGTCCATTAATTGTGTATTCACCGTTTCAGGATTCTGTTCCCAGTCAACCTGTGGTGGTTCAGGCGGAGAGGAACAGGCAGAGAGAAAAAGGACACTGACCATTAACATTTTTTTCATAGTAAAACCTCTGACTCCAGCTCACCGACGGAGAGCATTTTTTCTTTAGAAGGATATTTAAGCCCTTTAACACCCAATACTTTTTTAGTCTTATTCAGAGAGGCGGTTAACTCGGTAAGTTTGGGGCTTACCATCATCAGCCTGTCCATAAAATACGGGTCGAGGAAGTAGAGGGCTTTCTCAGCTTTAACCGGGTTTTCACCTTTAAGAATGATAAATTCTTCTTTAAAATCCAGCGTTCCCAGCTCCTGCGGGAGCACAAGGGCGCGCTGCGCCTCACTTTCTGAACTGCTTTTCGACGTTGAGCGTCCGCTTGTCTTGCTTGAACCTGTCGATTTGGTGGTGATATAGCCCAGCTTTTCCGAAATCTTTTTAGCGTCATCTTCTTCACTGACAGCGTAGATAATCCGGCAGGGATGCGCACTCATCAGCGTTTTGGCACCTTCAACACCATAGATTTCATTAAGCTGACTGATATTCTGGTAAATCGTCAGAAGTTTGAGTTTAAACCCGGCAATATAACCCGAACCTTTTTTAATGATTGGCATGTAACCAATAGACGGAAACTCATCCAGGAACATCAGACAGTCATGTTTCAGTGTCGGGTCAAAGTCAGGGTTTTCTCGTAACGTGACTTCCACAACGAAGTTAAAGAACAGGTTGAGGAAGTCATAGGCCAGGGACATATCTTCAGCATTAACGCCAACATAAACAGTGATATCTTCCCGGCGCAACTGGCGAAGGTCGAAATCATTGCCGTCTGTACATTTGCGAACAGTCGGAAGATAAAACAGACTCATTTTCTTACGAAACGAACCATCAATACTCGAACGTTGTTCGTCTTCGGTTTCGTGATACTCCCTGATTTTGGTCAGGGCATCGCGCAGATGATACAGCGCGTTTTCATCAAGTCCTTTTGTTCCCTCCAGGTCTTCTCGCTTACTGAGTATCAGCTCCCGGTCGATGTTGCTGTACAAATCGACTACAGAACCAATTGAGAAAACAGGTTTAAGCCCGAACTCACCAAGCCAGGAGGGGTCGTAGTTAATAAAGAAATGAAGCAATTTTGCCAGCCCCGTCCAGTACTGCCCCGCGAGGTTATTAAAGTGTGCTTCCGCTCCGGTCAGACCGTAAGACGGGAACAGGATCTCAATCAGCTTCAGCAGGTCTTTAGCCCCGCTCTCTTCTTTTAAATCAATATAGAAAAGCGGGTTAAACTGATGCGTTTTACTGTTGAAAGGGTCAAGAAGATAGACCTTATTACCCAGCAGTTTTTCACGTACCTTACTGGTGATTTTCCACAGTTCCTGTTTTGGATCTAATGCAATCAGGGAATGTTTCCTGACCAGCAGGTTTGGAATACCTATTGCAGCCCCTTTACCTGCGCGGGTTCCTGCGCCAAGTGATACAAAATCTGGTGCGGTATACCACAGGTATTTACCTTTATATGCACCTACAAGAATATCAGTATCGTTTTCTTTCTCCCATTTCAGAAGTTTCGATTTTCTTAAATCATTATCACTGGCAAACTTCGCGTCACCATAAAGAGCAACATCCGTTTTATTCAGTTGCCAGATAATAAAAACAGGCACAATGAGAGACGAAACCATACCTGATAAAAGAGAGGGGATTGCGGTTAACCTGATATCTGTCCGTATATTACTCTCTGTTATTATCCGCCACAGCAGCATGGAATCAAAATTCTTCCATATATAAAGCGGCGTTTTTCCGTTCAGGAAGTAAACAGCAACTGAGCCAGTATAATACGTCACAAGACACATAACCAGACCGATAAAAGCCCACTGGCCTTTATCGGGTAGTTTCAGAGACATAATCACTCCTTCAGCTTTTCAAAGTATTCCTGAAAATGAATATCACGATAGTAAATACCCGATGCAAATCGGTTATCTTCCTCATCGATGTACTTAATACTCATAATCACATCGACGTTGCTTAACACCCTCCGCAATATAATGTTATAAGGCAAATTCTGACATTCAGGGTTCATATAGCACCGTTGAACCAGTCCAAGCACAGCATCTTCAGGGGTGCTCTCATGGACGGTTGTAAGGTTCCCTGCATGGCCGGAACTTGAGCCTTTGAGAAAATCCCAGGCTTCCGCGCCGCGAACCTCAGTCATGAGGATTCTGTCCGGGTTCATACGAAAACCAGAACGTAAAAGAGAAGCGGAACTGACAGTGCTACTTTCCCCTTCTGACGGGTAATACAATTTCACATGATTTTTGTGGAACCTGAACTTTGCTTCATCTGTATCTTCAATTGAAATACATCGTAAATGATGGGGTATGTACTGAAGACAGGCATTTGCAAAGGTGGTTTTACCCGCCCCCGTTCCGGCACAAAATACCATCGTTTTACCCTTAACCAGGCATTCAGGGACAAATTGTTCAAAACAATTATCTTTAAACATTGAAGATAATTCATCTTCTTTATCCCTGAATTTCCCCCCTTGATTTAGCCTTGAGTAAAACCCTTGTTTAACAAAGGTATCATGGTCGATAAACACACTGGACGGCTTACGGATTGTAATAGACACCGTTTCCCGTTCCGTTGCCGGGGGAATAACTATTTGTACACGCTCCCCTCCGGGGAGCGTAACAGAACGTAAGGGATATTCTGGCGTAACCGACCCACCATCATGATAATCAGAAATTGCCCCTGCAAATGACATACAATCTTTAAAATCCATTTTTAATTCATGCTGCTGCCATTTCCCACTCACTTTAACAAACAGTTCATCAGGCCGATTTACCGCGATTTCAGTTAAACCATCGACTTCATTAAGCCAGTGGTGGAAGTATTCATCTATTATTTCATAAACAATATGTCTGTTCTCTGCATCCTTCATAATTCACCTTTTCCTTTAAGATCTTCAATAAAACGCATGACTTCTTCGTAATTAAATCGATGCGTTTTGATTTGTTTCAGTGGTTTGGGGAAAGGAACGCCATTTATTGGTATGCCCTTACGAATATGATGGTATATTTCGCTTTCCCTTATTCCTAACAGCATTGAAAACTCTTTGATATCCAGCGTTATCAAATTACCTCCGGGTACCCACCATTTTTAATTTGTAGATGCTGGAGAAATCCAAATCCTGACCAACGATCAGAGTAATGATTTCCCCCTGGTTTTTATAAAGCGTTGGAGGGATATTTACGCTGTTTGCAAACGCTTCGCGTGCTATATCAGCAAAAGCCTGGCGACTGTTAGCTGTATAGTCGGTCTGATTGTCTTTATTACTTTTAGCCGCTCCACTTGCGGCCTGTGCCACATCGGGGATCATGCCAACCATCATCGCGCCCATAAAGCGATCTGCAAAATGTGTGTCAATCCAGCCTGAAGCCCCGGCCTCACCCAGCGCTCCCGCCGCCTGTGTATCAATCAGCGGAATATCAATGAAAGGTTCCTTACGTGTTCTAAGCTTCGTAGCAGCGATAAACACGGCTCCCTGACCATGATTGAACGTGCCCGTTTTATACATCAGATATGCGGCTGTTCCCTTTTCAATTAGCTTTACATTCCTGTTTGCACTGTATACGTCCTCATTAATCGTACAGACCAGCTTGCCAGCCAGATCAGAAATAAATCGTCTGTCCAGCGAGCACTTAATCGCGGTATTTTCAGGAATGAAAAGGTTAGGGTCATAAGGAACGCGCGTAATTTTAGAAAGCTGCGCGGGTTGCCCTGCATTAACAGGCTGAACCTCTGCCTGTTTGTCACTGCCGTCCCCCTCGTTCCTGGTATTGCTGGCCGTTGATGAGCTACCACCGGAATTTGAGGAAGCAGAGCTGCTCCCCCCATAGGCCACATCCAGCGCACGACTGAAGTTTTGTTGTACTTTTTCCGGTGGCGTTTCCGCTTTGCCGCTGCTTTCCTTCCGTTCTTCCGTCTTAGCCGGTTCTTCCCTGGTGTTGAATGGATCAACATCATCGCTGAGTCCTGTCGCGCGTTTTACTGAACCAGTAGATACCGCATTACTGGCAGGCTTATCATCACCGCTGGACATTGCACGAATAATCGACGGGATATAGTAGACAGACACCCCGGCGGCCAGCAGAAGGAAAGCGGCCACAATAATCACCAGCCCCTTACGCGATTTTTTAAGCTTCTCGATACCCAGGCGTTTTACTGATTTACCGTCATCTTCATCTCCCTTATCCGTTTTATCGTTTTGCTCAATTTCTTTCTGATGCCGTTCCCGTAGTGCCTGTTCAATTTCTACAGCGGTCGGGATTTTATTTTCCTGTTCGCTCACTGGATCACCTCTTTCTCAACGTTCGGGGAAACGGTATCTCCTGCCGGAAGACGGACTTTGCCAAAGCCCCGGTTTTCAACCCCAACAACCTGATTTCCCATACGCAAAACAAAGCGCTGGTCTACAGGAACACCAACAACGGTGAAACTACCGCTGTTTTTGACTACCGGGTTAGTCAGCGTTTCCTGTTCGCCGCTCATAACAAAGACGCTGGGGATTTTCTTCAGGGGGCTGAAGCCAAACCAGGTATAGCGGCCATCGTCATACGCATAATCCGGGCTGATTGACTGGCTGCCGTCAGCTACCCGCTTCCAGTAATCCCAGTTCTTGGGCGACTTCGCATTTTCAAGAGAACGGTTGATTGCCTGCTCCTCCTGCCGCTTGTTAAGAGCCTCAATCCGTTTCTTCTCGATTTCGGCTTGCTCCTTCCGGCGTTCCTGCGGGTACTGGTAATTAACAACAAACGCGATCTTATCCGGCTGCCGGAACGTTCGGGCGTTCAGCTCCATGCTGTAATTACGTTTTGTTGTGCGAACAAACAGGTTTGTTCGCCAGCGTTCCAGGTCGTTTTCAGGATCAAGGGCTACACTGACCACCTCTGAAGACTGGTTGCCATTGTCATCGGTACTGTTCTTCTGTACGGTCTGTTTGACGGGCTTCACTTCGAGATACACCAGGTTATCTTCTTTGTTCACTTCCCAGCCCTGGGGAAAGCCGGTTCTGGCACTGATGACCGTTTCATCCTCGTCAAATACCAGTGTGGTTGTATAGCCAACCGCACTGTTTATGACTGTCGTGTTTTGCGGGTTATAACTGACAATCTGATTACGGGGATCAAAACGGCTGGCTGCTGGCGTAACGGCTGCATGGCAGACGTGCGACACCAACAGAAGCGCCACAATTAGCGCTCCTTTATTCATTTTCATAGTTTTCACCCTTTCACTTCTTTATCGCGTACATAGCTCGTTACAACGAATTTAAGCGGGTTATTGTTTCGGTCACCCGATGCCATTTCGACCTGTGGTTCAATACGGTAGGTCAACCGGACGTTCCAGTATTCATAATCATCCTGGCCTGTCGCGACATTTCGAATGGTTAATTTAAACCGGATATATGCTCCCATATCCTTATCATCGCGCCGGGATGACGGACTGATAATCACGGACGGATTATCCTGAACAGATGCGGTTTTTTCCGCTTTATTATAAATAACCTTTGGTGACTGGTTGCCGTTGATTAAAGCGTTGTAATCCGTCGCCACATTCTCAGCGCTGTATAACAGAACATAATCATAATCATGCTGGAGACTGAAATAGTTATACCCTTCACGACGCTTCACATACTGAGTAATGAAGTATTTCGCCAGCGCTTCATTTTCAGAGAGGTTTTCTTTTTTAACAGAAGTCAGTCTTTCAGCAACGCCAGTGACACCATTAATAAGATAAGCTTCGACAACCGTACTCTTTAACGGTAGCGCTCCATTCAGTGCCAGCAGAGACAACACACCTACGGCAATTCCTGCAATACCACCGAATTTATAAATGCGGTTCATTTTCTCCTGCATCAATACATTTTTCTCTTCAAAAGTAGTTGAAGAGTCTGTTACTTCTTTTTTCTTGTTAAAACCGGGAAGTTTTAATCCTGAGAGTTTAAACCCCATTGCGCATTACCTCTGCTGAATTAACAGGTTCGCTTTTTCCGGATACCGGAGGTTGTTTATGTGACGCCTGGCATCCGACAAGGCAAAGCGTCACGATAGCCGTGATAAGTAGTTTCATAATGTGAGAACCTAAATAGAGGAGTGAATATTTACTGCGGAATACTCAGAGTTGACAGATTTAAATAATAAATCGGTTAACCTCCATATTTCTTTTTCGCCGCATCTATCGCAGCCTGGCGAAGCCTCTTAGCGCCAATATTAACGCCCTGCCCGGTCAGATTCCCCAACTTACCGGATACACCAGGAGACTGGTTGAACCCTCCATCCTGACGGCGAACGCCTTTCCATGCGCCAATCCCTGCATTTTTACCCATACCAAGCAGATTACGCCCCATACGGGAAGCGCCGAACACGCCAGCACCAATCCCCATTGCGGCTGCCCCTTGCATCGCGCCTTCAACACCTACCCCTGCGAGCTGGGAAGCATAGGTTTTGGCTTGCCAGATAATCCAGGCCATAAATGCACCTGCAACCCCGGCCTGAGCACCTGTTGATATCAGATTTAATTCATCTGCGTTAGCTATCGAGATTGTCAGAATGCCATTAAGGAACGTCATTCCCGCTTTAATTGCCAGTCCACAAAACAAGAATATGAAGCATGAGCTAAATATTAACTGAAGCCAGCTATTAAACATCTGCCTTAAAAAACCAAATGAAAGACAAATAATAAACAACGGCGCGGTAATAGTAAGTATCTTAATAGTAACTTCGGCGGCGAGATAAACTATTGAAGTTAGCAATAATGCAATTATCCCTCCAGCATATGTTAATAAAGATGCGATTGCCCCATCTGTTTTCACATACTTCGAAGTATCTTTGGACATAAGATATGCAGCTACCTGCTGAACTTTCTCCCAAAGCTCGTCAACCCATTTCCAAGGATCACCTCCTGCAAATGTTTCCTTCAGCCCATCAATGGCCTGAGTTGCACTATCTAACCACCCCCCCATATTTTTGACAAAAACAAGAATTAACCAGAATCGACATAGATTCCATAAAAAATCCTGCACTGCGGTTTTTTGCTTCCCAACTATTGTGGTATAAGCATACCACAATATATAAATGGAAATACCATACTTACCCAACTGAGACGCTATTGAAGAAAAGTTATCTAACTGACCAGTCAAAGACTGGTCAAGAGTTTTAACAATAACGTCATGAGCGGCCTGGAAATACCTAGAAGTTGCCATAGTGGCTCCTTTTAACTTCCATCTTTACCCAATACATTTTTGAATGCATCTTTATAGTCAACATGCTTAGGATGTAATTGCTTATACCTAAACAAACCTTCCTTAGCGTTTTTACAATTTTCGCTATCACTCCCAGACTTTTTGCATTCAGCTACTTTTTTCGTTGCATCGTCTACGTGAGACTGCCACCAGTCTACAGATTTAACCTCTTCACACCCGGTAAGAAAGAATGTAAGCCCCAACGCCGCAACTAATCCATATTTTTTCAAAATGCCCCCTCAGTTCATTTCATAACTCTGCTGCTCAAATGCTGCCTTATAATCAACAACTGGAGTTTCTTTATTAACAGCCCCTAATTGTTTCTCCTGGAAAGCAGCCTGTAACATTTTCTCCTTGTATTCTGCAAGATCGCGCTGCTTATCGCGATACATTTCATACTGAAATTTGAGCTTGTTAAATTTCAGGCTTGCCAGAGATACAGCGTTTGTCGCGTCCTGCGTGGCTTTCGTGTCCTGGGCGTTCTTCACCTGGTCGATAAGGTCGGCCATTTCCTGATTATCTTCACGCAGTTTACTTTCCAGCTTATTGCCGTACTCGATCCCCGCCAGTTGGGACAGGAACGAGGCTTCACAGCCCCGCACCAGGTCGCCCGTATATCCCAGCCCCTTACAGGTGTTTGTCACCTTATAATCGGCCAGTAGTGATCTGGCTTGCTCAGACAGGGTGGCTTCCGGGTTCTTAATGTAATCATCAATGAAGGAGTTCCCCTGGTCGTAAATATTCTCCAGCTCCTTACTGACAGATTGCGCAGACTGCACCAGTCCCTGAACATCACGAATGCCCGTTTTGGTCAGCAGCTCCTGCTTATAGGCATTAATCTGTTTCTGGTAGTGGTTCACGGTGTCCTGCCACTGTTTGAGGCGTTCTGTCCAGCGCTGCGCTTCGACAGCCCATTCAGGGTTTGCATCAATGGCAACGGGAACACCAGCCTGAGCACCAGAAATAACCGTAACAGAGGCGATAAGTGCCGCAACGATATGCTTTTTCATAGGGATTCCTTAAATCAGGTTTGCACGTTCCAGATAGGTATCAAGCCACTCTTCCGGCTTCATACCCTCTTTCCAGATTTCATCGAACAGTTCAAGCTGGGGTTTCGATGCGCTGAGAACCGGTAGGTAATACGCCGCTTTTCCCAAATCCAGTCTTGCGAAAGCCGCAAAATCATCACTTTCCCCCTTCCTCTGTGGGTTTTTGACGACCAGGAACTGACGAGATAACGGGTCAATGGCTTTAATTTTGTCAAAATAAAGTTCTCTCACTTCCAACTCGTCTACGTACTCACTACGTTTCGCTTTGGGGTTCGCCAGATAAATATGTGTTGCGCACTGCTCACGAACGGCAGCCGCGATAGGTGATTTAATTAGTTCATCCGGCGATTGTGTCGCTACGACAAGCACCATATCCAGCTTACGCGCGGTTTTGAGTTTGTTATAAACAAAATCTCTGAACGCTTCGTTGTTAATCCATTGCCAGAACTCATCCATGTAGATAAGGAGTCGGCGGCCATCAGCCAGCATGGTGACACGGTAGATGAGATAGAATGAAGCGGCGCTGGAAAGTACTTTGTTATCCAGAAACTCCGTTCCGTCTATACCGAAAACGTCCAGGTTGTCCACATCAAACGTATCGTCCGGGTTATCAAACACCCAGCCAAATTCCCCTCCCTGCACCCAGGCATTCAGGCGTGCTTTAAGCCCATGCCGCCGGGTTTCAGTATCATCAGGCTCCAGAATGAGTGGTCGCAACTTACTGATCGGATAAGAGCGGTTTGACCTCTGCATCAGGCGCTCAACGGCATCAGAAATCAGGCGGTTCTGGTAATCATCAAGCGGCTCACTGTTAAGCGTACAAAGTAGCCTCACCAGGTCTTTCATAAAGGAAATATTTCGTTTGGTTGGTGGCAAAGCCGCAGGGTTCCAGCCAGTCGGCTCTCCTTCTTTCACCCGAAAGTAAGCACCTCCCATTGAACGTATACCGGGTTCCGCTGCCCGATCTTTGTCGAAAAATACTGTAGTTAACTTCTTTAATTTCCTCTCAGGTGGAAAAGACTCCGGCGTTCCGAACTGCTGGGCGGCGAAAGCCTTAGTCATCATCACTACCGTTTTACCCACGTTTGACGTACCAAGAATTTCGGTATGCCCCAGCGTGGGGTTTTTACCGAAGTAATTTTGATGCTCGGTAGTCATGTGATAGTTCAGGTTATAAATATCATTTCCTGAGCCGCCCAGGGTGATAAGGTTGTTACCCCAGGTATTTCCTTTCTCCTTGCCCGTAAAGAAATTATGGAAGCTTTCCATTTCGGCAAAGTTCAGACTGCTGATAGAACTCAGGCGTGGCCGTAACGTGTAGTTACCAGGTAACTGAGCAAAATACGCTGCGCCAAGACTCAAGGTTGAATAGGTTACGATCAGCCCTAAATCCTCCAGGGTCGTCGTTACAATATTGGTGTCCTTCACCAGACGCTCCGGCGAATCTGCGTAAACAATCAGTGTCTGGTGACTTTTCCCGAAAGAAATATAGCCGCTGGAGACCATATCGAGACCAACTTTCAAATCAGCGAGCAAGGATTTAGCGGCATCATCGGTCATTTCGAGTTTGTCGATCTGATCATCCAGCGCCTTGATTGCAGACTGCTTGTCTATCGGAGTTAAAGAGGAAGTCTGTACATACTCAACCGGGAGATACATCAGTGCATCAAAAATTCCGGCATCCGTTTCCTGAAAGTAGTCCTTGATCTCGATGCAACGAAAGTACCGGGCATGGTCAGAGGCAGTGATTTGTCCAGCATCGTTACCAAAGAACAGGTCTTTACCACCCAGGTATGTATAAAACGGACTATTGGTGACTCTGACTTTCTGCCAGCGCCCGGATAGCAGTTTCTGGAACAGCGTAAGCTGTTCTGAATAAACTATATTATTTTCTTCATATAACCCAAGACGACGGGAATGAAACCGGGAGAGATAGGTGCTCAATCTGCCACATATTTCATTCATATCATTAATGGGTTCTTCGAAGATATTTTTATTACCCTTTTTCCTTGAAAGAAAATGCGTCACTTTATCTTCAGCGCTGAACGGTTTATAGCATACGGTTAAGTATAATTTGTTTTCAAAATACTCAGCCGCCGAAAGCGATTCGTAATAATCGTTCATCACTCTGTTGACGAATGGGATCTTGCTGTCAAATACAGGTCGCACTTCTTTTCTAACCCGAATACGATGCGTATAAAAGGTAACGGGTTTCCCATCAAAACTACGTATCAGCGTATTGAGCTGGTCAGTAAGCAAGGCTAGATCCGCTTCATCTACACATTCAAAATAAGCTCCGTCAATCTGCCAGGTCGCCAGTAGATCATGGTTTCTGGTAACAATGAGGTTATCAGTGATGTGTGATGAATACGGGATTAACTCTTCAAGAGAAGACTGGTCTTTAAGCTTCATAAAATTGTCCACTTTCGATATATCGACTGCGTCGTACGAACTCCCCGCATAATGGACGGCATTGAAGCGCTTGTTTGCCAGAGGATTACCTTTGATTTGCATTCGCAGATAAAGCAGGTCAAAAAAGCGTTCATCTATCTTCGTAACTCGCTTGATGGCATACCAGCCAGGGAGGATGAGGGCATACATAGCCTCATGAATCCAGACACCAAGCAAAACGCAGATAACGCACATTCCAAGAAAGGGGTAGAGCGGAACGCCCAGCCCCCTAATCAAAGCGGGGCGTGTCAGCCCTTTAAAAACGGTACTCATTTTTACGCCCCCTTTTATTACATATTACGCTAACCAGTCAGGCAGATATGGCGCAACAATAAAGATGATAATCCCGATAATTAAAGGCGTAATCCACGCTGCATGCTGGCGTGAGAAGATAGCGATATAACCAATTACCAGCGCAATGATGGTGATTGCTGGCTTACGGATATCCGTCAGAAAATCGATAATCTTCTGCAAGAAGCCAGTTGTTTTAGTGGATACATCATCAGCAAAGGCGGGTTCTGCTACACAAAGCATCAATGCAGCCATAAATACAGAAAGAGTTAAATAACGTTTATTGAGTTTTAACATCGTTTGTTTCCTTTTCATCTAAAACAGTGCCACGCATGGCATATTGGGGATATACGGTAACTTCTTTAGGTTTGATACTCTGTGTTACATTCTCCTTTCTGATTGCATCTTTAACTGAAGGAACCACCCAGTTTTTTTTGTTATCAGGCGGATTAAACCCTATGCGCTGTATATAACTGGTGTTATTAAAATCTGATTCAGGTTTAGTTCCTGTTTCTGGATTGCCGGAATAATAGCAACTCAGGCCACGTAAAATATCGCCACCACGTTTATAACAATCCACCAAAATTTGCTCTGAAACCTTGAGATTTTCGCAGGGGTCAAACATTTTCTCAGCGGTTGTATTGAAGTTTGCAAAATTCGTACTCGTTATTTGCATAAGACCGACTGAGTAACGATGATTTCGTGATTCAATTTGATTTACGATCTGGAGTGCAGCCTCCTTAGTTTTGGGAAAGTAGGACACTACGCCTTTGTCACCGGGCTTACGTTCAACCTTCGGTATTATCTCGGCAATAGCATATGGGTTAAAACCAGATTCAACCCTTGCAACTTCATGCGCAGTATCGGGATGAACGCTGGCCGCGCATTGCAAAGCAAGCGCCGCAAAAGCAGTAGTAGATAACATGATTTTCTCCCGGCCAGAACAGCGCGGAAAGTTTAGACTGAATGGTTAGTCATCGAAGTCGTCATCGTCTTCATCGTCTTCGTTTATCAGCTCCTCAATAGCCTGGCTGGAATATTTTTTTATGAGGTACTGGACAACACCAGAGCTTGAAATACGTCGCCCCCTGCGATAGCCAATCTCCAGAGCAATTTTATCCAGTTCCTCACGAGAAGCTGAGGGCAGGTAGAGTGTATTACGTTGGGGCTTGCGTCTCGTTGCGGTTTTTTTTCGGGTAGCAGTCATTTTTCTTCCGTTTCATTTTGTGGGTTAAGCTTCTCTCTGTGATGTAGTGGATGAAAGCCATACTTCTTTGCTGCGGATTATCCATGAGTAGAATTTCAGCAAAATCGTGTGGAATTGATTTCCTTAAAAGATTTGCCTGAGCTGTTGTATGTGATTGTCTGTACAAAAGCTCCGCCATCACATCTTCTGGTACAGGTAAAGGCTCACCGCCAAATGAGATAAAGCGTTGTACGTAAGGGATAGCAGTTATTGTAGTGGAATGAACCTCTTCAAAATCTGCCTGGATAAAAAGATAACCGGGAAAAAGCGGCAAACGTCTTTCTCGATATGAAATTATCTTATCCGGGCGACGATACCTTTCAGTCTCCATAGGACAGAAGTAAGAGAAGTTCAGGCGTTCGAGATGAGCAAAAACTGCTGCAAATCTCGTAGTGGTGAATTGCAAAACATACCATTCCATAGTTTTTCCTTTCAGGCGCTCTCTCGACTCGGATGACCCCGAATCAGAGAAAAAAAACAAAAGGACAAATTTACATCTCATAAAAACTTTATCAGCTACATGTGCTGCGTTCAACCACACAAGCAGATCTTTAGATCGCATTTACGACACATTTCATTTTGTTTGTGCTTGTATTTTATTTATATCTAGATACATATGCTATTTGATAACAAAAAAGCAGATCGATTGATCACCATGCGCTTATTTTATAGTCAAGTTAACTAAATTTTTTACCGCTAGTTACTTTTTACAAAAACTCTGCTAACAAGATAAATAAATCGATCTTAATCAATAAGTTACCGGAGAGTATGAATTATCCTAAACGAATTCCGATTTTCACTTTCTGTTCGCTTTGAATCATCGACTGTTTTATTTGCGAGAAATTTCTCATCTGGAGTTGCTGTTTCTTAATCATCTCCGCGCTGTTCAGCACCAGCTCTTTACTGGATGAAGAGATTCTGTCTATGCCCTTAACCCCCAGGTTCTCTAGCTGCCACTCATTCCTGTGTGCAGTCTTCCAGCCATGCTGTACACCGTTCTTATCAAGTGCAGGGATTTTCACCTCCTTTTGTCCTAACTTCTTCAGCTTAACAAGATCACCTTTCTTAACGTTCTCGCGAGTGGTTAACTCACCAAAATCAGCCCCCCAATATGTTTTCTCCACGCCCTTGTTCAGTGTCTTAAGCTTTATGAAATGCTGCTTTGGTTTGGTTTTATCGTTCTGATAATGGTCGTAGCCAACATCAACAACCTCATAAACGCCCTTCTGTCGTTTTGGCGCTGTTTTGTGCGCATCTTTAATAGACTGGTTAAGTCCATGCTGCTGCTTATGAGTGGCTTTAACGTCATAGCCCTTCATCTTCAGCTCTTCACAAAAACCTGTACGAATTTCCCGTAAATCTTTTTTCCTGATATCAGCTCGTTTACCGTCATTATCACGAATACGAAAAACGACATGCACGTGTGGATGTTCTTTTTTGTCGTTATGATAGCCAAGCACAAAACGATGATTTGGGTACTTCTTGTTCATCGTTTTCCTGACAGACTCAAGCAGATCTTCAGGTTTTACCTTTGCTGATACAGGCGGTGAAAACACAATATTTTGGGTTACTTTTTTATTTTCCTTACCTTTATCATCGAAAACATTTTGAGGGTCATTAGCACGATCTATCATGTGCTCTTTAGCCTCCTGAATCTCATCACCTTTCCATACCTGACCGCTTTCACTCATCACTGGCAGCTCTGACTCCCGGCTCATATAGTCAATACTGTTTCGAACTCCCTGCCGGGTAATCGCACCTCCTGAGATTTTGACAACAACCTCCTTACTGGCACCCTTGCGGTTGATACGTTCCTGAACGTTGCGTTGATAGTTTTTACCACCATTTTTAACTTTATGGGCGAAAGCAGACTTGCGGCCAGCTTCAGAGGACTTACGCTTAACCCTGAATTCCTTGTCAACATAAACGCCCATGATTACACCTCAACCTTGTTAGAAACAGTTCGCCCTTTGCATAACATAATGTAGTTTTCAAACTCACTTTTGAGACTCATTATCTCTGAACTCAACCGCTCAGCGTCCTGATAGAACCCATCTTTATCAAGTACTCTGGCATTATCATTAACGATAATATAATGAAAGTTTCGCCCTATTTTATCTATTGCATTACGGCAACGATTCATCACCAGAAGTTCCTGATCGAAAAAATCAAGTTCATTTTCAAGTGTCGTCTGGATTCGATAACGACATTCTCTGGATAAATTCCAGCCATGACGATGAGCCGCTTTCTCTATTAAAGTTCTTTGTTTCCCTGTCAAATACATTGTGGTTTTGATAAAATCATCATTGTCTTTTGACACATTAACATCTTCATTTTTAACCTTGCTTTTCAGTAAAGCATTGGCAAGCAGCTTCATTCCTTTTGCCACGGTTAAACCCGGTTCATCTGGATAAAGTGTTTTAAGACAATCAAGTAGATCATCATGTTGGCTTTCTTCAATCCTGAATTGAACTTTTTTCATAAAACTCTCCAACAAGAACCGACTGTAGGTCACCGGGCAAACGTTGCGGAATGGCGTCAGAGACGTCATTTTGCGGCGTTTGCCCTATCCTGCATCGCAGTGAACTACCTCCACACATAAATTGTGCTTCAGCGTCCATCGAAATGCAAAAAATGAAAGGCTATCGTGGCTGTGATCTGGTGCGTCTGCGACCGGAGACAACGGATTCGCGGCTAACTTGGGCGGAAATAAATTCGCTACGCGAATGGCCTGGCAGGGGGCGCGAGCGCTGTTTTACGGAATATACAAAAAAAGCACCTCCCGTAAACGGGAGGGCTTCGGCGATTCAGGAACGGGAATTTTATTCTGCCTCTGGTGTGTCGCCTTCCATGCCCTGCCGGGCATCATGGAGCCAGCGGCGGAGGTTACTCATTCTTTCCCGGTTTGCCCGGCTGGGACTTTTTCCCCTGTTACCGCTTAGTATACTCCAGACTCTTAACCCGGCCTCGTTAGTCCAGTGCAATACAATTTCCCCTTTGCTGTTAAATCCCAGCGAAAACCGGACAGCTCCCCGCCTCTGTTCTGCACTGATAAAATCTAAAAACTCCTGTTTTTTCATAGCACCTCCTGTTTTTCTATCAGTGCTTTTGTTTCTTTCTTTTCCAGGGCTTTTCTGAGTAATGCCATGTACTCAGGAAAAGCAGAGAATGGCATCAAGGGAAAAACCGGACGCCCACCCTTTTCAACAGTCTGTATTGCTGATAACATGCGTTCCGACATTTTATATTCCTCGCGAGGGAATTGAGTGTCACGGTATCAGGTTGCCTCCACAACCTGATACCACCCCTAATTGATTAACTCCGCAGTTCTCTTATCGCTTCATTTTTGGCTTCCTCCAGTTCTTTAAGGGTATATGCGAAATTCTTCCAGTTAATTACTTCGTTTATAACCTCAGATTTACTTAAACCACACTCATTAAACCAAAAGTTAATATTTTTCTTGAGGGAATTTTTCGCCGTCAGTTCCTCGGACAACAATTCACTAACAGACGTGATAACATAACCACGACCGCGATTTTTATCTTCGAAAGAATGAACGGCAAGGAAGAGAGTTTCTGAATGGACAAAAGCAGAGCAGGTGATTTTTTCTTTCTTAGTGTTTAAAGCCTGGAAAGTGATAACATACGTGTTCATTTTAGTCTCCCGCCCGTTTGGGCTACTGGATCATGGTAAGGAACTATTCCCGACCTACAAATAAATTATACCATCATATGATGGTAATGCAATTTATTTAGTCACTTTATCCTGATTTTTTTCTCTCTTAACGAGCTGGTAATCTGGATGTTCATCAGCCAGGAGCAAAAGTAATTCATACGTACCAGCGGCTAAACCACGAGACGTTTTACCGGATGTTTCTTTGGCTTGCCAGGCTGATAACGTAAAACCAAACCGTTCAGCGGCTTCCTGCTGCGTAAAGCCAGCTTTAATACGTGCTTGTTTCACCTCTTCAGGTGTTGGCTTAAAACTCATGATTTTGTACCTTCACAATAGTATCTGTATAGAATTTCAATAAAATTGGATCATCAATTTCATCTTTAACGTTCGAGAATTCTTCGTAATAAAATGATTTTTGGAAAACAATCTTTTTAGTTGTTTTTTTATCCGCTTCTTTAGAGCGTACCTTCATCAGTTTTTCAAGTTCAATAAACAAACGTGTTGCATCTTCAGACACAACAATCCTGTATGTTACATTACCTTTGTTTTTCCTGTCGCTCAGGACTTCATTCATTTTTTGCCTCATAGCTGTTTAATAAACCCCGCTACCTTTATGAGCTGATCTACACTCAGGCCACGAATTACCATTTCATATCCGTCGCCCCGTTCTGATACGTTACCATCTAACCCATTCTCAACTTTAAACCCGGTCAATGTCCCATGCCAGCTTTCAAGATGCACTAAACGAGATAGCATTCCTTTCAGGATCAGTTTTTTCTCGCGTTTTTGCTGTAACTGTTGTTCATACTCTCGCGCCATATCTACATTATCTAAAGCATCCGACAGGATTTTCTTTTCAATATCGGCGGCGATTTCTACAGGGTTACGCTCTGGCGATACTGTGCAAGTATGGTAAGGACTTCTCCAGCTGCGACTATCTACGCTTCCAATGATAACTAACCTTCCTTTCTCCATTCGAATATGTATAGAGTAATTTTTAAAATCAGGTGAGGTTAGCTTAATCCTGTACTGGCAATCATCGAGCAGATTTACACGCCAGCCGTTCCCCAGGATTCGACAAACGATTTCAAACACCGGTTTATACCGTTCAAAGAAATTTTTCTGTTCTTTCATCGATTCAGCCTTTTGAACTCAATAAAAAAGCCGTAAATCGAATTACGGCAGTTTTAAGACTATTCATCAAAGTGTCCATCATCACTTGCAGCTTCCTGGGCTTCGCATTCCTGCTGATATGCTTCTTCCTTCGCAAAAAGATGCGCCCATCCTTCTGCGTTTAAGCCACGGTGCAAGACTGAACCATTTTCATTGCATTCTTTGGCTGTAACTTCGATCTCATCCGGGCAAATGTAGGCTCCGTAACTTTCAAAAATGTTTATCAGCTCCGCTTCCGTTATGGTCTTGTTTTTCATCAACGTGTCTCCGAATCAATCTTTGCCATGTTCTAGGGGGCTTTCGCCCCCATTCCGGTTATGCGCTTGCTTCTACACGTGTCCAGCCTGACGCCTTACGTTTACCCGCTGTACCATACATTTCACGAATTTCTTCAATGCTGTGTTCTTTACGGTTCCAGCGGCTTTTGTGTTCTTCAGGACGGTAAAACCATTGTTTTTTCTTAGATGCCCACTTACAGCCCATTTCCTTTAAAATGTCTTTGTGTTCTTTAGTTTCTCCGCTAATCCAGACCCAATTACCAATAACTTCATAGACAATCCCTGTAAGGCCGGAAAGCGTATTCAGAACTTTTTCCAGATCTTCACCGTAGTTGTAACGTGCGTTTTCATCAGTGCTTTGAAACTGATTGATTTTATCAATGTTAGCCATGAGAAAATCAAACGCAGCATTTACTGCTTTCATCAGCTCGGCACCCAATGGATTGCGGTCTGGATGATATTTTAAAGCCGCTTTTTTGTATGCCGCCTTGATGTCCTTTTCAGTCAGATCACCGGATAAACCAAAAACGTTTAATGCTTCCTGAATATTCATTTTTCGCTCCCGCCCGTGTGGGCTTCTGGAATCTGGCAGGGAACCATTCCCAACCAACAAATTCATTATACCATCAAATGATGGTTATGGAATCATTTTTAATGCTTTACATTGTAAAGATTACATAAAGATGTATATTGCTTTACCGCGCATGAAGGGATTTCCGAAAGAGGCGCGAACTGTAGTTACATAATGCGCTGTCGTAACATCGCGCCGGAGACGTTCGCCAGGACTGGCGAACCAACAAGCCCGAATGAGAGCGATAACCCCCCTCACCCCTGCCAGGCCAATTTCTGACTATCAGACGATGTTTAGCCTGTCGCAGTTAGCGCGTGAGCTTGCGAACGGTACGCCGGGTCAGTGTGAAACACTGGCGCGGGGCGCTGTATCTGCGCGTTATGAGATGCGTTAGCAGCGAATTACGGGGCGGGTTGCTGAAACCGATTGATGCCTGACAGCAAAAAATGAATCCGGGCGCCAGCTGCTGCACGAAAATTGCCAGCAAAAAACACTTGGCCATCCTCGCCGGTCGTGAAATTTTGCTGGCATAAGAAATAATCCCCCCGGTATGAGGGGCTTGTCTGAAAGGTTAGTGGTTGGGCTTACTGAGAGTGAACTGTAACCCGGCTACTGCTGCAAGCTGTGCAAGTGTTGTGATGGTCGGGTTTCCGTTCGGGGATAATGCGCGGTAGATACTCTGACGAGCAAGGCCGGATTTTTTGGCCGCCTCTGTTATACCCCCTGATTAGGGATCAGGTTAAAAACGAGCTGTATGACGTTCTAAGCGCATTTTACCCGCTCCGTTGAACCATGACCGGGTTAAAGCGGTTAAAACGCCTCTGAGGGCTTTTGAGAGCATTTAAGAATTGGATCGGAAAAGGATCCCGTCTGGATCTTTTAGAGAGATTACACCGCTCGCCGCAGCCGAACGACAGGGCGAAGCCCGCGAGTGAGCGAGGAAGCGGAATTTCCACGGGGTTTCAATAGAGCACTTACGCGCTAAGGTTAATATTTGCTCAATTTTTGGTGGTGCAGTGCTCAGGGAGGCCAGACGGATCTATCCTCTGGATTTATGCTGAGTTATCCACAGAC
Source organism: Enterobacter cloacae complex sp. 402C9 (assembly GCF_050030745.1). NCBI lineage: Bacteria > Pseudomonadati > Pseudomonadota > Gammaproteobacteria > Enterobacterales > Enterobacteriaceae > Enterobacter > Enterobacter cloacae complex sp. 402C9. The sequence continues at coordinate 7,206 of NZ_JBLGUW010000004.1, read as the reverse complement.
GCTGTGCATTAAAAGCCTTATATTTTCTTCTTGATCTTAAAAACTTAAAAACTTAGCTCGCTTCAATTACCTGAAAATTATGGAAAAAAATTGCTAAAGGTGAGAGGATTTTTCACGTAAGGTGAGAGGATTTTTCACGTAAGGTGAGAAGATTTTTAAGTTAAGGTAGTTAGATTTTTCACTAAAGATGAGAGGATTTTTCACGTAAGGTGAGAAGATTTTTAACGGTTTCCACAGTTTGACTGAACATCAAGTGAAACATGCGGTTGTTGCTATCTTTAGATATGAAGATCCTCAGATCTTCATATCTAAAGGTGAGAGGTTTTTTAATTAAAGGTTGTATTGTTGTCTTGAATTACAACCTTTGTGGGGTTATGATTTGCCTACATAGGAAAGGTTATATGAGGCTTATCGTGAAGACAGTAACGGGATTAACGAAAGTTAGACATAGAAATGAAGTTGGGGTAACTCTTGCATCCCTTTCCCTTTCAGCAAAAAGAGTGCTTTTTCTGGCTCTTTGCCAGATTGATACAAAGGAAATGTTAGATGATGATATTTTGGAGGTTGATGCTGACTTTTTTTCAAAAGCTACTTCTTTAGATAAATATGCCTCTTATGCAGCTCTGAAAGAGGGAGCTAAAGTTCTTTCTTCAACTACGTTAGTTTTAAACAGAGATGATTTAAAAAATTTGGCTGATGAACTTGGGATACTATCATCTAAGAATAAAATACCTGATCGCTTGGATTTAAACTTAACAGAATTCTGTGCCTATTACGATCATCTTGCAACTGTACGGATAAAATTCACAAATACAGCTAAGCGATATTTTTCTAAGTTGATTGGTTCTGAAAATAGATATACCACTCAGGTATTGAAATCAGTTGTGTTGTTGAACAGTGTAAACTCAACAAACCTTTATCAAGTCATTAGGAAATATTACAGTCAGAATAGTTCAAAAAAATCTTTTGATATATCCGTGGATGATTTAAAAGAGGAAATGGGACTTTATACTATTGAGGAAGGGGAGAAGAAATATAAGTATCCTAAATACTCATTTTTTGTTCGTGATGTTATCAATAAAAGCATTAATGAGATAATTGAGAAAACGGAAATAAATCAGTTATCTTTCTCTGTTGTTGGGAAAAAAGGGAGAATGGCTCACATGCTTAGATTTGAGTTTAGTATAAATGAAAAATCCTCATCCTTTTCGGAAGATGATATGGCATTTTTAGAGGAGTTTGACAAAGTCGTTCCACCAAAAAAGAATAAGTGAGGCAAAACATGGCTAAAATATATGAGTTTCCGCAGGGAGCCGAACGAAGTAAGCTGAAAAAAGAAATCATTCGGGAACGTAAAAAACGATTGCGAGAAACGAACGGTAACCCGGTTATCCGGCACGCTAAATGGTTCTGGTTTTATCTACGTCTTGCTACGGCTGGCGCACTGCATTTAGTCTCTGTTATTTCTCTGGCAGTCCTGGGGGCTTTCAGTAAAGCTATTTTCTGGATTGGTGGAATGCTCTGTGTTGTTACATGGTTCCACCTTGAGCGCCAGTTCTGGACGCCGCAAAATTTCACGATTCCAGTAATCGTAACGCTGTGGGGATTGAGTTTGTTTGCCACTCCCCTGATGGAGCTGCTTAACAAAAAAATGCCGTGGTATCGTCTTCTGGTTCCTGATGCAAAGCACACTAGCACTGAGGCAACCAATGATGATCAGCCGTGAAGCAACAATGTTATCCAGTCGGCTTGCAGTGCTTCTTTCAGCCTTTTATCATCGGTTAATCATAGCGCACGAGGCGAGTTCTTTTCACTGCGATGCAGGATAGGGCAAACGCCGCAAAATGACGTCTCTGACGCCATTCCGCAACGTTTGCCCGGTGACCTACAGTCGGTTCTTGTTGGAGAGAGTTATGAAATATCAGGTTAAAGAGTTTATTAACGAAAAATATTCTAAGGCTGTTAATATTTTAAAGGATAACCTTAAAGAACACTACCATATTTTTTATGGTTTGAGATTAAGTGAGATTCTTTTTCCTGCCAGCGAATACGGCTCTGAAATGTTTTTTCAGGAGTTTGAAGCGATTAACAGTGTAATATTGCCTTTGGTGATTTTTGATTTGATAGACCGAAAGCCGATTATGGTTATCGGCTTCGGTGAAGTATGTGGAGTTGATTCACTTGTTGATTCTGGTATAGAAGTTGTTTCTTTAGACGGTTTAAGCGATCTGCTACTGGTTGAAAAACTGACGCCATTATTTAACTAAACCTCTGGATAACTATCTTTTCAGTTTTCCAGTAAGATTTTTTCTATATCTGAAAGCACTATTTTTTCAATGCTTTCTATATAGTAATGCTCATTAAAACCTGTCATTTCTGTAAATTTTAGCTCTGCATCATCTTTCGAATAAGCAATAACAACTCTGAAATCATTTTCCCACAAATCCCACCTGTATTTGTCTTTTATACGAACCCTGTACAATCCTTTTTGGATAGTGCCATCTTTTTTCTCTTCCTGTACTTTTTTTAATTTTTCATTTTGCACCTGTTGTTCAAGCCATGATTTATTCATAAATCCCCCACGGTTAACGTCTTTAGGCTCGGTTTTTACTTAACGAAATCTTCCGGTTTTACACCTGTTTTTACCTTCATATACTTGCCCTCCCCCCTTAGCTTCGGCTGAAGTTCGGTAAAGTACCATCCGGCAACGGTAATAATGCCTAAAAATACAAAAATAGCAGGCTTCAGAACATCAATAGCTGATACAGCGCATAACTCAATATTGAGATTAGTACAAGTTCCCTCATCAGGTGCATAGAACCCCCATAAGCCTATACCTATAAGGAACATCCCCAATATCGGTTGGATGTATAACAAGTAGATATTAATAAGAGTTTTAATATATCTGAATATGAACATTTTTCTTTCCTTAGGTTTCTTTCTATTTTGGATTTCCAATTCTTAACCAATGTGATGGTTCGACAATCCATTCTCCGCAGTCATAGGCAACGGCCTTATTATGCCTGTTAGCGAACCATACTAACCAGGCTAATAATCGCTGATTGCCGCTGTATTTGGTTTATCTCTAACCATCACAACATATCTCTTTTTCTTAGCCATAACGCTACCCTAATTTTGCAGATTCAAGCAGCCAGTGGTTTTTCAGGTTCTCGTCCAGGTTATCGAATGCGGCCAGCGCTGCCTTTAGAACGGTTGTCTTGCTCTGGCCTGTTCTCTGCGCCTCCGCTTCCAGGATCTCCTCAAAGTACGCTGGCAGTCTGAAGTTCATCAACTTTGGTTTACCCGCTACAGGCGCTCTGGTAGCGCCGGAGATAAAACGCGCGGTTTCTGCGTTTGTTGCTGGTTGCTGAGATTCATCGATGTTCGGGCGGTTTAGTTTTAAAGCCATGAAAATTTCCCCTTGTACGGTATGCATTAATTGTAAATATCATAGTATCTTTATGGTGTATTTACAATGTAAAGATTTCGATGAATATTGTTGATATTTCTATAAAATGCCAATTTCCTGTGCCACAAGTTCAATCTGTGCTTTCGCTGTTGAAAGGCTCGATGCCCGGCTAACGTCATGTACCCCTGCCCCTTCATTACAGGCGCTTTCATACACATCCAGCTCGGATATCCGGGTTTTCAGAGGTTGAATCCAGATGTTGTCCGAACGCAGTAATTTATCCAGATCAATGGCCGCTTTTCTGTGGCGGGGTTTCGCTGAGTTGATTCTGGTGAACAGCACCCACGGTTCCAGAGCTGCGTTAGCTTTCTGAGCGGTGCGGATTTTCTCTGTAACACTGGTCAGTGTTTCGCTTTCGAAATCAGAGGACGGCTTAACCAGTGTCACCACGATATCTGATACTGTCAGGGCGCTACGGAACTCCTGGCTGTCGTGGCCGGGGCAATCGACAATGAGAACTTCACACAGCTTACTAAGGCGCTTAATTTCGTTGCTGACGTTTCCGTAAGCTGCGTGAACCGGGATAGTGAGTAAGCCGTTATCTGTCCGCTTTTCGTTCCAGCTCAACAGATCGTGGTTTTTATCTGTCTTCAGGATAATTACCGACTTACCTTTGTTGACCAGCATTGAGCCTGTGTTAGCCACGTAGGTGCTTTTGCCTACCCCACCTTTATCTGATACGACAAGCAAGATTTTACCCATTTCAGAATCCCTCTCTTTATGTTGTAAAGCTCATGTAAAGATATGAATGTCTTTACATGGTGTGTTTTTCGTAAAGATACTTTTGTCTTTACAGTGTCTTTATAATGCAATGGCTTTACCATGTAAAGCACAAATAAAGATATATTTATCTTTATGGTGTCTTTACATGGTAAATGTTGCTGTGTCTTTATGTGCGCTTTATGGTGTAAATCTTGGTGTGTCTTTACATCATCTTTATGTTGTAAATTTTTAGTGTGACGTTGTCACTATAGGGCTGGGGTCTGTTTGCTGGTTCTTTTTGAGTGTGCCTTCCCTGAACCAACTGAAATGGGTACTGTATGGGTGTGTCTGGTTAACTCAAAATGAACTGGTTCCCTATAATGACTCAAACAGTACCGAAAGGCTTTGTCAGAGCTTACTTACGCGCATCCACGACTGAACAGGATGCAACACGCGCCCTGGACACGATAAATACCTTCGCCATCGAGCGCGGCCTGAGCATCTGTAACTACTACATTGAAAATGAATCAGGTTCTAAGCTTGAACGCCCTGAGTTGTTCCGGCTCCTGAAAGATTGTCAGCAAAACGATATCTTGCTGGTAGAGGATGTGGACAGGCTTTCACGCCTGGTAGGGGAGGACTGGAACACACTGAAGAAAATGATCCGGCAGAAAGATATCCGGGTTGTGGCCGTCAACGTTCCGACAACCTGGCTCGCATCGGGTCACAATGATTTTGACAGCCGAATGTTTTCGGCCATAAACGATATGTTGCTGGATATGCTGGCCGCCGTCGCCAGGCGAGACTATGAACAGCGCCGGGAACGGCAGCAGCAGGGGATCGCCAGGGCGAAAAGGGAAGGGAAGTATAAAGGCCGCCAGGTTAATCAGTCTCGCTATGACGCCATAAACAGGCTGATTGCGAGCGGCAGCTCCTGGAGCCAGATTCAAAAAGTGCTGGGTTGTAGCCGGGCGACTATCAGCAAAGCTGTGAAGCAACAGACCGTTAACAAAATGAACCATGAACCTGAAGGTAGGGAGTAGTTACAACATAATAAACAGTGTGTTGAAGAATAAAACTGATTCTTTATACTGTATATGCATGGGTCTTCCCCGATCATGGTGGGAAGGCTCAGAACGCCATATTCAGCTTTCCGTAGTGGAACATCACCCCCAGTTTAAAGCGCTCCCGGTTTCGGTATCCCCTGGCTTTTATCCTCAGCAGCCTGATCTTGCTGTTAAGTGCCTCCGCATTTCCGTTTGAGACACTGTGTCGCATCGCATTCAGGATCCCGTACAGCCTTTTTCCTATCGTTTTCGCGGCATTTTTCATCATGGGAACGTCACTGTTAGCCGCCAGCGCCAACCATCTCTGCCAGTCACTCCGTCTTTCCTCGCTCCATGGCCTGTTCCAGATATCCTTTGCCAGCTCTTTCAGCGCCCAGCACTGGCTCGTCAGCTTCATCTGTGCACGCAGCCACATCAGCTTTTCCTGCCGGGATTCGGTCATCCACTTATCGCTGTACTGCCACAGGAAGCGGGTTCCTTTTGCCTGGTGTCGGCTTTCAACAGGGAGGTGCGGATGTTCATTCTGACGGGTTTTATCAACTACCTCGCCCAGTTGCTTCGCCACATGGAAGCGGTCAAAGGCGATTTTCTCAACCGCACTGGGTAAGTGGATACGCGCTGCTCTTATATAGCCCGCGTTCATGTCCATTGAGAGCGTTTTGATAGCCAGCAACTGCCCATCAGTGAGCGTGCGAAGATAGCCGGCAAGACTCTCTGTGCCGCGATCATCCGTTAAGGCCAGCGCCCGACCATCGCGATCGGAGATCACCGTTATGTAACGATGTCCTTTTTTAAAGGCGACCTCATCCACATTCATATGACGGGCGGATAATGGCTTTTTTATCCGGGCAAGACCTCGCTTAACTGCCCGGGTCATAATGCCGTCAACCGCATTCCAACTGAGCTTAAGTTGCTTCCTGACAGCATCAACGGTGCTGATTTTCAGCCATGAGAGAACGAACGATTCGAATAGCAACGTATACCGGCTTCCGGGGCCAGCCCACGGAACAGGCAACGTCAGGCAGCCATGCTCCGGACACATAATTCGTGGAACATCGGCTTCAACAATAGTGGTGAACTGGTAGGTATCAAGATGGCGCCATTTACGATGACGGTGATCGTGAACAGAACAGGATTTACCGCAGGTCGGACAGGCTAGCCGGGTGTTTTCAGCGATCTCAATAGTGACAGTAACAGAACCGGCATTTTCATCGAGAGAAAGGGACTTTACCTGCCACGGATCGGACAGGTTGAGAATATGAGCGTAGAGGGACTTTTCGTCCATGGCGGTGACCTCTGGCGATTAAATACACCATTATCATGCCTTCAGCCACCACAACAAGGGAAGACCCATATGCATACAGCTATATTGATCGGAGGTTTTTCATGCCTAGACACTATGAAATTGACTCAGCCTGGCGTGCGAGCATTAAGCGTGAGCCGAACGGTCGTCAGACAGTTACGACAGAAGCCTTTGTCAGCCAGCTTGCGCTGATTAATTTTCACTGGAGTTGTCGCCAAGCAAATCAGTGGATTGAAACCTACGTGACCGTTTTTAAAGACATTTCCACTCAGGAAGGAGAGAACCGGACATTCATGCTTTTTAACCCCAACGGAGGCCGTTAAAAATGGGTTTTCCATCGCCAGCAACCGACTACCAGGAAAACAGGCTGTCACTCGATCAGCACTGTAATACAGGAGCGCCGGGAGTATTCTTTTTTCGAAGTGATACCTACTCTTTCCGGGAAGGGATAAAGCCTGGTGCGCTGCTCATAGTAGATTTTGGGGGCACGCCCGTTGACGGGTCTTTGGTGCTCTGTGTCCTGGAACAAGAATTCAGGATCATGCGATTGCGACTACACCCCAAGCGGTGTCTCCAGGAACTCGATAAGCTGGATAACTTCAGGGCTATACCTGATGACGATGAGGACGGGTTGGAGGTCAGGGGGGTCATTACGCACATTGTGG
>NZ_JBLGUW010000003.1:0-84924 GCF_050030745.1 Enterobacter cloacae complex sp. 402C9 | reverse complement strand
AGGGGTCGTCTCAGAAAACGGAATCTATGGTCACTCCCGTTTTTGCAACACCGATTTTGACGACAAGTTGGCTTGCTTGAATCTATCCGGCGTCTGAATGGGATTTTATTCCCGCGCCTCGATGAGTTCCGCGCCTGATGAACCTCCAGAAAATATACGGCTTCAATGAGCCTTTCCGTTTTACAGGTTCCTCAACAGGCCGGTGGGCCGTTAGTATCATCAATATCAGTATTCGCAAAACCAGATGAATGATTGTTTAAACTGGTGTATTTCTGCCTTTATGCTTCGTAAGTTTGCTGTCGCGCCGTCAGTGCCCAGGCTATTCTGGCCAGCTTGTTTGCCAGAGCACAGGTGACGACAAAGTTGCTTTTCCGACACAACAACTCCCTGACCCAGTCGGCCAACTTGCCAGACTGGTGTTCCAGTTTTTGTATGAATACCCTGGCACACTGAACCAACAAAGTTCGGATCTTTTTGTTGCCCCGCTTGCTAATCCCTAACAATGTCGTCCGACCTCCCGTGCTGTACTGTCGGGGTACCAGCCCTGTTGCCGCCGCAAAGTCACGGCTGCTGGCGTACTGCTTCCCGTCGCCAATCTCAGTTGAAATAGTACTGGCAGTCAGCGTTCCAACGCAGGGAATACTCAGCAAGCGCTGTCCAACCTCATCTTCGTCCAACTTTCGTTTCAACTGAGATTCCAGATCTTTAATCTGCTCAACAAGATAGTGATAATGCTGTTGTAATTTCAGCAGTAACTGGCTGAGATAAAGAGGCAAACTACTGTCCTCAAGAAGGGTACTCAGTCGACTAATAACGGCAGCACCTCGCGGAACGCTGATACCAAATTCCAGCAGAAAAGCATGCATCTGATTAGTTGTTTTCACCTTATCCTGAACCAGGGATTCACGGACACGATGCAGAGCTCGCATTGCCTGCTGAGATTCGGTTCTGGGCTGCACGAAACGCATAGATGGACGTGATGCTGCTTCACAGATAGCTTCAGCATCAACGAAGTCATTTTTGTTGCTTTTAACGAATGGGCGGACAAATTGCGGTGATATCAGCTTTGGAAAATGCCCTAACTCTGCCAGCTTGCGTGCCATAAAGTGAGAACCGCCACAGGCTTCCATCGCGATGGTTGTTGCCGGGCATGTCGCCAGAAATTCGATTAGCTTTGGTCGGGTGAATTTTTTACGGTAAACGGCCTTCCCACGATGATCCTGACAATGAATATGGAAAGAGTTCTTACCCAGATCGATACCAATAAGCGCAATGTTTTCCATGATGGTTCTCCGAATGAAAGCCTGTCCTCAGCATAGTACCGGGAAGGAGGGAGTGACCATCTCATTAATTATCCCACGCTAAGACTGTTTTTTGTACAAAGCGGTATCGACTGTACGTAATGAGCGGTATTTTCCGGATCCCAGCTTAAGATTATTACGCCAGACGTAATCTCCACTCAGATTGATATGTTCCCAGCCCAGGGGAGAAAGATGAGAGACCAGTTGCTCATTTATCGGGATACCCTTTCGTTTTAGTGACTCAATAGCTCTTTCTATATATACCGTGTTCCACAACGTGATCGCTGCTGTCAGTAATGTCAGCCCGCTGGCGCGATAACTCTGATTCTCCAGCCCACGATCCCTTATTTCACCCAGACGGTGCAAAAAGACCGCTCGCGCAAGGGCATTACGGGCCTCACCCTTATTCAGCCCCGCCTGCACGCGTCGGCGCAGACCGGGATCACGGAACCAGTCCAGCATAAATAGTGTCCGTTCGATGCGGCCAATCTCTCTCAGCGCTTTGGCAAGTCCATTCTGTTTTGGGTAACTGGCTAACTTTTTCATCATCAGTGATGCGGTGACTGTCCCCTGCTTAATCGAGGTTGCCAGGCGCAATACCTCATCCCAGTGCGACTCAATGTCTTTGATATTTAGGCAGGTTGTTGATATGACAGACTGAAGCCCCGGATAGCGCTCGGCCTTTCCATGAATAAACAGCCGCTTGTCATGAAGATCACGGATCCTTGGCGCAAAAGCGAATCCCAGCAGGTGCATCAGGGCGAAAACATGTTCAGTGAAGCCTGCGGTATCGGTGTAATGCTCGGTAATTTCCAGATCGCTTTCATGGTACAGCAGGCCATCAAGCACGTGGGTTGAGTCGCGCACCCGGCTGATCACTTTGGCGTAGAACGGGCTGTATTGGTCTGAGATATGCGTATAAATCTGCACGCCCGGCTCCTGACCATATTTAAGATTGACCTGACCGGCATAACGTCCGTGACTGCCTACCCGAAAGTTCTGCCCGTCTGACGACGATGTTGTCCCGTCGCCCCAGAATGCGGCCAGAGGCCGCTCTTTCTGTGCGTTGACCAGCTCGGCCAGTGCCGCTGAATAAGTTTCATCCCTGATGTACCATGCCTGAATACCTTCGAGTGACGATCTTGTGGCCCCAGGGCAGGATTCCGCCATTTTTGTCAGCCCAAGGTTGATGCCGTCAGCCAGAATGGTGGTCAGCAACAGTCTTCCGTCTTTTGGTCTGACGTTATTATTTTTGAGGTGCGCGAAGTGACGCGTAAATCCCGTCCAGCTATCAACTTCTTCCAGTATCTCCGTAATTTTCGGATGGGGAAGCATGCCATAGACCAAATCTGCAAAGGGCGAAACACCTGAAGGAACGCTGTTCTCCAGTGGAGTGATTTTTACGCCTTTATCTGAGATATCTACATCGGGCAAATCACCGGCAAGCGCCATCGCGTTAACTTCTTCCAGCCGAGATGCAAGAAGAGTCATACGGGCCTGAAGGTATGCCTGGCTATCGGTCTGAACGGCCAACTGTAACTGGTCATTATGTCGGGATTTCTCAAACTCAGCAGTCGGGATGAGATAATCATCAAAATTTTTGTAGCGGCGCGATCCTTTTACCCAGATATCACCGGAACGTAATGCACCCTTGAGTTCATTCAGTACGCAAAACTCGTAGTACTTGCGGTCGATGCCTGAAGGCGTGAGCACCAGTTTTCGCCAGCTTTCAGGGATAAACCCTGTTGGCGCTGATGGCGGCACTTTACGAAGTTGTTTACGGTACATTTCCGTTATGGTGTCCAGCGCATCGCTGAGCGCCTGCGCCGCAGGTGTCGCCATGAACTGCAATGCTGACAGCATACGCGGGGCATATTTACGCAACGTACTGTATTTTTCGGTGATCAGATGAAGCGCGTCGAAATTGCCCTTACGGGAAAGAAACCGCGTTTCTTCCACGCTGTTGATGAATTCCTGCCAGGGAAGGACATCTTCTATTGCAGTCCAGGGATCTTCCCCGGATTCTCTGGCGTTAAGTAACGCCTGCCCGACGGTAACGTACTGCTTCAGCTTGCTCTGAATAAGCTTTCCCGTTTGCTGGAGCCGTTCGGCCTGCGTGCGTTTTGCCCTGCTGAACAGACTACCCAGGATACGCTCGTGCAGATCAATCACTTCGTCAGTCAGGGTGGCCCTGGCCTCTGTTATTATACAAACCAGCGTAGCGTAACGTCTGACATCGGTGAATTTTGCCAGGTCCCTGCTGCTCATTTTCCGGCCCTCACGCGCCAGTTTAAGCAACCTGTTCTGGTGAACGGAAAGTGCAATACCATCAGGCAACCCCAGCGCAGCGATGGAATTAAGCCGGTCGATATGTTGCAGCACATTTTTACCGTTTATTTTACCCGGAGGCTGTAGCAGCCATGCCAGACGGGAAGGTTGTTCACCCTCTGATATGAGCAGGCTGTCGAGTGCTGATTTATGCTGCTTTTCCAGTTGCGCGGTAAGTGTCGAAAATACCGATCTGTTAGCGAGCGTGACGACTTCGGCAAGCGTCCGTTCGATCACTTCAACAGAAGGGAAAATAACATTATTGTTATGTAGCCAGCTGAGCATTTCTTCCGCCAGCATAAATCCTTTGTCAGTTCGCATGGCATAGGGGTGCAGATGACGGATACAGTCTTTTTGCATTGACCGGCTGAACGGGGATAGTTCCAGGTAGCGATAAAGTTCGGTCAGATGTTCCCAGCGGGTTTGCTCTCTGGATGCATATTCCGGCCATAAATCAGGCTGAAGTTTCAGTCGGGAAGCAACCCTGGATACAACGCCATTGTGAGGAGCACTGCTTTTGTCCGGAATAAATCCAGGTCCACGCAGATAACAGAGTAATACAGCAAAGCCCAGGCGATTCGCTGGCCTTCGGTGCTTATTAATGAGCGCAATATCCGGTTCGTTCAGAAAACACATTCGGGTCAGAATAATTTCATCATCTGGTATAACCAGTAAGCGTTCCTGCTCTTCGCTGCTCAGTATCTGTCGCCGTGGCATAAATGCCTCCCTCGCGTATAGTTTTCATCTGTTATTTGTTCGCTGTGACCGAAACCGGTCGGTTTCGTACACCACTTACAGCACATGTCCGAAACTTAGTGAAATTAATTTCGGACACACGTTATAATTCGGACATCCATTTCGTACGGAAAGTTTCCCATGTCACGTGTTTTTGCCTACTGCAGGGTCTCAACTCTGGAACAGACCACAGAAAACCAGCGTCGTGAAATTGAAGCGGCGGGTTTTGCCATCAGATCCCAACGACTTATTGAGGAGCATATCAGTGGCTCGGTTGCTGCCAGCGAACGCCCCGGATTTATCCGGTTGCTAGATCGCATGGAAAATGGGGATGTACTGATTGTCACCAAACTTGACCGTCTGGGTCGTAATGCGATGGATATCCGAAAAACAGTAGAGCAACTGGCGGCTTTAGATATTCGCGTTCATTGTCTCGCACTCGGAGGCGTTGACTTGACCAGTCCGGCCGGAAAAATGACTATGCAGGTAATTTCTGCTGTAGCGGAGTTTGAGCGGGATTTGCTGCTTGAGCGAACGTATTCAGGTATTGCGAGGGCAAAAGCGGCTGGAAAACGCTTCGGTCGCCCCCCCATCCTGAGCGAGGAACAAAAGCAAACAGTGACAGAGCGCCTAAATGCTGGCATCAGTATCAGTGCTATTGCCCGGGAATTTAATACCACCCGCCAGACTATCCTTCGGGTAAAGGCTGGATTGCTGCAAGAGTGAGCGGCTGGGAAGATTATAAAAAAATCAAATGGTTATTATGAAATAAAACAGCCTGCTGGGTTCTTTTCCCCCTATTTTTTATAAAAGAGTAGACAAAAGAGGTTCGCGACACTAATCTACCAACTAGATGATTGGTGCTGGTTACACCAGCTATACCTTTTATCAAGAAATTACAGGAGCCATTATGTCTACTACCGTTAAACCTTCTGCAGACGCAGCTGCGATCCACAATACCCGTGAAGCAGTTCGCAGCCAGCCTGGCCTGGGTAACCTGACTTTCCAGATGAAAGCCCGTTCCAGCGGCGGATTAACCGTTCGCACAGAGACCGGCGCCACAATCCAGAACGGCGTTATCGATACCAGCCGTGTGGGGAAATTTTCTAATATCGGTGATGAACCCGCAGGTTTACTCGGCACCGATACCGGCATGAGCCCGACTGAATACATCATGCAGGCGCTGGCTGGCTGTTATACCGCCACCCTTACCATGATGGCTGCTGAAAAAGGGATCGACCTGGACGGTATCGAGCTGGATCTTAATTTCGATATCAACCTCAACGGCTTCCTTGGGCTGGACAGCAACGTGCGTAAAGGTGCGAAATCTATTCGCGTCGATGTTCACCTTACGAGCAAGACCGCCAGTCGCGAGGAGTTAGAAGCGCTGGTCAGCGAAATGCAAAAGAATTCGCCAATCCACGATACTCTGGCTAATCCGGTTGAAATGATTACACGCCTGGCGTGATGTCAGAGATGTAATGCTGCCATTCAGAATGCAGGATGGCAGTGACGTTCAGCTCTGCACGATACTGAGTCAGTGATACAACTTGCTACGGAAAAATAGCAACAATATAATCTATCAACTAGTAGATTATATGGAGTAATTATGACAACCATGACACGGGAACGGCTGCTCAGCGAAGCAGAACACCTGATGCGCGAAAAAGGGTATTCAGTATTCAGCTATGCTGATTTATCAAAAATAGTGGGTATCACCAAGGCCAGTATTCATCACCATTTCCCGACCAAAGATATTCTGGGTGAGCAGGTGGTAATACAGGCGTTCTCTGATACACAACGCGTATTTGAGCAGATAGAGGCGACTGAGAAAAGCGCGGAGAGAAGAATTGCGGCTTACATCGATATCTTCGCGCAAAGCCATAAAGCTTCGCTACTGCCACTGTGTTGTGCGTTGTCAGCAGAGACCGCCAATCTGCCTCAGGCAATTACTGTACAGACATCACTTTATTTCGATATGCAAATCGAGTGGCTCACAAAAGTCGTCAGGGCGGGCATGGAGTCAGGTGAGTTTTCATCCCATGCCGAACCATCAGATATTGCTTTGATGATCATTAATGTCTGTGAAGGCTCAAGCGTAGTGGCGCATGCAACGGCCAGACCCGAAGTCTTCGCCAACAGCCTTAAGTATATAAAACTGCTTCTTAATACCCCTCATTCAGGAGAATGACACTATGCTGGACTGGAACAACTATCGCTCAGAGTTAATGCAACGTTTAGGCGAGTTGGGCAAACTGACCCCCGAGACCATGAAAGGCGTGGTTGCCCTGGGCAACGCAGGTAACAAAACTGACCTTTTGGGCGCAAAAGTGCGTGAACTCATTGCCCTGGCGTGCGCAGTCACAACCCACTGCGACGGCTGTATTGCTTTTCACGCCGACGCCGCTGTGAAAGCCGGTGCAACCGACGCTGAAATTGCTGAAGCGCTGGGCGTGGCGATTAACCTCAACGCTGGCGCGGCGGTCATTTATTCAGCCCGCACTCTGGATGCCGTCGGTCAGGCACGCGGTTAAGCATTAATAAATTCCACGTTAAAAGGGCATTACTGCCCTTTTTTTATGTCCGCAATAGCCTGAGCATATACCGATGCAGGTTTCACACCCGGTATGCGTTTAACTAATTGCCCTTCATGAAATATCAGCACAGACGGCAGCCCCCAGATCTCGTATTTGGTTGTCAGCACCGGCGCCTGATCTACATTGACTTTCCCCACCTGAATATCTCTATCGAGCCGGTCTGCAAACTGACTGAACATTTCTTCGCTGGCCTGACAGGGCGGACACCAGGGTGCAGAGAAACGTACCACCGATATTCCGTTGTACTGCTCTATCTGGCGGAAATTATCTTCGTTATAAGCTGTTAATGTACGCATGGTGATGACCTCGCAAAATGAGTGACAATTCAGAAATGGCTGCGTTATGACAAAAAAATACGACACAGCCATTGACCTACCTACTAGATGGTTGGTATATTGCCACCCATCAGATGTTTATGCAACTCCAGTGCGCGACGTCCAGTCGATGATACTGCCGGGCTGTGCAAATCCCTGCCGGGATACTCCTTTTTGTTTTTTGTGAGGTATACGATGAGTAAGCTTTTCACCCCCTACAATCTGTCTGGCCTGGCGTTAAAAAACCGTGTAGTCATGGCACCGATGACCCGCACCCGCACCATGAATGACGTGCCGGATGAGGTCGTGGCTTTGTACTATGCACAGCGTGCTTCTGCTGGCCTGCTCATCACCGAAGGGATGCCGGTTTCAGAAGAAGGCCGGGGTTACCTTTATACCCCTGGTATCTACAACGACGAACACGTCCAGGGCTGGCGTAAGGTGACACAAGCGGTTCACGCCAAAGGTGGCCGTATTTTCGCGCAGCTCTGGCACGTCGGCCGTATGTCTCACGTCTCTCTTCAGCCAGGCCACATAGCGCCGGTTTCAGCGGGCACCGTTCAGGCGGTCAATACCACCGTTTTTGCGCTGACCGAATCCGGAGAACCGGGCCCGGTTGTACCAAGCCAGCCACGCGCGCTGGAAACGCATGAAGTTAAACGCATCACTGCAGACTTCGTGCACTCCGCACGCCTGGCGATGGAAGCCGGCTTTGACGGCGTGGAAATCATGGCGGCAAACGGATTCATCTTTGACCAGTTCCTCAGTAGCGAACTGAACACCCGCACCGACGAATACGGCGGCTCGGTGGAAAATCGTCAGCGTTTCCTGCTGGAGACCATTGACGCCGTGGCGGAAGCCGTGGGTAACAGCCACGTTGCCGTGCGCCTGTCACCGTTCGGCCGCATTTATGACCTCGCGCCGTATGAAGGTGAAGAGCAAACCTGGTCAGCCATCACCGACGCGCTCGGTCAGCGGGAACTGGCCTACGTACACCTTTACTATCAGCCGGTGTACATCAAAGCGCCACTTCCGGAAGGCTTCCGCCGCCGTTTTCGCAACACGTTTAAAGGCACCATCATCGCTGCCGGCGGTTTTACCCGTGATATCGCAGAGCAGGCTCTGGAAGATGATGAGCTGGATCTGGTGGCATTTGGTGTGCCCTACATCGCTAACCCGGATCTGGTTGAAAGAATGCAAAACGGCTGGCCACTGGCAGAAAGTGACCGCGCCACCTACTACGGCGTCAGTGGTTCCCCGGAAAAAGGCTATACCGATTACCCGGTCTGGCAGGCGCAATAAATCCCATACGGTCGCGGTTCTCTGATAAGTGAGATCCGACCGCCCAACGTCTTTGAGGAATCATTATGCAAACGCTGAAACCCACCCTTACCATCGATATCTGGTCAGATTTGGTCTGCCCGTGGTGCTGGATTGCTAAAAAAAGATTTGAACAGGGTCTGAATCGCTTTGAATTTCGCGACCAGGTGGTGATCCGCCATCACAGCTACCGTCTGGCCGGTGGTACTCCCGCGATGCCTTTTAAGGATGCCATCGTTAAAAAGCTGGGCAGTCAGCATTCAGCGGAGCTGATGATGAATCAGGTGGGCACCGCCGGTAAATCTGAAGGTCTGATCTACAACTTCGACGGCATGATGTTTGGTGATACAGAAGATGCACACACCCTGCTGGTTGCCGCGCGTAAGGCCGGAATTGCGGACGCGGTGGAAGAACGTTTTTATCATGGCAGTATCACCGAAGGTCGCTCTCTCTTTGACCGTCAGCAGCTCGTTGCCATGGCCGTAGAAGCCGGTATGCCGAAAGCTGACGCTGAAGCCGCCCTGGAAAATGACGATTTTCGCGCCACCGTTTCCGACGATGAAGCCCACGCACAGTCTATTGGCCTCAGCGGCGTTCCGGTTTTTGTGATGAACGAAAAATATGCCATCAGCGGGGCTCAGGTAGCAGATAACTTTTTGAATGCCCTGCGTCAGGTCTGGGATGAACAGCAAACCGAATTTTCAGCCACTGCGGGTCAGACCTGCGGAACGGATGGCTGCAGTATTTAATCCGTCAACCGCCGGCAGTTTCACGCTGCCGGCAACGTCTTACCCACCAGTAATGGAGTCAGAAAATGAACACTTTTTTCAAAGGTAAAAAACTGCTCGTCGTCGGCGGTACCAGCGGCATGGGCCTGGCCGTGGCACGCATGGTACTGGAAGCGGGCGGCAGTGTCGTGCTGACCGGGAATAAAAAAGACAAAGCCGAAGCGGTGCAAAAAGAACTGAGCCCTCTGGGACCGGTTGCGGTCATCGCGGCGAACCTGATGACCGAAGAAGGTATGGAAACTATCCGTCAGGAAATTAATGCTCACCATCGCGATATCAGCCTGATGGTGAATGCCGCCGGTATCTTCATGCCCAAAGGATTTACCGAGCACAGCTTTGCCGATTATGACATGTATCTTTCGCTGAACCGAGCCACGTTCTTTATTACACAGGATGTCGTGAAGAACATGCTCGCCGCGAAGCTCGAAGGGTCTATCGTCAACGTCGGTTCGATTGGTGCTCAGGCTGCACTGGGTGACTCGCCGGCCTCGGCCTATTCAATGGCAAAAGCGGGTCTGCATGCCCTGACGCGTAATCTGGCGATTGAGCTGGCCAGCGCGGGTATTCGTGTCAACGCGGTGTCTCCCGGGATTGTTCATACGCCGATATACGAAGGCTTCATGGACAAAGCGGATATCGCAGATGCTATGAAGTCGCTGAACGATTTCCACCCGCTGGGACGCGTCGGAACTGCCGAAGATGTGGCAAACACTATTCTCTTCCTGTTGTCTGACAAAACCTCATGGGTGACGGGCGCTATCTGGGATGTCGATGCGGGCATCATGGCGGTCAGACGATAACCCCGTGACGCTGGCATAAGCCGCCCCTTAAGGGCGGCATTTTTTTGTCGCCAGACATGTCATCAGCAGGCTTCACTAAGAATATTCACGACCTGTTCATCCGTGCCTTTTGTGTTCCCGGCACAGGGTGTTATGCCGGGTTCTGACGACATCCTGACAGGACAAAACGGCCAGAGAGAAAGGGGTTATACACGATGAGGAGCCGGTATCCGCAGTACCTGTGAAATTCTTTTCATCCCTGCTGTCAGCATACTCCGTGGGCAGGCCAGATTTAACCGGATATATCCGTCCCCATTGTCGACAAACAGCAAGCCCCCTTCAAGAAGGACCCCTGACTCCCGGGCAAAATACAGCGATAAATCCTCACCTGCGGTGTCGGGCAGGTAGCGGCTAATATCTATCCAGGCCAGATATGTCCCTTCGGGGATCGAGAACCTGGTTTCGGGTAAATAGCTTTTGAGATAGTCGTGCAGGTACTGGAAATTGCCGTCAATATATTCCCTCAGATGGACAAGCCAGTCATCACATTCACTCCACGCCGCTTTGTTTGCTGCCAGGCTCAGTGGAGAGATGAACTCGTCGTGTCTGAGACGCCACTCGCTTCTGACACCGGGATCCGGAATAATGATATTTGCCAACAAATTCCCGGCCAGATTGAATGTTTTACTCGAGGACATGCAGGTAATAATGCGTGTAGAATCAGGGAAAAGAGAGGCGGCCGGTGTATGACCGATACCGCTTCGGGACAGGTCGCAGTGAATTTCGTCAGATATCACCCAGATGTCATTGGCCAGGCAAATTTCAATAATCCGCTTAAGTTCATCAGGCCGCCAGACTCGTCCGGTCGGGTTATGCGGATTACACAGGAAAAGAATTTTCACACGTAAATCGGCCTGACTGGCTTTGCGTGCAAAGTCTTCCCAGTCAGGTTCCCAGCCGCCTGCTGATTTTTTTAACGCCGAGTACACCACGCGACGCTGACTGTATTCACCCGCCTTTTTAAACGGGCCATATGAAGGCGTCATAATAAGAATACTGTCATCCATGTCGGTCAGAAGCGGGACGAGACGGTTCAGCGCGGGAATAATGCCCGGAGACAGCACAATGTCTTCCGTTTTGAAACGGTGACCATATTGTCGCTCACACCAGCTGCCAAAGATCTCATAGTATTCTTCGTCGTAGATTTTAGTGTAGCCGAGTATTTTTCTATCCAGACGGTCTCTGATGGCCTGAAGAATCGGCTCTGGTGTGGCAAAAGCCATGTCAGCAACCCAGAGGTTGATTAGCCCTTCTGCCGGATACCGCATTGCAAATTCGGACTGTCCCGAAAACAGGTATTCCCGCCAGCCGTCCACGGTGAGACTGTCTGTTTTCTCTCTGCTTACGTACTCATCAAAATCATATTTCATTTCATAAACCTGCCTTAGGTGTAGTCAGAAACGTCGACCTCAGTATTACTGTCAGTCTGATGCCGGAGCGGGAAAACTGGCTCGTGTGATTAACATAAGAGAATCATCACAACTGCATGAATTAATTGCGTTATTAAGGTTCTCTCGCCTTTGTCATCGACTGACGGGGGGATTTCTCGCGTGTCACCATCACAATGCCAGTCAGCACCGCCAGGGCAGAAAATATCGTTCTGACCGTCAGTGATTCATCCAGGAATACCACACCCCCTAGCATTGCCAGACAGGGAACGCTGAGCTGAAGGGTACTGGCGGTGATAGAGCCGAGAGAGGGTAAAAGGGTATACCACAATACATATGCACCGGCTGAGGCGGCGGCACCGGACAGCAATGACAAAGCAATGCCCGCAGCATCATAGTGACCCTGCTTCATAAACAGCAACGAAAGAGCGAGAGCCATCGGCGTGGCGAGTACAAAATTTGCCGCCGTTGAAGCCCCGGCCGCCTGGCCCGCCCTCCCCCTGACGGAATAGGCGGCCCAGGCTAATCCGGCAACGATCATCATAAGTGCACTGTAAAGCGGCGGTGCCTTCGCCCCGGGTAACAGCAGGGCAGCAATTCCTGCCAGAGCAATAACTAAACCGCAAGCCCGCATAACGGAGAGTGATTCCCCTTTAAATAATCCGTGGATCACCATCGCAAACTGTACGGCACCAAAAAGTAACAGCGCACCTGCCCCGGTATCGAGATGGATATAGGCGACAGAGAAGAGCACTGCGTACACCATGAGGTAAAATCCGCTCAGCGGACGCCACAGCGATAATGTAGTTTTTGCGTGATAAAACAAGAAAGGTGACAGGACGAGTGCACCACTGGCCAGCCTGAGGCTGCTGAATGAAAGGGGATCAATGTGGCCTCCCTGCAGGGCCAGACGGCACAGAATAGAGTTTGCAGCAAACGCCAGCATTGCCAGGGATATTTTAAGAATGAGCGCGCAATTGGCCATTCAGTGAGACCTCATAAAATTCTTGTAAACTACCATCTAGTTGGTAGCATAGCGTAAGTGATCACCGAACAGGAAGCAATAATCAGCTTTCAAACTGGAAGGTGAGGACAGGCATTCGGAATGAATTCTGTTTCACATCCCCAGTAGAGGAAGGAAAACGCGTAATGCCAGATGCAGAGCAGAAGATTATTTTTCCCTGCGATCAAACATATGAAATCAGTTTAAGACCTGGAATATCCTATGAAAAAACTAAAATTTACGTTCAAAAATGCGGCTGGTGAAGAACTGGCCGGATTGCTTGAACTTCCTGAAAATCCTAAAGCGTTTGCGCTGTTAGCTCATTGTTTTACGTGTGGCAAAGACCTCAAAGGCGCGGCGCGTATTGCGCGGAAACTGACAGAGAATGCTATCGCCGTTCTCCGGTTTGATTTTACTGGTCTGGGAAACAGCGAAGGGGATTTTTCCAACACCAACTTCTCATCCAATATTTCGGACCTGCTTTGCGCGGTAGATTATCTCCGCCGACAGTACGAAGCGCCTTCTTTGCTCATCGGCCATAGCCTGGGGGGATCGGCCATTCTGTCTATTGCCGGCGAAGTTCCTGAGGCAAAGGCCGTTGTCACCATAGGATCACCCGGAGAACTGACACACGTAAAACGTCTTTTTAAGGATGATGTTGAAAACATTAACCAGCATGGAGCCTATCCCGTTGAGCTGGCCGGGCGGGTATTTACCTTAAAGAAACAGATGCTGGACAATATTCAGGAACACAAAATCGCTCATAAGGTGTTCGCCATGAACAAGCCTCTGCTTATTTTTCATGCGACTGAAGATGATACTGTGTTAATTGAGCAGGCCGAAAAAATATTCAAAGCAGCAAAGCATCCCAAGAGTTTCATTTCGTTGGGTAAGGCGGATCACCTTCTGACTCATGCTCAGGATGCTGAATACGTTGCCGATATCATTATATCGTGGAGCGAATGTTACCTATAAACAGAGTAAATGCGTTCAAACTCGTAGCGCAGAGGGCGATTTTCTGCAGAGATCGGACGCTGTTTATGCTGGACTGATTTTGCGATAAAGGCTTAGGCCGATGCATACAGGCGGGGCTGAATAAGGGTGAGGCCCTTGGGCGAGCATCCTTCATGCACCGGCTGAATGAAATCAGGGATCTGGGGGTGGGAGGATCAGCGTTACCACGCCACCGGCGCTGACACTACATACGGCGGCGATAACACTCTGGAATACGGTTTATATAGAAAGAACCATTGAGCCGCTTAAGCAAAAAGGAGTCCCTGTTAATGAACTGCTGGTCTCTCATCCTTCTCCACTGCTGTACAAAATATAGTCTTAGCGTGGGATAATTAATGAGATGGTCACTCCCTCCTTCCCGGTACTATGCTGAGGACAGGCTTTCATTCGGAGAACTATCATGGAAAACATTGCGCTCATTGGTATCGATCTGGGTAAAAACTCTTTCCATATTCATTGCCAGGATCGTCGCGGGAAGGCTGTTTACCGTAAAAAATTTACCCGGCCAAAGTTGATCGAATTTTTGGCGACATGCCCCGCTACAACCATCGCAATGGAAGCCTGTGGCGGTTCTCACTTTATGGCACGCAAGCTGGCAGAGTTGGGGCATTCCCCAAAGCTGATATCACCACAATTTGTCCGCCCGTTCGTTAAAAGCAATAAAAACGACTTTGTCGACGCCGAAGCTATTTGTGAAGCTGCATCGCGTCCGTCTATGCGTTTTGTGCAGCCCAGAACGGAATCTCAGCAGGCAATGCGGGCTCTGCATCGTGTCCGTGAATCCCTGGTTCAGGATAAGGTAAAAACAACCAATCAAATGCATGCTTTTCTGCTGGAATTTGGTATCAGCGTTCCCCGAGGAGCTGCCGTTATTAGCCGACTGAGTACCATTCTTGAGGATAATAGTTTGCCTCTTTACCTCAGCCAGTTACTGCTGAAATTACAACAGCATTATCACTATCTTGTTGAGCAGATTAAAGATCTGGAATCTCAGTTGAAACGAAAGTTGGACGAAGATGAGGTTGGACAGCGCTTGCTGAGTATTCCCTGCGTTGGAACGCTGACTGCCAGTACTATTTCAACTGAGATTGGCGACGGGAAGCAGTACGCCAGCAGCCGTGACTTTGCGGCGGCAACAGGGCTGGTACCCCGACAGTACAGCACGGGAGGTCGGACGACATTGTTAGGGATTAGCAAGCGGGGCAACAAAAAGATCCGAACTTTGTTGGTTCAGTGTGCCAGGGTATTCATACAAAAACTGGAACACCAGTCTGGCAAGTTGGCCGACTGGGTCAGGGAGTTGTTGTGTCGGAAAAGCAACTTTGTCGTCACCTGTGCTCTGGCAAACAAGCTGGCCAGAATAGCCTGGGCACTGACGGCGCGACAGCAAACTTACGAAGCATAAAGGCAGAAATACACCAGTTTAAACAATCATTCATCTGGTTTTGCGAATACTGATATTGATGATACTAACGGCCCACCGGCCTGTTGAGGAACCTGTAAAACGGAAAGGCTCATTGAAGCCGTATATTTTCTGGAGGTTCATCAGGCGCGGAACTCATCGAGGCGCGGGAATAAAATCCCATTCAGACGCCGGATAGATTCAAGCAAGCCAACTTGTCGTCAAAATCGGTGTTGCAAAAACGGGAGTGACCATAGATTCGTTTTCCAAGCGGACCCCAATTAACACTTGCCAACCTATCTACTGGTTGGTAGATTTGATTTTAACAACACGACACACAAACAAAAACACACAACAGAACATCAGGAGCGTCATCATGAAAAACATCATCAAAACCACCCTTGCCATCATCGCCCTGTCCGCCAGCGCACTGAGCTATGCCGCCAGCCCGCAAATGGTTTCCCGCAGCGAAGCAGCATCGCTGCAAAAAATTGGGGTGGTCTCTTCCGGTGGCTTCACCACCCTGGATGACCTGGTGGCCTCACTGGATATGAAAGCCGCTGATGCCGGGGCCACACACTACCGCATCACCAGTGCCACCGGTATGAATAAACTTTCCGGTACCGCTGTCCTGTATCGTTGAATACCCGTTACCCTCGCAACTGCGCCCGGAACCCTTCTGGTTTCCGGGCGCAGTTGTGTCTGAATAACAGGCACCCGCAGGTGCCAGGAGAACATTATGTCCACCCATGACAGTCTGATTGAACTGACTGATACCCTTATCCAGCAGAACGGCTACCAGGGCTTCAGCTATGCTGATCTCGCTGACGGTCTGGGAATACGGAAGGCCAGTATCCATTACCATTTTCAGACCAAAACCGACCTCGGGCTTGCCTATTGTGAATACAAGGAGGCCAGCCTGCTGAAACTGGAAGCTGCCCTGTTACAGCTGCCACCGGGTAAAGCCCGTCTGCAGGGTTATATGGACGCATTTCTCAAATGCGCCGACAGCGGCCAGATGTGTGGCATTCACGCCATGCTGTCCGACAGCGCCCTGTTTGAAGAACCTCTTCAGAAAGCCACCTCACGACTGGCACAAACCGACCTGCGCATCCTGACCAGTGTGCTGGTTTCGGGTCGTGAAAGCGGTGAACTGGCTTTTACTGCTGAGCCGGCTGACGTGGCCATTATCATCGGCAGCGCCATTAAAGGGGCCCTGATGCTCAATCGGATCCCTCCTCATGATGCCTGTTCCCGCACCATGAGCGCGCTTATTCAGCTACTCTCCCGCCCGTAAAGCCACGCCTGTGGCTGCCCCGGTTTAACCGGGGCAGCCAGCACTCAAAAAAATCACCGCTGACAACGCCTGTATTCCGGGGGCCTCAGAAGACATTAAGACTTTCCTTGCGTTTAATTTCCAGTTACCCCTTGCCAATCTATCTACTGGTAGGTAGAATAAATATTAACAACACGACAACACAATAAAACAGACATGCAGGGGGCATCATCATGAAAGCACTTATCAACGACGTTATCGCTGTCTTCACCCGTAAAGCCCATGGACCGGTCATCATCAAATCCGATCTTACTGAGGAAGAAAAAGCAGCTCTGGTACCGGTCCGTACACTCTCTGTTGGCTGGGTGTCTTCCGTGGATGAGCTGGAGCGGGAGGTTATCCGCGAAGCCCTTGAACATGGCGCTGCCGCTTATCTGATTTCTGAGCTTGAGCAGGCCCGTTTCGTTCATGCCCGCGCCACGCTGTTTGCATAAACACAAAACGAAAATAAAAGGACACACACCATGAAAAATAACGTCGAGACACAACTGCGCCGGTTACTTCGTAAAACGTCAGGCCTGGACATTATGGTTCTGCGGCTGTCAGTGATTTTCATCTTCGCCCTGTTTGGCACCTACAAATGGTTTGCCTTCGAGGCCAATGCCCTTCACCACCTGCTGCCAGGCACCTGGCTCGGTGCGCTGTATCCGGCTCTCGGCGTTCAGGGGCTCAGCTACGCACTCGGCGTGGTGGAAAATATCACCCTTCTGGCCCTGATTGCCGGATTTTTCCGGCCGGCAGTGGGTGCAGCAGGCGCCCTGATGGTGGCAGGCACCGGCATCGTCACCCTGAGCCTTCTGCCGCAGCTGGGTCGCATTGACAGCTTCATTATCAAGGATGTTCTTCTGATTGGGGCTGGACTGGTGCTGTTGCGTCATGACCTGCGACGGACACTGATTAACCGGAGGGCGAAGCAACTCAGCGCCGTGCACAAACCCCGCTCGTCTGACGCATTGTCAGCCATGGGGTGACCCTGAATTACGCAGCAGCCTGATATTTCTGGCCAGCAAATATGACACCACTCCCGGGTTCATGGTGAGAGGCATGGAAGCCGCCTTTCGGGCGGGGATCACTCCCCGCTACTTTTTAGAGCGCTACCTGGAAAATAAGTCGCTCCCCGCCAACCCGGACTTTGAAAAACACTATCTGGATCTTATTCATGAGCAGGACCCGTCCCGGTGAGTGAGATTTGTCAGGAGAGCGATATGAACAAACCGTATAAAAAAGACCCACAGACCATTCAGGCACTGACGGAACTGCAGTTCAGCGTCACCCAGAAAAGCGCCACTGAGCGCCCGTTTACCGGAGAATATGACGACCACTTTGAGGACGGACTGTACGTGGATATCGTCTCCGGTGAGCCACTGTTCTCGTCGAAGGACAAATTTGATTCGGGCTGTGGCTGGCCGGCATTCAGCAAACCAGTGGAAAACAACGTCCACAACCTGAGCGACCTCAGTCATGGCATGGTGCGTACTGAAGTGCGTTCCCGTCACGGTGACAGCCATCTGGGACACGTCTTCCCTGACGGGCCACAGGATACCGGTGGATTACGTTACTGCATTAACTCGGCTTCACTGCGTTTTATCCCGAAAGGCGCTCTGGAAACAGAAGGATACGGTGAATTTCTTCCCCTGTTTGAGAAAGGAGATAAGCATGAAAACTGATGTGGCAATCCTTGCCGGTGGTTGTTTCTGGGGTGTCCAGGAGCTGATCCGCAAACTCAATGGCGTGGTCAGCACCGAAGTGGGCTATACCGGCGGACGTAATGATAACCCGACATACCAGCACCACCCAGGACATGCGGAGGCGGTGAAGGTGGTGTATTCCCCGGATAAACTGAGCTACCGAAAACTACTGGAATATTTCTTTAGTATTCACAACCCTACAACAATACTTCGTCAGGGTAATGACGTCGGCTCAAGCTACCGCTCAGCCATCTTTTTCACCACAGAGGAGCAAAAGCAGCAGGCAAACCAGCTTATCCGTGAAATAGATGATTCAGGAGTCTGGCCCGGAGTCGTGGTGACAGAAGTAGAGCAGGCCGGTGAGTTCTGGTCTGCAGAGCCAGAGCATCAGGATTACCTGCAGCATAATCCCGACGGCTATACCTGCCATTTTGAACGACCTGACTGGACGCTTCCGGGATAAGTCACCGTCGCAGACTCGCAGCATTCAGCCCCGCCCATGTGCGGGGCTTTTTTGTTCATATGCAGAAACGAGAATGGGATCACAAACAAATTTCTTTAGTCCATTTCTTGCATACAAAACAATCAACATCCTGATTTTAAGGGGCATATTAGAAAAAAGATGAGGATGATTAGGGTCAAAGGGACAAAGGGACAATGTTTAGAATTATGCTGACCGTTATCGCAGGATCGTTATTTTACGGACTCTCGGCCAGTCTGTGTTTTGCCGGGCTTTTTCGCATACACGCCCCCAGTGCCTGCACAGCCTTCTGTCTGACTTATAACCCAACAGCCGGCTATGTCATGCTGGTTACCGGTATGACACTGTTTATCGTATTTTTGCTCAGCCTTTTCCGGACAACAAAAGCCCCTATTTAACATAAAGGCTTCATTGTACGCACCGCTAAAACGCGCTCAGGGCGATTTCAGCGCGAAGCCGGTGAAAACCACAGCTTACCCGGCGAAAACCCCGCAAAACTTGCCTGATGAATTCTGATGGCATGAATGGCTATGCACCGGACTGCATGGCGGCCCGTTTCAGTGCGTTTACCACCTGAAACCGCCAAAAAGCGCCCTTTTGCGCGGGAAATCTCTCATTTTCTCCCTGGAATACTCACAACAATCATAATTACTAGTAATGTTTTCTGTGTGTACGACAACTCTGTAATGCCTGAGGAATTAATGACCGGTTCAAACAACAAGACACGCGATATCACTAGCAACCGCAAGTATCTGATCAAGAATGCACGCGGCCAGGCAGCCTATAAAGCACGTATGCGCGAGGCGGGTTATAAGCAAATTGCGGTATGGGTACGAGAAGATGTCAGAGAGGCAGGACGACAAGCCGGACTGGAATCTGACGCGCTGTTGTCAGGGGCTGCGCAGCATGATCCATTAGGCTGGATGGTCGGTTTTGCTGAGGGACTCAGGCAGCGAGAAAAAAAAGACAGCAACCCGCAGTAAGCCTGCAAGACAGCACGAATAACAGAGAACAGCCAGTACAAGGAAGTAACGCTTCGCGTACCGGATTCAGCATATTTTTCAGGGAGTGTCCCTGCTAAACTCCTTCATGTCGACGCATCAACCCCGGAGGCTCTGTAATGAGCAATACCACACACTACGAAAACGCCAACTTCTTGCGGGAACTGGCCGAAAGTCTGCCCCGCATACTGCCGGAAGGTGGCCCGGACAAGGCAGCACTGTTGCAGCGCCTGGCTAACGAAGAACTGGCACAGGCCGAGTATGAAGATCAGGTTCGCGCCAAAGTGACTGCAGCCCGCGCTGATACACGCCCGGGCATGACCACGGAACAACTCCGCCAGCGGCTGCATGGTCGCTATCAGGAACTGCGTGATGCCGTATGACGTGGAATGGAAGCAGGGAGCCATCGAGGACGTAACGGCACTGTTTGACTACATCGCGGAAAATTCATCTCTGTGGGATGCGCGGAACGTCACCGATCGCGTTCTTGCGGCCGCAGACAAGCTGGCAGACTTTCCGCGTCTCTACGAAGTGGACTCACGCTATGGCGAGGACGTTCGCCGGATAAGCCTGATGGGACAGCATGTCCTCTATGATGTGAATGACCCGGCGCAGAAAATCCGGGTTCTGGCCGTAGTCGGCCAGCGCCAGAATCCCCACTCCGTCCGCTGATAACGGGTGACGGGGGCGCAATTCATTGCGTGGCCGTCGCCGGTTGGACAAGCGCAGCGCGTCAGCGCTTCCCCCATTGCCACCACCGGCGCGGTGTCTCTGCTGTCTCCGTTTTGTGTTCCAGTAGTCTCATGGCCTGCATTTCCTGCCGCAGCCCGGCCACCTCTTCCCGCAGCGCTTTTATCTCCGCAATCAGCGCCTCTGATACCGTTTTTTCAGTCTCATCCGGCAGTCTCAACCCGTCCCGATCATGAGTCTCAATCAGTCTTAACTCACCGTACACCCGGATAAGCTCGCTGGTATCTACGACACGACCACCATCAGCCTCCGTCCGGTATGATACGCGGCCTTTAGCCATATCCCGATACAGGGAACTTCGGGCTTTTCCCGTCAGTTCCGTGGCCTGTCTCACCGTCACCCACGCCATTGTCTCACCCCGCTATTTTTGAGACAGTATACCCGACAGGCGCACACCATGCCCGGAAGGAAAGAAACATGACGAAACAGGAAAAAACCGCCCTCAACATGGCAAAATTCATCAGGGATCAGTCGCTGCTGTTGCTGGAAAAGCTGAACGAACTGGATATGGATACCGCGGCCGACATGTGCGAACGGCTGCACGAGGACGCGGAAACGCTCTGGCTGGCAATGCGGGACCAGCTCGGGGAGGAATAACAGCACCGACGCGGCCGGTGCTGTCTGCCGTCATTTCATCAGACGACGCAGGCAAAGAAGGGTACCACCGATCAGGATCGCCGCCGTGCCTCCCTGCCCGAAATGCAGGAACAACCAGTCACGGATCGCCGGGTTCCTCGCCAGAAACTGCACGAACCCGTAGAGCAGCAGAAACACCGGCAGCACGCGCCAGAACAATTTCAGCAGATGCGTGGCCAGCACACACAGCCCTCCGGCCATCGCCCCGACCATAAGCAGGGCCTCCCGGCCCACAACCGCAATCCGGTTTGTCATAAAACACCTCATAAATGAATGATTAACCTCAGACCATGACCATGAATTTGAAGCAGGCAAACAGCCGTTCCCGGTCCAGCTCTGCCGTTTTTCGGGCCTCGCCGGTCTGTGGGTTCACGATTTCATCCACCGCCAAAATTGCCCGTTGCACCCGGACGAGCGTCGGCCTGTCCGGGCAGATGTACCAGATTTCATCGATGCCGTTCGCCCGGCGGTTGAACAGATAGGGGTCGTCTCAGAAAACGGAATCTATGGTCACTCCCGTTTTTGCAACACCGATTTTGACGACAAGTTGGCTTGCTTGAATCTATCCGGCGTCTGAATGGGATTTTATTCCCGCGCCTCGATGAGTTCCGCGCCTGATGAACCTCCAGAAAATATACGGCTTCAATGAGCCTTTCCGTTTTACAGGTTCCTCAACAGGCCGGTGGGCCGTTAGTATCATCAATATCAGTATTCGCAAAACCAGATGAATGATTGTTTAAACTGGTGTATTTCTGCCTTTATGCTTCGTAAGTTTGCTGTCGCGCCGTCAGTGCCCAGGCTATTCTGGCCAGCTTGTTTGCCAGAGCACAGGTGACGACAAAGTTGCTTTTCCGACACAACAACTCCCTGACCCAGTCGGCCAACTTGCCAGACTGGTGTTCCAGTTTTTGTATGAATACCCTGGCACACTGAACCAACAAAGTTCGGATCTTTTTGTTGCCCCGCTTGCTAATCCCTAACAATGTCGTCCGACCTCCCGTGCTGTACTGTCGGGGTACCAGCCCTGTTGCCGCCGCAAAGTCACGGCTGCTGGCGTACTGCTTCCCGTCGCCAATCTCAGTTGAAATAGTACTGGCAGTCAGCGTTCCAACGCAGGGAATACTCAGCAAGCGCTGTCCAACCTCATCTTCGTCCAACTTTCGTTTCAACTGAGATTCCAGATCTTTAATCTGCTCAACAAGATAGTGATAATGCTGTTGTAATTTCAGCAGTAACTGGCTGAGATAAAGAGGCAAACTACTGTCCTCAAGAAGGGTACTCAGTCGACTAATAACGGCAGCACCTCGCGGAACGCTGATACCAAATTCCAGCAGAAAAGCATGCATCTGATTAGTTGTTTTCACCTTATCCTGAACCAGGGATTCACGGACACGATGCAGAGCTCGCATTGCCTGCTGAGATTCGGTTCTGGGCTGCACGAAACGCATAGATGGACGTGATGCTGCTTCACAGATAGCTTCAGCATCAACGAAGTCATTTTTGTTGCTTTTAACGAATGGGCGGACAAATTGCGGTGATATCAGCTTTGGAAAATGCCCTAACTCTGCCAGCTTGCGTGCCATAAAGTGAGAACCGCCACAGGCTTCCATCGCGATGGTTGTTGCCGGGCATGTCGCCAGAAATTCGATTAGCTTTGGTCGGGTGAATTTTTTACGGTAAACGGCCTTCCCACGATGATCCTGACAATGAATATGGAAAGAGTTCTTACCCAGATCGATACCAATAAGCGCAATGTTTTCCATGATGGTTCTCCGAATGAAAGCCTGTCCTCAGCATAGTACCGGGAAGGAGGGAGTGACCATCTCATTAAAAATCGTACGTTAAGCGTACGGCCTGTCAGGTTGAGGCCCTAGAGGTTGCCGGCGAGGCGTCAGAAAATGCTGGAATCGGCCCTATCCTGACGCGGCCCAAGGTTCCGGCCTGACGCCTAGTTAGGGCGTACCGATACGGTACAATTAATTTTTGAAATGGCGACAAACGGCTATTTTCTGGCGGTTGTATCACAGACCAATTCGATGCTATATTTACAATTTAACTGGGGGCGCTGGTAAGCGTAATGCAATACTACGCTAAGCGAGGCGAGACGATGATGCACAAGCATGGGATGGGCAGATAGGTTTTTTGAGGCTGTAAAAAAGTTAACACACTCACATGAAGGGGGTGAAATGGATACACGATTATTTGCATTCGTCGGCGGAGACAGCGGTCTTTGGCGGATCGTTGGAACCGAAACCATAGTTGGCAAGTCACTGCCTGAAGCCAAAAGGCTCAACGTAATATCTGCCTCAGAGTTGCAGCCCGAAACCAATGCACCCTGGGTACTTCGCGGAATAACAAGCAATGAACGGTATGTCATGCGCGAAGAGAAGAACGAAATTGTGGTGAAGCAGCAAGGGCTAGCGCGCCCAGAAGCAACTTGCGCTGCGTTGATACCGATCCGAAAAAACGCAGCTTGGTGGGAATTCACGCAAGACGAGCGCCGGAGCGTTTTCGAAAAGTCAAAGCACATCCAAATCGGGCTCAACTACTTG
The DNA here is from genome assembly GCF_050030745.1 of Enterobacter cloacae complex sp. 402C9. Taxonomy (NCBI): domain Bacteria; kingdom Pseudomonadati; phylum Pseudomonadota; class Gammaproteobacteria; order Enterobacterales; family Enterobacteriaceae; genus Enterobacter; species Enterobacter cloacae complex sp. 402C9. The sequence goes on along the minus strand of NZ_JBLGUW010000003.1, from coordinate 61,451 downwards.
CCTGCAGTAGCGCGCAAGCTCCACCACTGCCGCGACCTCTCTGAAAATGAACCGTTCGATTTTCTCAATTGGTTCGAGTTCGCGCCAACCCATGAGGCTGAGTTCAACGCATTGCTTTCCGAACTGCGTGCAACAGAGGAATGGAAGTACGTTGACAGAGAAGTCGATATCCGTCTCGTGCGAGAGGCGGCGTAGGTCAATCCCCGTCTGACCGCTCAGAGGCGTTAGCGGGCAGCCGGCACTGCATCTATTGATTTTGGATAGCTTGGAACCCGGCATTTCACTTGCAATTAATTCGAGCACGCCGCCATGAAATGCGAGCCGCCGCCGTCGATTGCAAGCTCGTTTGCAGATAGCGTGAGCATCAGCGCGCCGTCAGTTGCAGTTAATTCGAGCCGAAAGCGGCGTCGAATGCGAGCACGCCCGTTTTCAAACGCGAGCCGCTACAACTACCTGGTGCCGCCCGCGAAATTCGCCAGCCTCAAGCAGGCCAGCGAATTGCCGCTGGCCGTGGCCACCGATTGCGACCAGTACCTGCATGACCGGCTGACGCTGCTGGAAACGCAGCTCGCCACCGTCAACCGCATGGCGCTGGCCAACGAGCTGCCGGACGCCATCATCACGGAGTCGGGCCTGAAGATCACGCCGCTCGATGCGGCGGTGCCCGATACCGCACAGGCCCTGATCGACCAGACGGCGATGATCCTACCGCACGTCAAGATCACCGAATTGCTGCTGGAGGTAGACGAATGGACGGGCTTCACCCGGCACTTCGCCCACCTGAAGTCAGGCGACCTGGCCAAGGACAAAAACCTGTTGCTGACCACGATCCTCGCCGACGCGATCAACCTGGGCCTGACCAAGATGGCGGAATCGTGCCCCGGCACGACCTACGCCAAGCTGGCCTGGCTGCAAGCCTGGCACATCCGCGACGAAACCTACGGGGCGGCACTGGCCGAGCTGGTCAACGCGCAGTTCCGACATCCCTTCGCCGAGCATTGGGGCGACGGCACCACGTCATCGTCGGACGGCCAGAACTTCCGCACCGGCAGCAAGGCCGAGAGCACCGGCCACATCAATCCGAAATACGGCAGCAGCCCAGGGCGGACGTTCTACACCCATATCTCCGACCAGTACGCGCCGTTCCACACCAAGGTCGTGAACGTCGGCGTGCGCGACTCGACCTACGTGCTCGACGGCCTGCTGTATCACGAATCCGACCTGCGGATCGAGGAGCACTACACCGACACGGCAGGGTTCACGGACCACGTCTTCGCGTTGATGCACCTGCTGGGCTTCCGCTTCGCCCCGCGCATTCGTGACCTGGGCGACACCAAGCTCTACATCCCGAAGGGCGATGCCACCTACGAGGCGTTGAAACCGATGATCGGCGGCACGCTCAACATCAAGCACGTCCGCGCCCATTGGGATGAAATCCTGCGGATGGCCACCTCGATCAAGCAGGGCACGGCGACGGCCTCGCTGATGCTCAGGAAGCTTGGCAGCTACCCGCGCCAGAACGGCCTGGCCGTCGCCCTGCGTGAGCTGGGACGCATCGAGCGCACACTGTTCATCCTGGACTGGCTGCAAAGCGTCGAGCTGCGCCGCCGCGTGCATGCCGGGCTGAACAAAGGCGAGGCGCGCAACGCGCTGGCCCGCGCCGTGTTCTTCAACCGCCTGGGGGAAATCCGCGACCGCAGCTTCGAGCAGCAGCGCTACCGGGCCAGCGGCCTCAACCTGGTGACGGCGGCCATCGTGCTATGGAACACGGTCTATCTGGAGCGGGCCGCGAACGCCTTGCGTGGCCACGGTCAAGCCGTCGATGACGGCCTGTTGCAGTACCTGTCGCCGCTCGGCTGGGAGCACATCAACCTGACCGGCGATTACCTCTGGCGCAGCAGCGCCAAGATCGGCGCGGGCAAGTTCAGGCCGCTACGGCCGCTGCAACCGGCTTAGCGTGCTTTATTTAATGAGATGGTCACTCCCTCCTTCCCGGTACTATGCTGAGGACAGGCTTTCATTCGGAGAACCATCATGGAAAACATTGCGCTTATTGGTATCGATCTGGGTAAGAACTCTTTCCATATTCATTGTCAGGATCATCGTGGGAAGGCCGTTTACCGTAAAAAATTCACCCGACCAAAGCTAATCGAATTTCTGGCGACATGCCCGGCAACAACCATCGCGATGGAAGCCTGTGGCGGTTCTCACTTTATGGCACGCAAGCTGGCAGAGTTAGGGCATTTTCCAAAGCTGATATCACCGCAATTTGTCCGCCCATTCGTTAAAAGCAACAAAAATGACTTCGTTGATGCTGAAGCTATCTGTGAAGCAGCATCACGTCCATCTATGCGTTTCGTGCAGCCCAGAACCGAATCTCAGCAGGCAATGCGAGCTCTGCATCGTGTCCGTGAATCCCTGGTTCAGGATAAGGTGAAAACAACTAATCAGATGCATGCTTTTCTGCTGGAATTTGGTATCAGCGTTCCGCGAGGTGCTGCCGTTATTAGTCGACTGAGTACCCTTCTTGAGGACAGTAGTTTGCCTCTTTATCTCAGCCAGTTACTGCTGAAATTACAACAGCATTATCACTATCTTGTTGAGCAGATTAAAGATCTGGAATCTCAGTTGAAACGAAAGTTGGACGAAGATGAGGTTGGACAGCGCTTGCTGAGTATTCCCTGCGTTGGAACGCTGACTGCCAGTACTATTTCAACTGAGATTGGCGACGGGAAGCAGTACGCCAGCAGCCGTGACTTTGCGGCGGCAACAGGGCTGGTACCCCGACAGTACAGCACGGGAGGTCGGACGACATTGTTAGGGATTAGCAAGCGGGGCAACAAAAAGATCCGAACTTTGTTGGTTCAGTGTGCCAGGGTATTCATACAAAAACTGGAACACCAGTCTGGCAAGTTGGCCGACTGGGTCAGGGAGTTGTTGTGTCGGAAAAGCAACTTTGTCGTCACCTGTGCTCTGGCAAACAAGCTGGCCAGAATAGCCTGGGCACTGACGGCGCGACAGCAAACTTACGAAGCATAAAGGCAGAAATACAGGCACTGTTGCAAATAGTCGGTGGTGATAAACTTATCATCCCCTTTTGCTGATGGAGCTGCACATGAACCCATTCAAAGGCCGGCATTTTCAGCGTGACATCATTCTGTGGGCCGTACGCTGGTACTGCAAATACGGCATCAGTTACCGTGAGCTGCAGGAGATGCTGGCTGAACGCGGAGTGAATGTCGATCACTCCACGATTTACCGCTGGGTTCAGCGTTATGCGCCTGAAATGGAAAAACGGCTGCGCTGGTACTGGCGTAACCCTTCCGATCTTTGCCCGTGGCACATGGATGAAACCTACGTGAAGGTCAATGGCCGCTGGGCGTATCTGTACCGGGCCGTCGACAGCCGGGGCCGCACTGTCGATTTTTATCTCTCCTCCCGTCGTAACAGCAAAGCTGCATACCGGTTTCTGGGTAAAATCCTCAACAACGTGAAGAAGTGGCAGATCCCGCGATTCATCAACACGGATAAAGCGCCCGCCTATGGTCGCGCGCTTGCTCTGCTCAAACGCGAAGGCCGGTGCCCGTCTGACGTTGAACACCGACAGATTAAGTACCGGAACAACGTGATTGAATGCGATCATGGCAAACTGAAACGGATAATCGGCGCCACGCTGGGATTTAAATCCATGAAGACGGCTTACGCCACCATCAAAGGTATTGAGGTGATGCGTGCACTACGCAAAGGCCAGGCCTCAGCATTTTATTATGGTGATCCCCTGGGCGAAATGCGCCTGGTAAGCAGAGTTTTTGAAATGTAAGGCCTTTGAATAAGACAAAAGGCTGCCTCATCGCTAACTTTGCAACAGTGCCGGCTGAAGCACGTCATCCCGGTTCTTGAAAATGCGACGCTGGATGACTGGCTTGAGCGGTTAAATACGGCGGCATGTTGGCCGAGTAACGAGAGAGATTTTTCCCAACTTTTGACGTGGATTGAAACCGGTGATCCGATGCTTTCCCTGATGGTCAGCTCGGTTGACGGTGATTGCCCCTGGGTTCGTGATTCGAACTTTAATTTCCCGTGTACACAACAAGACTTTTACTCTTTAGCGATTCTGCTAATCACTGAGGATGATGCTGTATGCGAACTGGACCTGAAATGGCTCATTTCTGCCGAATTGACTGATGATTTTGACGATCTGGAAGAACAACATGCAGGAGCCACTCAACCGCTTAGACATGTCAGACAGAGCCTCTCTGAGTTAAGTGCACTGGTCACCTCAACACCCGAAAATCCTGTGCTGTTGAGAATGTGTTACTCCGGCATCATTACCGTCATGGAAGCTTACCTTGCAGATATCTTCATACGGGCAGTAAAGCATCCTTCGGTCAAGCGGCGTTTCGTTGAGAGCTACGAGAAATTCAAGGGCGGCGCCAAAAAACCTCTTTCAGACATTTATAACCAACTTGATTCTCTCGATAAAGTTATCGAAGAGGAGCTATTCAGCCTGTCATTTCATCATATCCCGACAGTGAAAAAACTCTATCAGGAATGTCTCCTTGTCAGTTTCCCGCCCGATATACTGAAGGATATAGCGCGTTCAGTGATCATTCGACACGACATTGTTCATCGAAATGGCCGGGATAAGAAAGGGAAGCACCATTTAATTGAGCGCCATCATGTAAATCAGCTCGAGGAGCTCATGCACGAATTTCTGGCTGGTATAGACAAACAGATTCTGGATGGGCTTCAGCAACAATTTCAGAATGAAAATGACGTACAAATGTAATTCTTTTGTGTTTTATTTGTATGTCATTTATAAAACAACATCGCCGAAAAATGAAGAGCTAGACCTAAGTGAAATCTCAGTGTCTGTACTTCATTTGCATTCCCGTAGTATGTTTTATTGTATTTCATTTGTATCTCTTTTGTATTACTTTTGAAATTCATCTCAATCTTATCGTTTGAAGGGTTTCGCTGTCAGGAGAAAGGTATGGAACTGGTCTGGAAAAAAAATCCCAGAGGGCGGTTTGAGAGGAAACTGAACCTGGCGGAAAAGGAAGCCCTGCTTCACGTCTTCAGCAATGGGCGCAAACCCGGTCATGCTGATTTACGCATTGTTAACCAGGTTCTTGAAGAGATGGACAGACAGGAACTATGGATCAAGTGTGACTGTGTTGACCCGGTATCTGGAATTGAAGGTCCCTATAATTGCGAAGTGAACGTGGCCAAGTTACGCCATGTAAAAACCACAAGGCCGCATGATGAACAGTGCCCGCTGTATCGTCTTAAAAAAGAGAAGGATGCTGACAACACTCAAGGTGAAAGTAAAACCAGCCCTCTGAACCCTGTCGGAGGCGATGACTGGCTCCCGGACAGGAAGAAGGATACAAGAGCAGTCCCCGTGGATGGGCCGGTAGTGCCACGTAAGCGCAGGCGTAAGACACTGAAACCCGTCCCGGCACTGGGACGCAAATTACTGACGCTGGTCCAGGCTGCAGGTCTGAATCAATTGGAACTGATTCCTGAGAACCAGAGTCCGGGGCTTTCGGGGGCAATCAGCAGGATAAAAGAAGTGCTGGATAACCACTCAATGAGGAATGGTACTTCCCTGAATCAGTTATTCAGCTGCGCCCCCTGGCTGAGTATCGAACGCATTAACGAAATGCTCTCAGCTCTTGAAAAGACGGACGGTTTCAACAGTCAGGAAAAAGAACCGTGCGTGTATGTCATCGGAATAACGGCAGACGCCTCCCGGGAAGAAGTGACCTTCAACGTTCGGGGAAAAACTTTCACGCACCGGCCGGAGGCGCGGGTCAGTATAAATGGCGAAAACTCCTACAATGCCGGCAGTCGAGCTCCTTACTGGGTCATTATTGAATACAGGAGGGGAAGGGATGGTAACGTTTACTGCCACGAAGGCTATGCCCATGCAGCCTACACGCTGGATAATCCGGTGCCTGTCGACAGTAACAAGGAACGTGACACCCTTAAGGTGATCATCAATGCGAGCAGTTATGCCAGCAATCAGCCAAATCACCCGGATGCGATAAGCCTCAGCAAACCTTTGTTCACGACGAAAAGTATCAAGGACGGTGTGGAGGAAGTGATCCATCCTGATTTCATCCTGAATGTGGTACCCGCAACTGGAAGCTCAGTAACGACGTTCATCATTGAAACAATGGGTTATGAGTCAGAGGACTACATCGAACGTAAACATTACACTCACAGCTGGATGGAGCAGGAAGGCGTTTTGCTAACAGACCCGCCAGGCTGGCCAGCTGCTTCAGATAAAACGTTTAACAGTGTTTTGCTCAGACACATTTTCAGTGCAGGTAAAATACAGCGCTAGGGATGAGGCTTCCTTGTTTCAGGCAAACTGTGACAATTTACCCTCACTCTGAGGGACAGGGCATGGAAACATGGGTGTGACAACTGGCACTCAGTTTTTGCAGGGACATGTGACAATACGCCCTTAAATAACTGTGACAATTTGCCCTCATAAAGGGCGATAAAGCAGGTTTGGGAGCTAATCCGAATAGGTAAATCCACCCGGAACAGGGCTCTGGATGGTTTCCAGTGACAAATTGCCCTCAGCTCAGCAAACAAGTGTGACGAACTACCCTCTTAAATGTGACAAGCCACCCTCTAATTAATCGGGCAGAATTGATGTTATATCACTGAAAGTAAACACAATGTGCGTGGTCTGGCGGCCCTTTTTTTTCTCTATGTAAGACAGACGCATCGGAGTTCTGCTGTTGATCTCATCCACGCTGGCCTGCAAAAAACGACGGCGGAAGTCAGGCATACGTTGATAGCTTTGCGGTAACTGATATCGCTCCATAATCCAGTCAATCTTCAGTGAAACCACTCCAGAACCATCAGCCTTACGGTACTGACAAAGGGATTCATACAGGCGCATGGCATAGGGGTTAGTGATCTCTTTAGTTTCACTCAGGCGGAACTGCGTGAAGCGGTTCTGTAGGCCAATAAAGAATGGGATAAGGTAGGGGTTGATATGAACGCTATAAAGGCCTCTGGAGGGGCTGTGGGCACGCTTAATGAACCAGGGAAAGGATTCATAACCTTTTTCTTCACCGGCGTCTTCTTCTGGCCGATAGAAAACGACCTCTTTACCGGCAAAACCTTTCAGCGCCTGGCGAATATCCTTACTGGCCTCTGCTGAAGTTAGCCCAAAGGTTTCTGCATATTTCGCGACCTGAATTTCACAGATACCATCATGTTCCTGAAGTGTACCGTCAGATTTTCTGATCTGATCCACGAAAAGATAAAGCATACGCTTCTGATCTCGGGAAAGACTGTAAGCCGCTTCAGTCAGTTCGTTAGACTGGACAATTCGCGGGCTATTCTTACGTTTCTTATGATTTATAACCGCAACTTCCGCCATGACAGATCCATGTTAAGTGTGACAGGTTTTTAGATTGTCACACTTATTGAAACAGAGTCAACAACTAGGGATAACTTTGTGATATCTGGCATTTTTTGAGGGCAATTTGTCACAGGGTTAAGGGCAGTCTGTCACAGTTAAATAGGGGATTTGAGGGTGATTTGTCACAGAGAAAGGGCAAATTGTCACAGAGAACCTTCTGAAAGCCGCATGGTTAAAGGGTTTAGAGGTATTCTAAAAAGGTAGATCTAACAACCCTTTAAAAAGATCTTATAAAAATATGCATGTGGATAAGTGGATAAACCTGAGTAGGGTATCCATTCAATACCGAGCGTAAGCAGAATATGTTCGTTCTGTTCCCTGGTGCTTCCTCGCTCACTCGCGGGCTTCGCCCTGTCGTTCGGCTGCGGCGAGCACTACTGGCTCTTTCTGAAAGGCGAAATTTAACTGATCCGCGCGATGGGGATATCTTTCCAGCAGGTGGTGTACGCAGGGGACAGCATATCGCGTTTCATTTGCCAGGAAGGCGCAATTCCTCGTCCGGCAAACCAGACATGTCCCAGGCCGGAATGGTTAATTCCATCGAGAACCTTCATCAGCTCAGCGCTGTGAGGACGTGGTGGCCGTTCGTCGAACAGCTGCAACTGCGAAACGCCTGAACCTGTAAAGTCATTCAGCATCACTCCGGCTTTGGCATACCGGTGGCCATCCTTCCAGATGCGCTCCAGAGCCGTTGTGGCGGCCGCAATGATGTCACGGGTATCCTGAGTAGGGGTAAGCAGTTTCTCCGTGGCCACATTGCCGTAATAAGGTTCTTTAACGGCGAACGGAGACGTTTTGACGAAAACGGAAATGTGCCGGCAATACTGGTGCTCCTGACGCAGTTTTTCAGCGGCCCGTTCTGCGTACTGACAGACAGCCTGGCGGAGCGAATCGTACTCCGTAATCTTCTCGCCAAAACTGCGACTACAGACAATCTGTTGTTTCGTTGGTGGTGATTCCTCAAGCGACATGCAGCTTTCCCCGTTCAGTTCGCGCACCGTTCGCTCGAGAACCACGGAGAAATTTTTCCGGATGAAGGCCGGGTTCGTCAGGGCCAGATCAAGTGCGGTCCTGATACCCAGTACATTGAGCTTGCGTGCAATGCGATTTCCCACGCCCCAGACCTCTTCGACCGGCTGAAGTGACAGCAGTTTACGGGTTCGCTGAGGATTATCCCGCGTCAGGGCCAGCACGCCCCGGAACTGTTTCCACTCTTTGGAGGCCCACTGGGCTGATTTTGCCAGACTTTTCGTAGGTCCAGCCCCCACGCCGATGGTCAGGCGGGTACAGTCATATACGTGCTGGCGCAGCTGCCGGCCAAAGTCTTCCAGGTCCATGCAATGCGACACACCGCTCAGATCGAGGAACATCTCGTCAATTGAATATTGTTCCACCCTCGGCGCCAGCTCCTCGAGGCAGCTCATCACGCGCGCTGACATCGAGGCGTAAAGCTCATAATTACTTGAAAATGCAAATATTTTTTCAGGGTAACGTTCGTTCTTCATCTGGAACCACGGGGTGCCCATTTTTATCCAGGGCTTCGCTTCGGCACTTCTCGCGATCACGCAGCCGTCATTGTTGCTAAGGCAGACAATGGGTTTCCCTTTTAAATCCGGGCGGAAAACACGTTCACAGCTGGCATAGAAGCTGTTCACATCGGCCAGGGCAAACATCAGTACATCTCCCTGGGACGGTGGATGATGTGCGTGACGACACCGAAAATGTCCAGTTCGTCCGGGTCCGGATAGATGGGGGACCAGGTGGCGTTCATGGGCTGCAGTGTCAGTCGTGGCGTCAGCAGGAGCCGTTTGACCGTAAATTCCCCCTGCACGCTGGCCACAACGATATCGCCGTGCCGGGGCTTCTCTGCACTGTCCACAACCAGCAGATCGCCATTATAAAGGCTGCCGTCAGACATACTGTCGCCACAGGCCCGAAGGTAATAGGTCGCGCTCGGATGCCTTATGCAGTACTCATGCAGATCCAGATCTGACTGAACGTAATCGCCGGCTGGGCTGGGAAAACCGCAGCTGGCCAGATCGGCGAAAAACGGATGGGTCTGTGGCGGGGTATCTGTCCCGGGGCTAAAAAGCTGTAGCTTCATGTTACCTCCTGACTAAAAAAATATACTGTATGTACATACAGTATATTTAACCAGGCAAAGATAATCCAGAAGGCCCGCATTAAGAACTATGTGAGATGCATAAGTTACTCAAATTGATTGTAATTATCATTTTGATATTCTTGAGTGTCTCAATTTGAGAAATAACGCTTTTGTTTTTTCATTTTGCTCTTATAATTAGTATCAAATTGAGTGTAACTAATGGTGCATAATGATGAAGATTTTCTGCGATGATGGTTCAACAAATGTTAAGCTGGCATGGTTTGAAGGCGATGAACTGAAGACCCGGATCTCGGCAAACTCATTCCGGCACGGCTGGAAAGTGGCGGAATTCAGTGCGGCGACGTTCAACTATCAGGTGGGGCCACTGAAATACACGTGGGACAGTGTAAGCCGGGATGCGATTCCGACGACGAACGTGGACTATCAGTACGGCGATCTTAACCTGCTGGCTGTTCACCATGCTCTGCTGAACAGTGGCCTGGAGCCGCAGCCGGTAAGCCTGACGGTCACGCTGCCCCTGAGTGAGTATTACGATCAGGACTGTCAGCGCAATGAGGTGAATATCCGCCGTAAACGGGAGAACCTCATGCGGGAACTGACACTCAACAAAGGCTGCGCCTTCACCGTGACGGATGTGAAGGTCATGCCGGAATCACTGCCGGCAGCGTTTACCAGACTGTCTCAGCTTCAGCCCGGAGCCGGTGAAACCACCCTGATTATCGATCTCGGCGGAACCACGCTCGATGCAGGTGTAATTGTTGGTCAGTTTGATGATATCAGTGCGGTACATGGTAACCCGTCTGTCGGTGTTTCACTGGTGACACGCGCAGCCGCAGGTGCACTGCGGGCAGCAGACAGTGAAACCAGCGCCCTGATTGCTGACAGTGTCATCCGTCACCGGGATGATGGTGAGTATTTACAGCGGGTCATCAACGACGCCGAAAAGATTGATTACGTCCGGGGAAAAATAGCCGAAGCGATTGCCGCACTGGGTGCGCGCGTGACCAGCGAGCTGACCGCCTTCAGGAACGTGAACCGGGTATTTCTGGTCGGGGGAGGGGCTTCCCTGATCGAAGAGGCGATACGTCAGGCCTGGCCTCTGGCTCCTGAACGTATCGAGGTTATTGGCGATCCCCAGCTGGCGCTGGCCAGAGAGATTGCCCTGTACAATAAAGAGGACTAAACGTGCCGGACGGCCTGTATTCTTTCTATCTGCACAGTGATGATCGCACCGACATCGCGGCGATGGCGACCATAAACACCATCTCGCAGCCACTGCGCGGTGAATTTATCCGGACAGTCGCCACCGCAGGTGCGGTGGTGTATCAGGCTGATCCCCGTTTACCTGCGCTAATCCCGGTGTTCTTTGACGGCCAGCTCAGCGCCGTCCGGCTTTGTGCCGTGATGGCGATGGTATCCGGAACCTGGTCATCCCTGTCCGGGTTACCGGAAGAGCCTGATACCCGGAAACTGTCCGTAGAAATGCCTGCGGAGAGGGAACGCAGGCGCTACACGCTTGCGCTTCAGGATGACCGGAGCAGTAAGCGGGTTGAAGAGTTGCTGGCAGGGGTATCGTCACGCCTGCGTGGCGATTTGCTGAGAAACCTCATTATCACCGGGCTGGCACTGCACACCACGGCGCCGGAGTTGCCGCGTCTGCTGGCCAGCCTGCCGGTGCCACCGGCTACGGTCAGTGAGTTACAGGCCATTGTCCGGCAGATGGTTCGTGCAGAACCTGGCGGCGCGGGCATCAGCGAAGCGGGAGAGACGGAAAAAGCGGCTTCGCCCGTCACCACATCACCCGGAGCGGAAACCGCCGGAATAAAGAAAAACATGCGACGGGCATTTGGAGACTAAAAACATGTCAGTGATTAAACGAACAGCAGAGCAGTTCATTCACAACCTTCTGCGTGCCCGGAACGTGCCTGAATCTCAGTGGCCCGACTGGGTGAAGAAGATCGGGCGGGGGATGATACTGGCTGGCGTGGCCGCCGTCATTCCAGGGGTTCTGGTTGATAACATCTCTCTCCCGGTGACTATCGTGATGCAGGTCTGCTACGCCTCACTCATCGGACTCGGGATTCTCCTGGCTTTTGACGATAAAAAGGCGAAGGGCCGATCCTGAGCAAGAACATCATTAAATTCTGCACTGAACACTCCAGGAAAAAAAACGGCAGGGTGACATCTCATCCCTGCCGTCAAAATAAATCGCATAATTTTTCGGCGATTATACAGTGACAAAATGTGATGTAAATCACGTTTTAACCTAATGTAAAATTTTCCCGCTTAATATCTTCCCGGACAGATTACCCGCCGTGCCTTCACGCTAACCCGGCCGCTTCGGCCGCCAGGGAAGCTTTCGCCTCCGTCCTCACCCGTTCGCGCCCTGCACGGTGCATTCAGCCCGTGAAGGGCTTGCGCTGCGGCTTCGGCATCGCCCTGGCGTCCTCCACTTTCCGCCGGGTTTTTGTGTCGGCACGGCGCAGACAGGTGCCGGATGCTGAGGACATAACCATGTTCAGACTGACCTGTATTGAACTGAATAACGGCGAATTTGCCGTGTATATCAACAACCATTACCTGGGGAGCCAGGATGCCAGCAGTGAACGACTGTGCCTGGGTGAAATTCTGGAGCAGCTTTCCCTGCTACCGGGAGTGGAGAAAACCACGCTCCGGTCGACGGTTCCGGAGGACGATGACTGGTGCTGGAATGACATTGCCGATCGCGTGCTGCCGCCTCTTTCAGCCTGTCGCGATGATGTGACCGTGGCGGCACTCATCGCGAGACTACAGCAGTATCCGCCTGATGCACTGTGTATGGGGACGTTCTGGCTTGAAGATGACTTTCTGTCCCTTGATAACAGCCTGACTGAGGAGGAGATTGCTGAAGCCATGCGTATCTGCAACCACAGCCACGATGCCGGCATCGGATTTAACTGGGACACACTGCAGTCTGCCATTGACCGGGTGAAGGGGCGCTGACACCAAAAAATGGACACCTCCCGGGGAGGAAGGTGTCCTGAAATCATGCCATTCGTTTTAAGTGAAAACCCTTCAGATGGTTTCAGGACGGATGATCACATAACACCCACGCATTTACACCCGCCATATATCGCACAAAAACAGGCCGCCACCGGGCAGTCATGTCCTGTCATTCGGGACGCAAAGGGTGTCGGTTCCCTCCGCATTTATGCCGCCCTGCCGGCGGCGGGTGTCAACGCCGTGCCTTCACGCTAACCCGGCCGCTGCGGTCACAAGGGTTCACTTCGTCGATATCCTCACCCGTTCGCACCTTTCACGGTGCATTCAGCCCGTGAAAGGCTTGCGCTGCGGCTTGCGGTATCGCCCCTGCACCCTCCGCTCAGAGCCGGGTTTTTGTGGCGGCACGGCGCAACAGGGTGCCGCATATCAGAGAGGAGTGTGTCTATGTCCCGTTTTATCCTGGGTGACTGCGTGCAGGTGATGTCCCGTTTTCCGGCGCGTGCCGTCGATTTTATTCTCACCGATCCGCCATACCTTGTGGGCTACAAGGACCGCACCGGCCGCACCCTGGCCGGGGACAATTCAGCAGAATGGCTCCAGCCTGCGTGCCACGAAATGTACCGTGTCCTGAAAAACGACAGTCTGATGGTGAGCTTTTACGCCTGGAACCGTGCAGAACTGTTCCTGAATGCCTGGAAAGCGGCCGGCTTCCGCGTTGTCGGGCATGTCGTCTTTGCCAAAAGCTACGCGTCAAAATCAACCTTCGTGGGCTACACCCATGAGAACGCTTACCTGCTGGCGAAGGGCCGACCGCAGACGCCGGACCGTCCCATCCCGGACGTGATCCCCTGGAAATACACGGGCAACCACCACCACCCGACCGAGAAGCCGGTGCAGAGCCTGCGCCCGCTGATTGAATCCCTCACGCGTCCGGGCGCCATTGTCCTGGACCCGTTCGCCGGCAGCGGCTCCACCTGCGTGGCCGCCGCCGAAGCCAGCCGCCGCTACATCGGTATCGAGATGCTGGAACAGTACCACGCCGCCGGTGTTCGCCGTCTCGCACAGGTTGAACGGGCGAGAAGAATGCCGGCGGCAAATGACAGCGGTTTTTATCCTGACTGGCCGGAGGCCGCATGAACTATCCCGGACTTGAAGACCTGCGTGCGGACGTGGCCGCACTGAGTAACGCCATGTGTGACGTGCGGATGTTGCTGAACCGTCTCGAATCACAGCACCGGCACGATGCGGCCACGCTGGCTGAACGAATGGCCGCCCAGAGTCTGCGTCGTATTAACACCCTGCTACTGGAAGCATACCGCGAAGCCCTGGTGCTGGACGAAACCTTTCAGGACTGACTGACCCGGCCGGGCGAAGGCCCGGCCTCTGACACTGATAAAGAGAGAAAAACAATGTACGGAACCCGTGAAGAACTTTGTGTGCAGCTCGAAAACATGTTCACTTTTGACGAACCCCTGACCCTGCTGGTCTGGACGGAAGAGGGGATCAGCGTGGCCTGCCGTGAAAACCAGCCCGAACCGGATGTGGCCGAAATTCGTGCCGTGATGAAGGACATCGGTGCAATGACTATGGCGGATTACCGCCGGGATGGTGTCACAAATTCAGACGTCAGCGACCTCCTGGCCCGTCAGCGCGAGGCTGCAAACCGCCTGGTCAGTGTGCCGGCATCCCTCCTTTCCCGCGTCGTGCGTGGCTATGAACGCGAGCTGGAGCACCGTACCGGGCAGGCATGGGAGGCCGGACGGCCGGAGCCAGAGTCCGTGCAGGCGGCACGTAACGACGTATATGCGCTCAAAGACGCACTGGCTGCCTGATAACGAGCCGGGGGGAATCCCCCGGCTGCCTAATATGCAGAACCTACTCAAAAATCTTGAAAAGAGTAAACACTATACCTGCACCTATTACAGCAACAGTACCTGCTTTCTCCCATCCGGACATTTCATTCCAGCCCTTTGATTCCTTGCTTCCGTCATTCTTCGATGTCTGGTGTTGTTCGGCAATTATCGTTTCCAGGTACGCAATAACTTGATCCGCGCCTTCTATAAAATCAGCAATGTCGACGTAAAAATCAGCTTCATGCGCAGCCTTATTACGCACGCTGGCGATCCAGCGAATTTTTTTAACAAAAGTGGTATCAATAATTTGCTCAATTGAGCTTAATTTTTCATGCATTCCGCGACCACTTCCCCCAAGCTTGCAAAGCAGGGATTCAATTTTGGTAGCCTTATCTAAAATTTCTTCGCGCATTATCTGACTCCTGTAAAACGCAACTCATGAATCTACATTTTTTAACCAGCCAGTACAAAATAAGGATGTCAGTACCTTCCGCCTTTATCCGCCGCCGCCCGCCGGGCCGCGTCGGGACAGTAAAACTCCCCTGAAACGCCGTGCGGCGACGGCATAGCCGTGACTTCACTGTAGCCCGGCCGCATCGGCCACAAGGGTTCGCTGTCGCCTCCGTCCTCACCCGTTCGCACCCTTCACGGTGCATTCAGCCCGTGAAGGCTTTGCGCTGCGGCTTGCGGCGTCGCCCCTGCGTCCTCCGCTTTTCGCCGGTCTGTCGTGTCGTCACGGCGATGCCGGAACCGAGAATATGTTAACCGTGGAGGATCTATGAACCAGACCGTGATCTGTTGTGATGCCGTTCGTCTTGAGGGCGCGCAGCGTCTGACCTTTTTGCCCGATATGTTCGGCGGCGACTATATGACCGCTGAGGCGTCCGTGTACGCCTATGCACAGCGTTATTGCCCCGATTATCAGGGTGGTTTCTGGCAGTTTTACCGTCTGCCGGACGGCAGCGGTTTTATGGCGCCAGACGTGGAGAGCGTGACCTTCTGCAATCCGGATACCGGCTACGGCGCACAGGGGGCCAGTAGCGATTATGTCATTGCGCTTGAGGGCACGAAAGACGGACGTAAGGCACTGGCTTCCCGACGTGCCTTCTATATTTCAACTTCCCGCGTCAAGGAGCACGTCCAGATTTACACCGACAAGAAAGCGGACTGGGTTAAGGCGGTAAAAACGCCGGAGCGTGATATCAAAACGGCGCACGATGCGCTGGCACCAGAAACGCAGCGCAAACAGGCGAAAGCCATCTGGGCAATGGGGCAGCCGGTGAATAAAACGGCCATCGGTCGCGCCTGGGTGCGCCATCAGGGCATGCAGGATGCGTCACTGACGGCAAAAATCATCCCGGCCACCCGGCGCTTTCCTGAACCGGCGCTGGCGCTGCCGGTGTATGACAACAATGGCAGGAGTGCGGGCCTGGCCCTGGTTTCCCTGGTTGCCAGCCCGGAAGGGCGGATGACACAGGGGGAGACCCGGATGGTCATGACAGAACGTGCCCGTGGTGCGGTACTGCAGCGAAGCCAGTCAGGCAACACGATTGTGGCCAGTGACCTGGCGGCCGCGCTTGATGCAGTACGACATCACCCGAAGGACGGCGTGGTCTGGCAGACCGGCGATGAACCGCCTTCAGCATGGTTGCTTAAGGTGAGCGGTGGGACAAAACAGGATGTCTCTCCGGGTATTGTCTCCACGCTGACTGACGAGCAGAACGTACAGCAACTGCGCGAACAGATGCTGGCAGACCAGATTCGCAATGAAGACGCCGGACGGAACAGGCAGCCGGAGTCGTTGCTGCCGGAAATTCCGCAGGAAGAGGTGATCAGACTGAAACCGGAAGACATTAACCCGCGTAAACCGGAACCACTCACCCCGGATGCAGATGTAATCGCTAGGGTGAGAGGTGAGGAAAACACCGGTGGACAGGAAATGAAAGCTGCTGCAGGTGTCAGGAGTGAGCTGGAAGGTGCTGACAAGGCATCCGGTGAACAGTCGCGGGCATCGCGTGTGATTGCAGATCTGGCAAACGCTGAGCGCGACATGCTCAGGGTGGCAGAAAATACTGAACGCGGCCGCATGCCGGAGCGTGAAGAACAGACCCTCACCCGTACCATTCAGAAAGAACGCTAATCCCCCATTTAACAATGAGACTCAGACGATGAAAGTACACAAATTAGCAGCATTAATAGTTACAACATACATTGGCTTTATTGCAACGGCACACGCTTCGGCCCCTCAGCCGATATTCAGCCCGGAGCAGGAGGCCCGTATCGGGGAAATCGCAGCAGACTACCTGGTATCCCACCCGGAGATACTGGTGACGGTCAGTCATAAGCTGCAGGAACAGCAGGAGGCACGTAAGCAGAAGATGTTTGCACTCAGCGTGATGGAGAATCAGGCGAACCTTCTGCATGATCCGGATACCCCGGCTTACGGGCCTGATAATGCAAAGGTCGCGGTGATTGAATTCTTTGATTACCAGTGCGTGTTCTGCAGCCGCTTTGCGCCGGAGCTGGAGAAGGTCATGAAAGCGCAGCCGGACGTCCGCTACCTCTTTAAGGAGTGGCCAATTTTTGGTGGTCGCTGGGAAGCCTCACTTCAGGCAGCGCAGCAGGGGCTGACGGTCTGGCAAAAGAAAGGGCCGCAGGCCTATGCCACCTATCACAATGCCATCTACGCCACCGGGCATAATGAAGGCAAACTGACGGTGGAGGATATTCGCGTTGCAGCGTCAAAGGCGGGGCTGGCCACCTCAGCTCCTGGCGACCATACCGCGTCTCTTGAGAAAAACAGCAATCTGTCGGAGGCGCTGGGACTCACCGGAACGCCGGGGATCATCGTCATGCCCGTTAGCGGGGCGACTCCCGACACCATCACGGTTTTCCCGGAAGCCGTAACCGCTGACAGGCTTCAGGTAGCAATCCGGAAAGCCACGGCCAGATAGAAGATTTCAATTTCCTGTTTGCTGTGCCAGCCACATATGCAACCAACTTTTTTTAGCATATAGTTAAGTTCAGTAGTAAAATGCAGCGCCTCGTCGAGAGATGATGATTATGGAGCCCGTCGTGAAATTTAAAATCCAGCACTTGCAGGCCGCAGTGGCACTGGTTCTTGCCAGTTTCCAGCCGCAACCCAAAGCGGTTGCGTGTCAGCCTACGATTGTTGAACGGGTTTACGAAATGGGCTCCAGAGTCAACAAAACCGATATCAGCGAGCTCACTGTTGCTCTCAATGACGTAGCTGAAGAATTACGCTCAAGTCGCATCGAGCTGGCACGGTATGCAGACAGCGATTTCGCCGGCGCTATCAAAGTCGCCAGCGACATCAGAAATCATACTATCCATGTCGCAGGTATCGCAGAGTCCTTTGTTCTGATGCTGCCGGAAAAAAAAATCGTTCAGTCGTATGACAGGAATTCTGTTGAGTTTGCATTCTTTAAGGCCATTAAAATGGTCAGTCTTGCGACTAAAAACTACCTCAGTCTTATTGATCAAATCACACGAACGACAGAAGTGCGTGACTCTGGAATCAACCTCTCGGCCATGAATCACCTGCTGGATTCAGGCAACAGGGCAGCGGCTAAATGGCGTTAACAGCTGAGTACAGTCATGTCACGTGGGATACTTTTTTCCAGCCCACGTTTGCCGTTTACCCTGAGCTGGAGAGCCAGTTACAAGCAGAGTTCATTACGTATAAATCAACTGGCGCACCGTCAAATCTTCTTGGAAGGGACGCCCCTTTTGATTACCCGCCATTCGCTGTCGATGCTAACGTCCAGCATATTCACGTTAATCTGCATTTCCAGCTCACCTGGAGTGCCAGACAAGAGAATTACAACCGTACCTCAGATCACTATCTCATTTACACAGAACACATGTGGGATAGCGGCCGCTTTCTGCTGATGGGGCTGATAACACCGGCTCATGAACGTATGCCCGCGAGAGATACACGGTTACTCAGCTACTTTTCTGAAGTTGCAGAAGATTTTCACGCTTCATAACCCTAAAAATCACATATGGTACCCGGCAAAAGAACGAAAAGGACCGGCCATCCCGCATATCCAAACCACCCCGGTTCAGAAGGGGAAACGGGATAGCCGGCAGACCTACTTTAACGGAAGTTCCAATGTGACACCATTTCAGAAAATTGCAAGCATGCGAGCATCCACACCTACTATCTTGTTAACTTGTTATCTTAACGTGTTGTTAAGTTCATATCAGATCCAGACGGTCGCGCGCCGTTCGCAGGCGCGCCTCGCCGCGGCGATCGTACTGCTGGGTGGTGGTGACGCTGGCATGACCCATCGCATCCTTCACCGTAATCAGGTCTTCCCCATTATCCAGCATGGCCGTGGCAAAAGTACGCCTTAAATCGTGCGGGGCGCATTTCGCTATTCCTGCCTGGCGCTGGCGCACCTGCAGGACATGGTACACTGCCTGGTCGGTGAGACGGTCATTCGTCAGGGTGTCAAAGCGACGGATACGGGTAAACAGCGGCCCGTCTTTTTCTCCGCGCACTTCATCGATCCACAGCTTTAGCCGCTGCCAGGTGCCCGCCGGCATATAGGCCAGCCGTTCCTTGTTCCCCTTACCCAGCACCCTGAGTGCTCGCTCAGTGGTGACAACGTCACTCAAATCCAGCCCCACGGCCTCCGACCGGCGCAGGCCGCAGCCAAGAATGACACCCAGCATCGCCGCATCCCGGAGGCCGATACTGGAGCCATCATCCTCGCAGGTACTGAACAGCGCTAGGATCTCCTCCGGCAGCAGGGCCCGGCCGCGGGGGAGACGGCTGCCGCGCAGGTTGCGCACCGCCCGGATGTGCTGGAAGCTTTCCACGTCCATCAGCCTGAGCATCCAGGCTTCCTTCGCCACGCCCTTGAGTGCCGAAAGGTAGGTGTTGACGGTGGCCGTGGCCCGCCCGCTATCGCGCAGCAGCTCGGTCACAGCTATCACGTGATGACGCCGCAGGCTGCCCCAGCTGCAGGCATCCATGGAAGCTGAACCGAGCATGTCCGCGACGATGCTAAGGAACGAGGCCATGGTCTGCCGGCTGCGGGGGGAATTCAGGGAAAGCAGGTACGCCCGGGCGGGACTGACCGGACCCTCGCCGCCTGTCAGCGCCGGCAGGAAATCCCCATCAGGTGGTATGACCGCCGGCGACATGGACAGGTCAGGATCATCATCAGGCATCTGTGTCATCCAGGGCTCCGTCAGGGCCGGAAACCGTCCGGCGCGCTGCGTGAAAAATCGGGGGAAATGATACCGCCAGAGCGTATCGCAGAAAGTCTACTTTTTCAAAGGTACATTTTAATTAGTAGAAGATAAAAAACAATTCTTCGTACATTGCCACACAAACAGCTGTTGACGGTCAGATTCGGGTAAGTGCCTGTACGATGTAACGCTGCTAATTTAGCTTAACCACCATAATAAAGAGGGAAGGTTAACAATGAATCAGAAATGGAAGACGCTGTTAATTTCGGTATTAACTCCGTCTGGTATCATATCTGGGATCGCGCTGACTGTGCTCTGGGGATATTTCAGTCGTCTTGACAGACTCGATGTTTTCTTTGAGGTGTTGAGCATCAAGAGTCTATTCGCTCTGGTCTGCTGCGCAGCCGTATTCTCATTAGCGATTCTGTTATTTATCTTTTTTATAATCTCTATATTCATGCCGATTATCATTCCTCAGGACATCAATAATCTTCCTACATACAATAAAATTCAGAATAACTTTTTATCGATACTGATGCTGTCAGGACTGTTCCCGATGGCGTTTATCTATGTATTTTACTATGCTTTCGATTTCAGCAGGCCGTAAAAAATAATTCAGGCTGGCTGTCTTTGCTAAGTATCGGTGTACTGACCATAATTATTTCCTGCCTGATAAACCGAAAATATCTAGAACACGACTTATCAATTAAAAATACGAAGGTGAGATGGATGCGGCGATGCCAGATTTATGTGGCCATCCCGCTCTGTATAGCACTGCTGGCGCATCTTCAGGTGTTTCCACTGGAAATAGTATTCAGGAATATTTCTGCTTCAACTGAAAAGGTAAGTTTCAGGATCGTGGCCGGAATGGCGTTCATGTCTTATATGGTTTTTTTATGACAATTTTGCCTGGCCTCGTTTACCTCAGAATGGATGCCAAGGATAAACTCCCCAAAAAAATTAGCACTTCCCTGATAGTGTCTCTGATGATACTGTTATTTATTTCTACAAAAATAACTGTTTTACCTGTTATATTTACTCATTCCGTCATTAAACTTTCAGGTATAAGTGATTTCAGCACCCACAGCTATATTATAAAATCTAGCGAGTATCCGGAGGAGTTTTTTTCTAATTCAGTTTGGGATAGGAAAAAAATCAAAGCAGGAGAATATTACTCGGTTCGGGCTGTTTCTATATTTACCACCAATCAATTCAGTTTTCTTTGCCCTGAAGAAATAATCAAATCCTATAGGGAAAGCTGGAAATTTAATCCGCTGGATTCTGAGTTCGATACAGATGTCAGGCTTAAACTCCAGAAAGATGCCGCTTACTGCGTACCGGTTTCAGCGACAGCTGTAAAACGCTGGGATGTTCCACTCCAGTAACCGAAGTTTGCAACTTCGTTCCTAATAAGGGTATAAGTACGAAACTTATACCCTTCATTATCATTTCCCGGTAGATTTACTGGGTTTCAATCCGGGTGTATTACCGGGCGTATCCTTATTATCGCGACGACGTTGATTTGGCTTTCCTGTTGACTTGGCAATTGGTTTGGGACCTGGTTTTAAACCCATGATACGGATACCTGAGTTTCAGAGGGACATCCTCAATATACATATATGGGATCCACTGTACCTTATCAAGTTATAAACGCAAAATGTTCCCGACAGATGACCGGTACGGAAGATTATATCTCTGCCGATCAAGGATGCGTCGAAAAAATGGAGTATACCGCTCCAGAACTGGCGACTGGCGATTAGTGGTTTTATTATCGAGTTCGGTGACTGCCTTAGCGATCACCTTTCATATATTGGGGTCGTCTCAGAAAACGGAATCTATGGTCACTCCCGTTTTTGCAACACCGATTTTGACGACAAGTTGGCTTGCTTGAATCTATCCGGCGTCTGAATGGGATTTTATTCCCGCGCCTCGATGAGTTCCGCGCCTGATGAACCTCCAGAAAATATACGGCTTCAATGAGCCTTTCCGTTTTACAGGTTCCTCAACAGGCCGGTGGGCCGTTAGTATCATCAATATCAGTATTCGCAAAACCAGATGAATGATTGTTTAAACTGGTGTATTTCTGCCTTTATGCTTCGTAAGTTTGCTGTCGCGCCGTCAGTGCCCAGGCTATTCTGGCCAGCTTGTTTGCCAGAGCACAGGTGACGACAAAGTTGCTTTTCCGACACAACAACTCCCTGACCCAGTCGGCCAACTTGCCAGACTGGTGTTCCAGTTTTTGTATGAATACCCTGGCACACTGAACCAACAAAGTTCGGATCTTTTTGTTGCCCCGCTTGCTAATCCCTAACAATGTCGTCCGACCTCCCGTGCTGTACTGTCGGGGTACCAGCCCTGTTGCCGCCGCAAAGTCACGGCTGCTGGCGTACTGCTTCCCGTCGCCAATCTCAGTTGAAATAGTACTGGCAGTCAGCGTTCCAACGCAGGGAATACTCAGCAAGCGCTGTCCAACCTCATCTTCGTCCAACTTTCGTTTCAACTGAGATTCCAGATCTTTAATCTGCTCAACAAGATAGTGATAATGCTGTTGTAATTTCAGCAGTAACTGGCTGAGATAAAGAGGCAAACTACTGTCCTCAAGAAGGGTACTCAGTCGACTAATAACGGCAGCACCTCGCGGAACGCTGATACCAAATTCCAGCAGAAAAGCATGCATCTGATTAGTTGTTTTCACCTTATCCTGAACCAGGGATTCACGGACACGATGCAGAGCTCGCATTGCCTGCTGAGATTCGGTTCTGGGCTGCACGAAACGCATAGATGGACGTGATGCTGCTTCACAGATAGCTTCAGCATCAACGAAGTCATTTTTGTTGCTTTTAACGAATGGGCGGACAAATTGCGGTGATATCAGCTTTGGAAAATGCCCTAACTCTGCCAGCTTGCGTGCCATAAAGTGAGAACCGCCACAGGCTTCCATCGCGATGGTTGTTGCCGGGCATGTCGCCAGAAATTCGATTAGCTTTGGTCGGGTGAATTTTTTACGGTAAACGGCCTTCCCACGATGATCCTGACAATGAATATGGAAAGAGTTCTTACCCAGATCGATACCAATAAGCGCAATGTTTTCCATGATGGTTCTCCGAATGAAAGCCTGTCCTCAGCATAGTACCGGGAAGGAGGGAGTGACCATCTCATTAAATAAAGCACGCTAAGCGTGCGTGGAGGCTGGCACCCAGCGGTACAGCGTCGGAATGGACACGCCGAGGTTCTTGGCCACGTCCTTGGGCGGCACCCCGCTGGCCAGCAGCTTCTTGGCCGACTCGATCTTGCTGTCGGTCATCTTCGGCTTGCGGCCGCCTTTGCGGCCGAGCTGCTTGGCGACTTCCAGCCCGGCGCGGGTGCGCTCGACGGTCAGCTCGCGCTCCATTTCGGCAAGGCTCGCCATGACGTGGAAAAAGAACCGCCCGGATGGTGTGCCGGTGTCGATGGAGTCGGTGAGGCTCCTGAACTGGACACCGTGCTTGTGCAGATCGCCGACCAGATCGACCAGTTGCTTGACCGACCGGCCCAGCCGGTCGAGCTTCCAGACGACCAAAGTATCGCCTTCGCGCAGCATTTCGAGCGTCTTGGCCAAGCCAGGCCGGTCTGCCCGCGTGCCACTCACCTTGTCCTCGAAGACCTTTTTACATCCGGCCTTGCTCAAGGCTTCGCGTTGCAGCTCCAGGTTCTGATCCTGCGTCGAGACGCGCGCATAGCCAATCAACATGGCTTGTCTCGCGCCCGGTCGATGCGTTCCTGCATCGCCTGCATCACTTCTTCGTGGGTGTACGATCTGGCGTTGGCGTCGGTGGCTTGCCGCAGGGCTTCCTCAACCTCGCGCGTCATCCGCTCGTAATCCTCCGGCCACAGCGCTTGCTCCATGCGCAGCGACGCCTGACCCAGCAGGTGCAGCAGGCTGAACAGCCGCATGTCGTTGGTGGCGACGATGCGCTCCCGAATCTGCTCCTGAATAGCTTCGCTAGCCCGATGCGCTTGTGGTGTGGCAGTCCCCTCGTAGTCAGCGGGGAATTCCGCTTCCTCGGCAATCCTTGCCCAGGCGCTGGCCAGCGCCTCGATGGTTGACGTGCTCATTTCCGCCGCTCCTGTGCTCTTTGGCGAATCAACCGGCCAAGGGGCCTCGACGCGAAAACCAGCAGCATCACGCCTATCGGATACCAGGTCGAGAAGACCACCAAGGCATCGAAGGCTGGCCGTCCGGTGTTGGTAGGCAGTACGGCGGTCACAGCCATCAACCCGCCGACCGTCCAGATGATGCGCCACACGTAGGGCATCACGCGGGGCACGTAGCCGTCATCGAAAGCGGTCTGGTAGTAGCGGCGCAGGCCGCGCTCGGCAAGCGCCTGGCGCTGCCGCTCCGACAGCGCATCCGTCCGGCCATACCAGCGCCGGAATGGTGGACAGCGCAGCAGCAAAGGGGTGAAGAGGATCATCACCGCCACGATCGCGACACCCCACGCCATGACGGCGCCGGCATCGGGCCGCTTGGCGTTCTCGATCACGGGCGCGAAGACGCCCGGAGCACCGATCATCCAGAACAGCGCAATGTGCTGATGGAAGGAGAGCTTCATTTGCTCATCCACTTGCGCAGCAGGCGCTTTTTCAGGGAGGCGCGTTCTTGCGGGTTGCGTCCCTTGTGATTGGCGATGCGATCCGCCGTGGCGGCCTGGCGCTTGACGCGCCAGTAGGAGCGGCCATCCTTGCCCATCGACCAGACGCTGCTGGCCTGGTTTTCCAGCAGGGGCAGATGGGCGCTCAGGGCTTCGGGCGACGCGCTGGTCAGCGCCGTGCGCTCACGGGTGCGCCAGCGCTGATGCCAGAGCTTCTTGTCCTCGCGCTCGCTGCCGCAGGTCGTGTGCCCGACGATGGGTGTTTTGCGGCGGCTGCGGCTCATAACGTAGTGGTCTCCAAGAACATTCAGGACTGATCCCAGGCGTCGATGGTCAAGACCTGATCGGCAGGACAGGCGGCTACGCGGTCGGGAACTGGATGGTGTTCAGTCTCATGCCGACCCCATTCGATTGATCGCGTCGCTTGCGGCACGCTGCGACGCAAGGAGGTTTGCGACCTGGTTTAGCAGCCGTGTCCGCTGCATGTCTGTTACCTATCTCCCCGACCGCTCATTGGACCAACTCCAGAGATTGGGCTCTATCGCTCAGCCAATACGAAACCGGCATTGGCTGATGCCACAACCGAGACTAACACAAATGGCTCGGTACCTGTATTTCGCGCCCCGTGCACTTGGCCCGGTCTTGCCACGGCTATCTCACCTTCCCTGAGGGCACGAACAATCCCATTGCCCTGAAAGTAATCAGCCATTCCCGACAAAACAGTCCACGTGTCTTGGCCGTGAGGATGAATGTGAGCCGCAATTTCCTGCCCGGGATGGACATGCCAAACCACGATAATTGAGTCTCGGGTTTCAAGCACAACGGAACGAATAGGCTCGCCTTCGGACGGCTGAACATACTCGGCTACAGAAAATATTCTCGATTCAACAGTCATCGGAGATTCCTCTTTCACAGTTGTCGTTACGGTCTTCATCGTCGGCATCCTGACGCACGGCGGGCAATTGCTGGAGCAACGCCGGCAGCCATTCCTGTACCGTCTCCCACACCACATCGAGGTTGATGTCGAAATAGCCGTGAGCCATGCGATTACGCATATTGCGCATGCTGCGCCACGGCACGTCGGCATGCGCCTGGGTGAACTCGACGTAGCCATCCATCACCTTTGTGGCCGCCTCGCCGATGACGATCAGGCTCATGATGACGGCCTGCTGGGTGCGCTTGTCGGCCAAGAAGTCGTCCTTGGCCATCCCTTCCACGAAGCTGCGCGCATCGGTTGCGGCCTGCTGAATGTGGTCGAGGTAATCGGGCAGGCGGTTCTCGCTCATATCGGTTGCGCCTCCGCGAGCACCTTGGCCCGGAACTTCGGCGGCAGGTCGCCGGGAGTCAGCAGATCGACGTCAACGCCGAGCAGCGATTTCAGTTCTTCTTCCAAATCGCCCAAGTCCAACAACGTGGCACCGGGCAGCGCATCGACCAACAGGTCGAGGTCGCTGCCATCCCGGTCGGTGCCATGCAGCACCGAGCCGAAGACGCGCGGGTTCGCGGCGCGAAAGCGGCCTACCGCTTCACGCACTGCGCTTCGCTTCATGTCAAGCACAACAGACGGTCGCATGCGCATCCTTTCTTATCGAAACTCGTTGAGATGATATGCAATCAAGAATAGAATTTCAAGAACTATTTTCGAGAATCGCAATGCCTTGATTCCCGTGCCGCGCCGGTTGCCTTGGCGGGCTTGTCACAAACCTACGTTTTCAAGAAGAAGGAAACCGCATGCCCCGCCGTTCGATCCTCTCCGCCGCCGAGCGCGAAAGCCTGCTGGCGTTGCCGGACACCAAGGATGAGTTGATCCGTCACTACACGTTCAGCGAAAGCGACCTCTCCATCATCCGGCAGCGGCGCGGCCCGGCCAATCGGCTGGGCTTCGCGGTGCAGCTCTGCTACCTGCGCTTTCCCGGCGTCATCCTTGGCGCTGATGAGCCACCGTTCCCGCCATGGCACTGTTGCAAAGTTAGCGATGAGGCAGCCTTTTGTCTTATTCAAAGGCCTTACATTTCAAAAACTCTGCTTACCAGGCGCATTTCGCCCAGGGGATCACCATAATAAAATGCTGAGGCCTGGCCTTTGCGTAGTGCACGCATCACCTCAATACCTTTGATGGTGGCGTAAGCCGTCTTCATGGATTTAAATCCCAGCGTGGCGCCGATTATCCGTTTCAGTTTGCCATGATCGCATTCAATCACGTTGTTCCGGTACTTAATCTGTCGGTGTTCAACGTCAGACGGGCACCGGCCTTCGCGTTTGAGCAGAGCAAGCGCGCGACCATAGGCGGGCGCTTTATCCGTGTTGATGAATCGCGGGATCTGCCACTTCTTCACGTTGTTGAGGATTTTACCCAGAAACCGGTATGCAGCTTTGCTGTTACGACGGGAGGAGAGATAAAAATCGACAGTGCGGCCCCGGCTGTCGACGGCCCGGTACAGATACGCCCAGCGGCCATTGACCTTCACGTAGGTTTCATCCATGTGCCACGGGCAAAGATCGGAAGGGTTACGCCAGTACCAGCGCAGCCGTTTTTCCATTTCAGGCGCATAACGCTGAACCCAGCGGTAAATCGTGGAGTGATCGACATTCACTCCGCGTTCAGCCAGCATCTCCTGCAGCTCACGGTAACTGATGCCGTATTTGCAGTACCAGCGTACGGCCCACAGAATGATGTCACGCTGAAAATGCCGGCCTTTGAATGGGTTCATGTGCAGCTCCATCAGCAAAAGGGGATGATAAGTTTATCACCACCGACTATTTGCAACAGTGCCCTTCAGCCAGGTGATTCTGTACTGTAGATAATATTCTTCGTGGAGATGTTCTTCGCTTTCAAGTTCGGCCAGCTCGGCAATGGAATCAGCTTTCCAGGACTCAATGGCAGTCGAAAAATCCCGTTCGAGAGCAGCCCGGTCATATCCATTCAGCTGTAACCGTCGGCGCATCTGTGCCACGGTTGTTCGATAGCCGATAAACGTTTCGTCTGACCAGCTCCCGTCCTCCTCTTTGACAATCTCCCTGACACGATCGCCCTCCTGAAAATACCACTGATAATAGTCATTCTGCGTATCGTACAGAGTGAAGTTACCGATAGAGATATCTGTCCACGTTGACATCGAAAACCCTCAATGTAATACATTTGAAATTCATTTGTGTTTTTATTGTATTTCTGATAGCTATCAGATAATAATTACATAAGGCATACATTTGTAATTCAAATGAATTTCAAATGTAATTCATTTAATGCTCATTCCTCCAGCAACCATCTATTACCATCACAGAGGTTACATCCTACAAGTCCGCTCATTTCAGGGACTGCGGTTGAATGCCCGCCACAGTATCCGCAGGTTTCCAGTGAGTCATGAAATACGAGGCAGGTGGTGCACAGGTATCCACCACCGTACTCACATACCGTCCCATAGCTGTCACAATCGGAACAACTTGCAGGAAGACCTGAATAACTGAAATCTTCTGGTTTACCCTCCCATTCATCAAGCAAATCGTAGCGTGATGAAGAGTGGTTACATTGTAAGCAGGTGAATTCTGTTTCACCCGTAGCGTATAAATTCTGCTTTATCCCGCAGTGAGGACAGGTCACTTCGAGATACTGATCTGACCTGGTACCGCAGACCAGACAGTCAGATTCGTGCAGGGTATTCCCGCTTTCCTCATTTAAACGCATATCAACCGCCGCTTCTTTGCTGCAGAAGCGGCAGGCAGAGACTGAACATCCCTGTTTTTTGAGTCCATCAAGTTCTGGCTTGAGATAACGAAATTTTGCATCAGCATAAAACAGCGAGTTCCTGAGCATTCCATCTTCGTCTAAAGCACGCTTTAAGGTCAGAGGTTCATCAAAAATTGATAACCACTGATCACGCATAAAACGATTTAGCGCAAACCAGGCATCGGCCTGCTCTTTTTGAATCTGCTCCTGATCGGCGTAGGTAAAGGCAGAATGATAGAAATGCACCACGCGGTTACGGTGCTTTCTTACCTTCTCGAAGGCATTATGCGTATCAGGCGGCAACGGTTTTTCCAGAACATCACGAAGTAAACTGCGGGTCTCTTCATAGGTTATCGACTGAAAGTCGCCATTCCGATAGGCCTGCTTTTTTGGCGTCGTTTTTTTGCTACAGACCAGGCTCCAGTGTTCGTGTACGAGGGGTACTTTCAGCAGGATCTCAACCGCCGTCCAGAAACTGACAACCGAGAACTTTGCCTTAGATGCCTCCAGCTCTTCACGTGCTTTGTCCAGAAATTCCAGACCATTGTTAATCAGGGCCTGAACGTCAGGACTGAGTTCATGGGGCCGGGGTTCGTGGTCTGCGTCATCATCATCAAACATATGCCTTTCCTTGCTTTAGTTATTCCCGCGCAGCAGCTGCAGCGCGTCACGTGCATCGAGGGTGAACCGCAGCTGCTGACTGGCAGCCACGTCGAGCGCAAATATCTTCGTATAAACCTCGGTACTCTCAAACTTCTCATGACCCAGCAGACCCTGAAGTACCTTCGGGTGAACGTGGCCATATAAAAGGTGCATTGCAAAACTGTGCCGGAAGGTATGGGGGCTGACGTCGATGCTCAGTCTGACGCCGTCACGATCCGCGGCATCAGTAGCCCGGACCAGCCAGTTACGCACCGTCCGGTCGGACACATTCCACACCGGCTGCGCGCGACGTTCGCCTGTAATCGGATCATCTTCAAACTGCTCCTTCGTGCTGGCGAACAGCCGGCGCATCTCATCGACATAAGCCGGGTCCGATAACGGCACCACCCGGTTGGCGCTTTTTCCCTTACGCGGACGGCCGCCGCCGGCCCGCCGCTGTTTGGCGGTGCGCAGAACGACATGCGGAATGCTCTCGTTAAGGTGAAAGTCACGCCGTCTCAGGGCAAGGCCTTCGTTCAGGCGTGCCCCGGTATTCCATAACGTATTGAAAAAGGCGTGCTGACCCCAGTCCTGAACAAAGTGCAGCAGTCCGGCCACTTCCGGCGCCAGCAGATATTTTGGCAGCTCGGTATAGTGCCGTGCCATTTCGCGTAGCGAAAGCGCGCGGCCGTAATCCAGGCCAGCCGGCTGGCCTGTCGCCGGCAGGGCAGGGGAGACATTAATAAAAGAGGGCAGATTCATGGTGTCCCCGTTGGTCCGCTTACGCTACGTAAATTCTGTCGGGTCACACCCCTGGAACCCTGCCATTTTTCACGCAGCGCAATCTGATGAAGTTTTGCTGTCATTTTCGTTGCTCGCGACCGCCACTGCCACGGAAAAAACCCGCAGAGCGGTGCGCGCTGAATTTCCGCTTTCTGGATATATACCATAAATCAGAAACAAATATTTCAGCGCGAGGAGGAATTGGGATCAGAAAAGGATCGAAAATGGATCGTTTTTGCCTGGATGATGGGGTCTGAAGGAGAGGGAAGGGCTGTATGTTGTGTTCTGTGACAAACTGCCCTCAGCAGGGTGACCTTTCCTCAAATAGCGGAAATCGGAATGCAGATTTTGCAGGGAATGCAGGAAGTACAAAAATTGCACTTCTTTAAGATTTTGTGTATTCTTAAGTCATGGAAATCTTAAACACCCGAGACGAGGCGACTATGACAAACATCAGTTATGCACCTAATAAAGCCCGTGCTCACCTCAAAAACCGTGAGCAAACTGAAATCCAGCTGCTGCAGACCCGCATTCAGAATGTGGGAAGCAAGTTCGTTGAAGCACTGCATGAACTGCCCCACGAGAAGTTACTGGAACTGCTCACGCTGCAGGATGAAACGTTCTGGGCTGAATTAAAGAATCAGGCTCAGCTGCAGACATTAATTAATACCATGACACCTGAAAAACAGGCCCAGGAAGATCTTGCTGAAGCGAGAGAAGTATTTCTTAAGTCGCTGGAGAATTCAGGTGGAGTGCATAAATCAACGGCAGTTATAAAAATACTGGCAACCACGCCGCCAACCCTGCATAAAAGAGGAAACCGTGGTGAAGTTATTCAGATTAAATGGGGTTCTGAAAACCTTTACCCGGTATTTCAGTTTTGCACACGTGAGAATAATTCAGAAGGTGGTATGCTGGCCGGCATCCCGGAATTATTATCCCTGATTAAACACAAGGTCAGTGCTGTGCGGAAATGTCACTTCTTTACCCGTAAAGTTGATATTCCGGGAACTGAAACACATGTCTCTATTGTTGACGCGCTGCGCCGTGGCGCTACGCCTGAAGAGATGACCCACTTCAGAATCCTGGCAGAAAACTTTGGTACCAACCATACCATGTAAAAAAATGGGCCTTTTGGCCCATTTTTAATCTCAGAGAGTAAGAATACCCAGCTTTGATTTTAAGATCGCCTGCGTACTTTGTCCGTTGAGACTGAACTGGATTAACGGAGTGACTGAGATGTTCTTCAGCATTCCGTTTCCATCAACGGCGTCAGACCACAACGCGATACAGGTTTTGCCGGTGTGTTGAGACAAATATTCAATACCATCAGCATAATGAGAAAGCACTTCTGCCAGCCACTGAGTATCCTCATAGACAGCTTTAGAGCCCATCAAATAACCTAACGGAGTTTTCAGATGGGGCGCCAGGGCAGCTAAATCAATAATCTTGATTGTGCGTGCTGCCTGAATTACCGCCATACAGTTTTTCTCAAGATCCTCAGTTTCAACAAGCGGAGCATCCTGATAAAACTCTTTCAGCCCTGTAAATGCCGTGGTGGCCAGATACAATACACCTTTGGATTTGCTACGCAGTGAAAAGCGGGTTTCTGATTCAGAGTTGAAATAGATACCATTTCCACCGTAATACTGGTCCTGCACCTTGTAAAAATCAGGTTCAATAGTTAATTCTTTGAAAATTTCACTATCAGAGATTTCTGCGCCGGCTAAGATTTGAGCTACTACATTATGTAGGTCCTCTGTAAATTGGTTCATGGATGATTCCTTCTGTAAAGTTTATATATCGAATTCTTTGAGTTTCCATGTGGAATTCCTCTCAGATTTACGTGTGTGTTGCGCCTGTTATCCAGACGTAACGTGAGGTAGTTGCCCGTTA
Organism: Enterobacter cloacae complex sp. 402C9; assembly: GCF_050030745.1. Classification (NCBI taxonomy): domain Bacteria; kingdom Pseudomonadati; phylum Pseudomonadota; class Gammaproteobacteria; order Enterobacterales; family Enterobacteriaceae; genus Enterobacter; species Enterobacter cloacae complex sp. 402C9. The sequence continues at coordinate 30,142 of NZ_JBLGUW010000003.1, read as the reverse complement.
AGCTGACAACTGAGTTGATAATACATCACCTGGCGCTGGATGTATTAGAACGATCGGTAAAGAATGAACTAAATGATATAACCAACTAATTTTGGTAGGTTTCCGTGTAATACCGGCTGAAGAATTGAACATTTAATTAGCTTTTAAGTGAAATTACGCCGAATACAAATGAACTACTTTTGTAATTCATTTGTATTCGGTGCCGATGATATGCATTTACAGTCTTTACCGGTTCTGGCTGGCGTTGTTACTCATTCGATTGAGTGAGAAATCCTGACCGTCCTGGTTGTTACCGCATCAAAATATCTCCCACAGGTATCAGCCTCCTTTCGACATCAGTTTGCACGTTGATTTGACAAATGTTGAACTATAGTTCAATTTATCATTATAAAATCAGTTGGGAGTCTAAGATGAAGCTCAGTGTCAGATTGATTGAAGGGTTTAAAAAAACATATCTTCCTCTGCAGTTCAGAGCCTTCTGGGATGATGAGGGATTTTGCTATTTAAAAGTTCAGATCGTTGACGGGAAGATAATTTTTTTCTGTGCTCAGTTGTTAAATTATTATAACACTTCAATTACCAATGCTGTTGAGAGTGTACGGGCATCAGCTGTGAATGCACTCATTAATGACGGTGCAATTAAAATACAGAATCAGCAAGGGATTTTTGATTTATTTAAATCACAGGAACGTAAAAGTAAAGAAGTGATATCAATTCTGTTTGAGTATGTTCGTGAGAATTCTGTATGGATAGAACATTACGAATCTCAAATCAGCATAACTCAGGATGACCGATATAGTCTGGTTCACTTCAACCAGTACCAGGAACCTAACTGGTCTTTTATTTCTAAAGAAAAACTTGAAGAGACATATCCTGAATTTGATTTTCATGTTTCCAGAAAGTCTCTTGAAAACTGGAGTAATGCCCGATTATCAACTCAGACGATTAAAAAATTATTAAAAGAAAAAAACTGGACCATGAAGGAAGTTGCTGCTCGCTGGAATCGTTCGGAATCATGGATGAGTAAAGTTGTTAATGATGAGGAAAGGGAACTCTACTGGGAAGACGCTTTTAAAGGACTCCCTTCAAAAATACACGAAAAATGAAGACAGAATCGCCAGTTCTTAATGTTAAAATCCTGTACCCATCAGTACCCTGTTTTGCTTAAAGAAGAACTTGAGATAATTAAGCAGCTGGACAAGATGGCCTGCTGATCCCGCAGGCCAGACTGAGCAGGAAAGATGTCTGGATCTGAAATACAAATGTATTTCATTTGTATTTCTAAATGTTCTCTTTAATCGCCTTCAGAACTTTTTCTGGTCCTGCTGACTGAGCAAGGTACAGCCCTGCACGAAGTAATGTGGAAACCGTAATGTTCTTGTGCGTAAGTGCCTGGATCTGCTCAACCAGTTCCTGCGCCAGCATCTTTTCCGCAGGTGTCATGCGTATAGTTTTTGGTGTTTCGCCTGTCGTATTTTTCTTTTTAGCCGCAATGTTAGTCAGGCTACTTTCTTTTCTGGCCCGTTCAGGTTTTTCCATTATAGGTCGAACAAGTTCTTTAGACATTATGCTGCCTCACTGCTGATAATTTCTTCTAGCTCACGGGCAAGTTTGCCGTAATCCACTAAAGCCATTGCACTTTTCTGGTAGTAGTACAGAGGAAGACAAGCCACCTGAGACTGTACTATGGCCTGATCAGTACGAATCCGGCTTTTCAATAGTCTCGGAGAAATTCTCTCGTGCGAGCCCAGAGCGGTTTCGATATAAGTGTTTATTTTCTTATTTGCACCATTGTAATTATTCCGGAATACACTGAAGCGTGCATAATCTTCCTCAGAGATCTCATCCATATAGTCCAGCATGATTTCAAGACCACTCAGAGAAAAACTCCCGCCATCGACAGGTACCAGAACATGATCGGCGATAAAAATTGCATTGCCGGTTGCGATATTGAGCCCAGGTGCACAGTCAATAATGATGTAATCATATTCAGTGCGAACTTTCTCGAGATGACGGCCCAGGATTTTTTCGCGGTGACTGCGGGTAAGGGTCTGTTCAATAATTTTTTCGAACGTCGGGTCAGACGGAATCAGATCCAGGTTAGGGATAGGAGCATCACCGGCCATCGCGGGGATGATGACATCGCGGATATCAAATCGAGAATTGCTGTAGAGATCGCAAATAGTTGGACCATACATGGAATAGTACTTTTTACCATTTGCGGTGACTTCTGTCGTATTGGCCTGCTGGTCCGAGTCAATCAACAGCGTCCGCTTCCCTGATCTGGCATAGTGAACAGCCAGATTGGTAGCCGAGCTGGTCTTACCAGGACCACCTTTATTGTTCATTATCGCAATTATGCGAGCATATCGTTCCTGTAGCTTGTTCATCATAACGGCTCCAGATTATGTTTATCAGTCAGGAGTAGTTGTAATCCATTACGCACACATTGGCAATACAAATGTAATACAAAAGTATTTTTATACTGATTGATATTTTGTCTTGCTATGCAGTTTTATGGAATAGTTAGTGCACACTTAAAATTTCTGAATAGTCACTGAAAGGTAAGTTATGACGATTGAAAGCTTTTTCATCGGCACTCGCATGTCAGGAAAACGTTATGGACCTCAGAGTAAAGACATGCAGGTTTCTGAATTCATAGCACTTATATCTCCGAAAAATGAACCTGAGAAATTTGTCCTACCCGATTTCTCCGGTCTGGCACGTCGGATTGACGCCCAGATCCGGAATCAGTTTATTCAGCAAAAAGAGGATGACTATTACCGTCGATACCGACAGCTTTCGGACCGGTGGTATCAGGCCGGCTCAATCAGTGACAGAAACAATCGCAGCCAGCGTTTTGAGAAGGTCATGGATGAGTCGCTTGAGTTTTTGGTTTACAGTCATGATGTTATGCCCAACATCAACCCATATAATCTCAAATACGATGATCGCGTTCAGCTTAGCACGAAAGGCAAAATGTACTGCGTAGCGCTTCTGTTCCATATTATCGCTCGAGCGGCCTATGAGCCAGGCTCTGTAGGTGCAGATCCTACGCTGCAAAGGCATTGCAAGTGGCTGAAGGACTGGATTAATAAAACGTTAGGGGATCATTTTTTAGAGGGAATGATGATTACTTTCGCCCTTTGTTATCCTGACCACTTTCCTGCCCTGCAGCGCCTTAGCGGAGAGTTAGAAACACGTGATGTTGACACATTCCTGGCTGACGAAGTTCGTAAGGCAAGGCAACCCACAGAGGAACAGGTTAATTATCATAACGGCCGGTACCGGTTGAAATTCGAGTACACTCACTTTCACCAGGAGCAATTTGATTTTTTAGCCGAAATGCGTGATCTCCATTACCGGATAGATCGTATTGAACAGCTCCTTCAGGAACTGATAGATAACCCGGTAGTAGATTTCAGTGAAGCTGCTGTTGCAGGGCAGTGGATTGACGAACAAGTACAGCTGCTTGAAACAAACGAAACGAAGCTAATACTCCCATAACTCTAATCAGCCTGGCTGGTTTAACCCTTCGGTACCTGTCCATCAGGTGTTGTTTTTTTCCGTAAGAATGACTATAGATGGCGTTCCGCTGAAAGAGGTGGGTGTTCCGGTTATTCAACCAGAAATCCCGTTGTGTTCAGGCTGTGTCCTGTCGTTCCGGCAGGACACTTGGCTGTGACCGGCGTGTAAGAAACCCGTCTTATCCAACCCCGCTTTCTTACCGGCCGGCTCTTATCGACTGCAGAACGTATCGATCACCTGTTGCACAATGATCAGAATTACAAACAGCAGCATCAGTACTTTTTCCAGCACAGTTGCACACTGAAACTTCTGAATGATTTTCAGAAAATCAGAGAAAGGCATGTGAATCTCCGGAGATTGGGTTAATCAGTGTTCTGATTTTATGGAAAGTTACATTTCCGGTTTTGCTGTCTATTGAAAAATGTTTTGCACATCTGCTCTGAAACTGAATTGCTACAGATAATGTTGAATCGTCGCAGCCTTCTCCGCGGCCTCAGTTCGAAGATCTTCGAACAGGCCTCTTCGTGAGGACATAATTTGTCTTCTGTCGTGGGGTCATTCCAGCCAAAGCAGTGGTAACTAGCACTATTTATCTCATGAGCAAGATAGTTTTCGCCTTTCGTACCTTTCGGGTCCGGGCATAACAGTATCAACATTTTATGAATCATGCCGATACTGACAGAGCGACCACCAATTATTGATAATGGATAAAGGACATTTTAATTGAACAGAATGACAGGACTCGCTGTTTTATGCCTCTCGCTGATGGGATGCAGTGCCGTGCCATCAGAAAACAGTGCGCAGTACCTCAGAACGGAAATGCAGTCGCCAGTATCAGGGGCAACCATAATTACCGTAACTGCGGACAGCCTTATGAAACAAGACAATACACATAATGCTATACTGTATGCACTTCGACCGATGCCTGGAAAAGCATTCACCTCTGAGCTGGACAGAAAATTTGCCGCAGCGACGATGTATATTGATTTGTCTCCGGGTGAAAAAAGCAGAACGGCCGAGATCAGTGGTGAGATAAATTACTATGATCACGAGCGATACGTGAATGCTCGCCTGGTAGGAGACAGTATCAGGACAATACCTATTGCACCAAAGACCATCCCACTTACACTGAATAAGCCATTCTCAATCAATCTGCCACAAGGTATTCACTATTCAGTCATGCTGACGGACAGCCAGCCTTAAACCTTCATGATTGTCTCATGGCTTCCTTTCAGTTTTCTGTAGGGTCAGCAGGGAATATAAATGGGGAAGAGAATGAATTTCATCAATAAACGTCCCACAGGCGTTTTGTCAGAGACCGGGTTTACTCTGCCTGAGATGACTGAATGTTCAATCTCCAGCCCATCATGATGGATGGGTGTGTCCTGGCTTTCACTGCGTGTGCAGCAGACTGGTCGGGAACGTCCTCAGCAAAATGTCTTCCGTCGCCACCTGTTCTGGTACATGAATGAAGCACTGTTCTGGCGGGAGGCTGACATCATCCGGGTCGCCAGGTAGTTGTCTGCACTGGACCTCCGGACTTCTGAAAAAAAAGCCACCCGCAAGGGTGGCTTTCTGAATATGAGGCCCTGAGCCTTCCCGGGACTGAGCCACTGACGGAAGGGAGAGCCGTTTTTTTCGGTGACATCCCCCGCATGGCGGCAGATGGTTTAAATATGGTATGAATAAATAATAACTCACTGTACAAGAGATTTCCAGACCTATGCGTATCGACCGACGTCTGAGCAGGGATGTACTCACCGAGCGTCAGCTTTATTTTATTGAATGCTGGTCCAACTTCTGCCATAAAAACAGCCCGGATACTGACCGGGTCGGATACAGCAATCCACTCAGCACCATCCGCGAACTGCTATTTCTTTACGAAATGGAAGATCGTTTCAGTGCCGATAAAAAAAGACTCCGGGTGGCCACTGAACTGCTCGAGTTACTCGAGACCGATCAAGTTCTCAAGAGAGAAGCATTTGAGGACATCCCCGCTCAACTGGTGACTCTTCTGGACAGAGATTTGCTGGTTGACCCCACTCGCAGCCCGGTGGAAAAGCGTCCTCGTCTTATCTGTAGCCTCTGTGTACAACTGGCGGATATCACCGAGGCCAGTTATATCACTGAGGCTCTTGAGATGCTTGAACAGGAACTGTTTGCAGGGCCCCCTCTGGATGAACACCATGCTCGGGATATTTACTCACTGACAAACGGAGTGATGAGTGTACTCCTCACCCGGGGTATGACACTGACGGAATGTTACCTGCTGTACATCAATATTTTCAGAAATGTGAGTACTGATCCGAACGCTTTCCGGGCCGCCTTTCACTCGTTCCGGCAGAAACTGGTAACGCCTACTCGGGACGTGACTGTTCGGATGTTTATTACCAGTGAGAAACTGCACACCCTACTTAACACGCAAGGACCCACACTGCAGTTCAACGGATGTGTGTTCATGCCACTTGATGAAGCCCGACAACGCTTCTCCCTCTCAGTCGATATACCGGTTTGCTCAATGTCTGACACATCTGCCCGTAACATGGCCGGTCAGATGCTTCGTGAATCCCTGGATGTCATTGCCTACATGGTAGGTAAGGGAGATATCACCGTCCAGAAACAGTTCATGATAATCAGGGATGAAGACGAAACAGAAGTGCCGCGCTTCGATAATGAAATCGAGGCAAACGCGGACCGGTTAACGGACGAGGAGTTTGCGCGCTTTATGGTGGCAATGAACCGACTGTTCACGGATACACCGGATGTGTCCCGTAAAAAAATCAGCTCCGCATTTCGGTTTTTCCGTAACGGCATTGAAAGCCAAGTTCAGGAGAGTCGTTTCACCGCTTACTGGTCGGCGCTTGAATCATTAACGCTAGGAGTTGCCCCTGGCACACCATCACATGAACAGCATGTCATCAGTGTTGTGGCTCCCTGTATGGTGCTGGACTATGTTGTTAAGCAACTGTTCTCTCTAAGAAAAGTTCTGCGCTTCATTCTGCGAGAGCCAGGGCACCCCTTGCGCACACCGGAGATCGCTTCACTTCCGCTGGGGCAACTCTATGCCCTTCTTAAAGATGCGGACCGGGTCCGTGAACTTCAGACAGATTTACAGCACTTTCCCTATGTCATGTATCGGGTGCGTAAGCTTGCCGGGATCTGTGCGTCACCCGAGAAAATGGCGGATAAACTGGGGCAACATGCCGAGAAAGTCACCCGACATCTTCACCGCCTGTATCTGCTGAGAAATACCATCGTGCACAATGCAGGTACCAGCCCACACATTGACCTGCTGACGGTGAACCTTGAACACTATCTGCGGGCAACAATCAGCGCGTTATTTAATATTGTGGTGATCCACCCAACCGTCAGCACCGCTGAGGAGGCATTTACCCGGTGCCAGTTTACCAGTGAGTCAGTTTTCAGGGAACTGAACCCCCTTCACGGGATCACGGAAAAGAAAGTATACACAGCCATTGATAATCAGTTGAAAAACGGGACGCTTTCCCGTAGCGATGCTCGTTTGATAGCATGGCTCAATGCCCACCACTGACACTCAGGAGAAGACTGTCAGAAGAAAGGGTAACTCATCGGCCCCGATCAAACTCTTGGGGCAGCCTGATCGGGGTCTATGTTCGGGTTTTCAGATACTCAGCGGCACGCAGGTGCCACTCTTCTGACATGTCTCTCTGTCCCAGGGATGGTGCCGTTTATCAGCTGAGTATCCGCTCATAGCGGGAACGAAATGCTTTTTCCCCTCCCTCCATTTGTCGGCAAATCAGTTCCTTCACCGGCGTCTCCTGAAGCGCTCCACAAAGCCCCGGGTGCAGGCCAGAGCGGTCGTGTTGCATACTGATAACGTATTCCGCATCACCATTGACCACTATTGGGGCAGAATGCGACACGATAATCAGCTGTCGGCGTTTCTTGTTTGCCATGATGGCAGGGATCACGCTCATGCTCAGCATCAGGCAGTCCAGGTCGTCTTCTGGTTGATCCAGCAGGAGGGGATCGGTGCCATATGACAGCAGGAACTGCAACATGCTCGCCCCTTTTTGTCCCGGTGAGGCAGAGGAAATATCTTCCATCCCTCCTCCGGGCGTCTGGTACCGAATGTGGATCCCATCATCCGGATACCAGCATTGCAGGGCATCCAGTTGCGCATCATTCAGACCTTTAAGGCGATTTCTGAAAGCTCCGTGGAGCTCTGACCCTGCTCCCGGCTCCTCGCGATGGATGGCAAGATGCAGAGCTTTAAGCGTATCCAGCGCAAGATATTTGTTTTCCGTTGCCGACGGTAGCGGACTGTACGGGCGCAAGCTGATGAAGCTATGAAGCAGCCCGCTCCCGTCACCATCATCATAGATACGATCGGCAAAGTTGCCGATCCCGGTTACCGCCTGATAACCAGATACGGTGTCTTCGTGCGGGGCACAGAGCGGCAGAATTTTAATTTCCAGCGCGCTGAGAGACAGAGAGGACAGAAACGCCTTCCGCTTTTCCGTCAATACCATCCGGTGGTTACGCATTTCAGCCAGTAATCCTGTGGATCTCGCTGCTGAGGCCGCGATCGTCCCGTCAAGATCGGCGTAATTTCTCAGTTCCGACTTCAGCGACTCACAGCGCGTCATCAGCTCATCGAGGACATTCGGATTGAGTCCCTGTTCTCGTAGCACCATGGCCTCACGTTGTACAGTTTCCTCCTGGTTACGAACCGCCTCTTCCAGTGCGAGAAGAGGGGGTTCCTGCCTAATGGTACTGAGTTCCGCGGCATAGTCCGACAACAGTGTGTCAAGACGCTGGTCATACTTTTGCTGTACGTCAGAAAGACGCGTCATAAATGCTGTCAGTGTCGCAGACGGCTCCACCTGGAGCTCCGGGACTTGTACTGGCTCTTTCTCCTGCGCTCTCAGACCAGCGACATGCTGTTCATGATGCTTCAGAGGAAGCGTTGCCGCAGACAGTTCAGCCCGGGCCGTGGCCAGGCGGGTGCAAACCGGATAGTAAGCGCTCGACCGCAACTGACTGACGGCCCGTTCAGCATCAGACAACTCCCCCTGCAGTTTATCCGCGATCGTCTGGCTGGCCAGGTGACCACGCAGCGTTATTTGCTCATTCAGGTATTCCCTTTCCAGTTGATCCCAGCGCTCTTTCCAGGCGCGTTTGTTGACCACCTGACTCTCGTCACAGACGCGCAGGAATGCCCCTGTGTCTGACGCCAGCTCGTAGAGCATTTTCTGGCTGTATATCGAGAGGGGAAAACGATCTGCTGACCAGTGATTGTCCTGAACCCACTGACCTTCGCTGAAAATATGCAATTCATTACGACCATCGGGTCGCCAGCTGAGCCTAAAATCTGTGCCTTCTTTGCGGAACACACATTCGATGAAAGAATTCGCATCCATGCCCATCCCCGTCTGACTAAACTGGTTCAATTTGTTGCGTTGAGACACAGTCAGCCCTTCGGTTTTTCGCATGGCCAGACGAATACTTTCGATAAGCGTGGATTTACCACTGCCCCGGGAGCCAATCACCGCATTGTAAAACGGGCTAAACTCAACGGAGGCTCCATACTGATCTGCCGGCTGGCAAAGACGGGTCCTGAATGTCAGGCTGCGCAAATGCGAAGCTGGTGCCTCCGGTGGATTATCATCGAACAGCACGCAGTTTTCCGGATCGAGTAATGCGTGCCTGAGACCGTCAAAATCAGGCTCGGACATCTTCAGCCAGCAGGTGCGCACTCCCGCTTGTTCAGGGTGGTGCGCATCTGATCCCCGAAGCCATGGCAAATCCGCAATTAAACGCCGGTGAGTCCCGTTCGTAATATCCTCCTCCCGGTGTCTAATCTCCACTGCATGAGGATTTGACTGAAAAGCGGCCGTCAGTTCCCCCTGATTAGTAAGGCTTGTCAGAACGCCTTTCGCCGCATCAATGTGTGCGAGGATACAAATAGCTTCCGGGTTACGACGGATATTACTGATAATGCCCGCGGGTCCCAGCTGAAGCACAAGATGATGATTGGGGGTTTCACGCGAAATAGGACAGTTGTTGTTGCACTGTGCCAGTAGCCGTTCCACCTCGGCACTGGTGCTCTGGGTGTGCAACACGGCGAGGATATGAACGTTGCCGGTGGCCGTTAGCTCCACCCCGGGAAACAAAGTCAGCGGCCGGAAGTCTGCCAGTTCACCGGAACTGGCGTCCCGGGACATGTTCGCCAGTTCCGCTTTCAACACGTCAATCCATGCCCCACTGTTATGGTCACTGATGACAACACAGTCGACCTGTTGCCGCATGTAAGCCAGCAGCCATTCCCGGGGCTGGAGATCTGGGACTTTGTAGTCATCTGAGGCCGGGGTATGGTTATGAAAATCAAATTTAAACCAGCGTGATCCTACCGTCATTGTTTCTTTTCCATGTGGTGCCTAAGGTATTCCCAATATAGAAGCATTCACCTGGTAATTCAGTAACCGTTATGATTGCTGTTGGCATGAACTTCAGTCGGTCTGGCGGAAAAGTCAGAAGGCAGATAAGACCTTCGTCCACATCGGGGGTCTACATATCGACTGCCTTCAGTGGCTTAAATGGCCATGCTCCCCGCTCTCCTCTTTTGCTGAATTCACTCCTGCGTACTTTTACCGTATCAGCGGAGAACACTTCAGTATGATCCAGTGTTACAGTGGCCAGCGTAGCCAGGCTACTGTCCGTCAACGTAAATTCTTTCGGCAGACCCCATGGACCCTGCCTGACGTTCTCGATGCTACTGAATAATTCGCGGAGATAATCGGGGAGCATTTTGCCGCGCCCGTTAATGATGGCCCGATCACTTTCTGATAGACATCCAGTTTCCGGGTGCTCCCTTGCTATAACCTGCAGGACGCCAGGGAGTCCCGGCCAGTATTTTCCGTCATAACGACAGGTCAGGCCATGGAGTGTTTCATGAAGATAAGAACGGTAAAGCCCATCATTATCTTCAGCCATCTCCATCAGTTCCACGATGTGCGTGGTTCTCTCAAGTGTGAATGCGTTCCGGTTCAGGATCGCATCTCGGGCCAATATCTTCTGTGCCAGTTCACCGGCCTCCTTACTGATAGTCCGGTTCAGTTCTTCAAGCTGGCGATAATCCTCTTTCAATCGGGAAACGATATCAGGCCTACTGAAACGGCCCGCCAGTATGATTTGCTCCAGAAGACAATAGCATTGTTGCCAGGTTAGCGCCTGACGGGCAATATTCTGCCAGACCGACTGCATTTCATTCTCACGACTCAGTAGCCGCTCTATCAGTGGCCATACCGACATCCAGCAAGGACCTGCCAGCAAGTCAGCCTGGTATTGTCTGAGTGTATCAGTGACATCAGTTGCAGTGCTGGTTCGGGTATAACGCATCTTTTTTTCTCCGAAATCTCAGTTGACTCATTATCCATACCAGAGCCAGAACTGTCGGTAACGTAGCGAGATAAATTCCAGTTGACGTACATTACCCGATGTTTTTCTCAAAACCTCCGTCTGCCTCGCGCTCTGGATTTTGAGGGCGTCAGCGAGCTGGAGATTGTCCGGGAGAGAGACTGTATCATCCTGCGTCCCGTCCGGCCGACCTGGTGCTCGTTCGCGCAGCTTGAAAAAGCCGAACCGGACTTTATGACGGAACGTGAGGACGTTGCCTGCGATGAAGGTCGATTTGACCTGTGAACAAGATCTCCATGCTCGACACCAACATCTGCTCGTTTATCATGCGCGAGCAGTCGGAAATGGTGCTGAAGCGCCTGGAGCAGGCGGTGCTGCGCGAACAGCGTATCGTGGTCTCGGCCATCACTTACTCCGAGATGCGCTTTGGCGTCACAGGTCCGAAGGCCTCCCCCCTCCGCGAACAGTTGGTTGACGCGTTCTGTGTGCCGTTCTGACCTGGGACCGCGCAGCGGTAGATGCGACCACGGAGATTAAACTGGTGCTGCGCCTCGCCGGCACCCCGATCGACACCGCTAGCGCCGAGCACGCAATTGCCGCCGGCGCCGTGCTGGTGACGAATAATGCGCTGGAGTTTGAGCGGATACCGACCTTGGTACCTGAGGACTGCGTTAACTAGCGGTCCCTGGTATGTAGTTATGTGAGACTGACTGGCAGAGGTGGTTGCGCCATCAATGAATTCAGTACTGGAAACAGAACAGCACGCGTACATCATGCCATGCGTTCGCTCAGTGTTTTCAACATCCAGTAATGTATAAAATACAGGTTATCAGGCAATTAGTGGAAGGTCATCCTGACTTCTTTTTTTCATATTCTGGTCTTATTTTTAAGAAATATCGGACGGAATCAGATTCCTTCGGGAAACGCTGACGATCGGTGAGTCAGGGAGCAATTCTTGATTCATTTAGAAATTGTCAAAATGGTTTTTCCTTTGGTTTGCGGTTTTCTCGTATGTTGCTAAACTTGTTCTGTTTTATTCTCCGGGCGATACAACACTTTCCGATAGCGATTCCCCTGTATTTTTGTTTAAATAATGAACAGCACCATTAATACCCACACAATAATAATAACAATATAATATCTGACATATTTCCATTACTTTGAGATAATTAACTGATTGCGATCATGTTCTCAAAATGAATATAAGCGTTGATACAAACGTAATATATGCTATTGTTAATATATGATGTTTCTCAGGATACATCTGATATGGTACATACCGTTAAAATTTTAGTTGCTTATATCTAAAATAAACGCCGAAACTTCTCATTATTATCCTTGCATTTTTTAAGGAGAAGAATATGACAGAGCAAAATAATTTCGGTCAATATATAGGCAGTCACCTTGACGATGACGTCACTCTTTCATTACCTGATTTGCGCCAATTACCAGGGCGTTATTGCACTCTGCAGTTGCTGTCCACCCGTCACGGGAATGACCTCTTCCAGGGATGGCACAGTATAGAGGATTCACGTGACTGGACCTATCTTCCGGATGAAAGACCGCCGACAAAACAGGCAACCCACAGTTATATTCAGCAACTCATTCAACAGAAGGGAGTATATCATTACGCCATTATAGAAAATAATTCAGGAAAGGCTGTGGGAACTCTTTCTCTGTATAACCTCGACAATAAAAATGGCGTAGCGGAAATAGGAAGTGTACATCTTACTCCAGTTATCAAACGAACTTCAGTCAGTACAGAAGCAATGTTCCTGTTACTATCATATGTTTTTGATGTGCTTAAATATCGTCGATGTGAATGGCAAACCGACAGACTCAACTCTCAGGGTATGAGATCTGCCGAGAGATTGGGGTTCCAGAAAGAGGGGATACTGCGTAATAAACAAATACTTAAATCAAGGAACGTGGACGTTGTAATGTATTCAATTATTCAGGATGAATGGGAAAGAATATCCAGTGCGATAACTATCTGGCTTAGAACTGTCAACTTCGATGACCGGGGACATCAAATACATCCTTTACGGCATTACCTGGCGACAACAGAGCCCTGACTCTTTTGTTATTGCCCCCAGACGTTACTGGAAAAAGGGAGAATCTGAATGAAAATAATGAATGCAGAGATTGAGAGGCAAATCTGGCATCACAATCTTTCCTATTTATTGCTTGCCCAGCGGGTTCTGAATCATTACGAAGACACAGCCCTGTTTCGGCTAGGTATAGACAAGTGTACCGGAGATAAACTCCTGCAGTTGTCGTTGCCCGAACTGGTTCGTCTTGCTGAACGTCCGGAGCTGATTACCGTACTCAGACTCAGGGATCACCACCAGATAGATGTATTACTCAGTCAGTCCACTGGAATGGGATGAGCTCAGCAGGATTTGCTTAACATCTTACGGACCATTTTCTTCTTTTTTATTCTGGACTGGGAATTCAGTATGTACCCCAATGAATCAGCGATCTGGATTATTTATCCGCAAAAAACATGTCATATAAAGTAAGGGATTTTATTGATTTTATTGTCGATGAAATCGGAACTACTCCTTACTGGAAGTACGGAAAGTAATTCCTGTGAATACGGATTTCAAGAGGGAAAGTATTGTGTATATAAAAATCATCCTGATTAATACAGGATGATTTTTATGATGCTGTTACATGAATATAAATTGACGATACAAATCACTCAGTTCTGTTCTTAATTTTTCTATATCCTTCTCCTCACCTGAATTCTCGATCGCCAGTAATTGCTTTTCTTTAACAGTAATTCTTTCACACAACTCTGATAGCGTTGAACAAAATGCCTCTGTATGAGTGGCAGGATAGACGCTTTCATCCTGTTCAGTACTCCGCTTACGAACTGAAGTCACTGGTTTAATTTGATGTTCCAGGTTATAGGCTATCTGACGTTCCCTGCGATTGTGCGTTTCATCCATCGCCTGTTTCATGGCCGGAGTGATCCTGTTTGCATAGAGTACGGCTTTACCCTCCACATTACGTGCCACACGTCCAATCATCTGAATAAGTGCGTGTGATGAACGTAAAAAACCTGCATGGTCAGCATCAAGTATCGCGACCAGTGAGGCTTCAGGGATGTCGAGTCCTTCACGCAGCAGACTGATGCCGATTAAGACATCAAATTCCCCGGCCCGTAATCCATTGATAATTTCCTGTCTTTCATCTGTTTTGATATCAGAATGCAGATATCGGGACAGGATCCCATTTTCTGTCAGAAAATCATTCAGTTCTTCTGCGGTCTTTTTGGTCAGCACTGTCACCAGGACACGATTGTTTCTGTTGACGCAATGACGGATTTCTTCAAGTAAGTTCTCCACACACTGGTCTTTGCTTCGGACCTCAATTTCGGGATCCAGTAAACCGGTGGGGCGGATAATTTGCTGAACAACATTTTTCTTTGATTTCTGCAATTCATATTTACCTGGGGTTGCGGAAACAAAGACAGTCTGGGGCTTAATCTTCTCAAACTCAGCAAAACTCAGGGGACGATTGTTTTTTGAGGAGGGCAGACGGAAGCCGAAATCGATAAGAGTATCCTTGCGACTCTGATCGCCACTGTACATGGCTGAGATTTGCGGGACCATTACGTGCGATTCATCAACAAAGAGCAGACCATTTTTTGGCAGGTAATCCAGCAGCGTTGTCGGTGGGAGTTCCGGATTTCTGTCGCTGAAATAGCAGGAATAGTTTTCCATACCTGAGCAGTAACCCAGTTCACGGATCATTTCAACATCATTGTTAACGCGTTCGTATAAGCGCTCAGCCTCTATCAGACGATTTGCTTTGTTAAGTTCAGCAACCCGTTTCTCCATGTCAGTAAGAATGCTTTTGGTGGCTGAGGGTATTTTTGCGGTCGGTGTAACAAAGAGTGTTTTGGGTGATATTAAATAATGTTCAATGTCGCCCGTAATTTTCCCACTGACAGGATCAATCCATTTTGCGGATTCTATAACATCATCAAAGAGTTCGACCCTGATGGCCTGATGTTCGGAATCGGCAGGGAATATATCAATAACGTCACCGCGAACCCGGAACATTGCCCGTCCCAGAGTTTTGTCTGTACGGGCATACTGCAGACGTGCCAGTTGATGAATTAACTCCCGCTGGGCGAGTTGTCGTCCTGGGTATACCGGGATCTGGATCTCTCTGTATGCGTCCGGATCACCTAATCCGTATATCGAAGAGACGGAAGCGACGACTATCACATCCTGACGTTCAATCAATGCCTTGGTCGTAGATAACCGTAACCTTTCAAGATGATCGTTGATAGCGGAATCTTTCGGGATAAAGCGGTCACTTCCGGGGATATAGACTTCTGGCTGAAAAAAGTCGTAGTAAGAAACGAAGTATTCGACAGCATTTTCTGGGAAAAACTGCTTCATCTCCAGATAAAGCTGTGCGGTTAACGTCTTGTTAGGAGCCAGTATTAATGTAGGGCGCTGCAAACGGTGTATCACATTCGCCATGGTGAAGGTTTTACCCGAGCCGGTTATCCCCTGAAGTGTCTGATGTGTTGCTCCTGCTTCGACTCCCGCTATCAGTCTGGCTATTGCTTCGGGCTGATCTCCTGACGGGATATAGCCTGAATGTAAAATGAATTTTCCTGTGGACATTATGATCTCTCCTGGTTGGAACGCCCCGGACAGCGTTAACACTACTACACTATAGTTTATGACAACCCGACGTAAGGCATTTATGCCTGACTGAAGAAAAGTTATTTGTTCTGTACCAATAAGTTGGCGTTCTGTTCACTTCTATTGTGTACCGTTAAAGTACGAATGTGCCTGATACAACTCTGTCATCTGTCTGGGTTTGTACATCGTGGGGTCAATATTTTTTCTTGCATAGTATAGGGGGGTATACTATAGTCTCTTCAATCCTGATTAACAGGGACAATCAATGCCACATTCTCCAGAAGAAAAGAAACAGGCGCTTGTCCGGGTACGACGTATCAAAGGTCAGATTGCAGCGCTGGAACAGGCGATTGAAAACGAAGCGGAATGTTCTTCATTGTTGCAGCAACTGGCTTCGGTACGAGGAGCCGTTAAAGGCCTGATGACTGTTGTTCTGGAAAGCTATCTCAGGGAAGAATTTCCCGATACGAACAAAAGAAGGGGGTCGCAGACGAAATCTATCAACGACGCTATTTCCATTGTTCGCTCCTATCTCCGTTAACTCTGCCAGGCAGACGTCTGATGGGGTCAGTAAAAACAGTAATAAAAGGATATGACATATGAAATCACGTGCAGCTGTAGCATTTGCTCCTGGTAAGCCCCTCGAGATCGTTGAAATTGATGTGGAGCCGCCTCGTAAGGGTGAAGTACTGGTAAAAATCACCCATACCGGCGTCTGCCACACTGATGCATTTACCTTGTCCGGTGATGATCCGGAAGGTGTGTTCCCGGCAGTACTGGGTCATGAAGGTGCGGGTGTTGTTGTGGAAGTCGGCGAAGGGGTCACCAGTGTGAAACCTGGCGATCATGTTATTCCGCTTTACACGGCAGAATGCGGCGAGTGTCTGTTCTGTAAATCCGGAAAAACTAACCTGTGTGTCTCTGTTCGCGCCACCCAGGGTAAAGGACTTATGCCTGATGGCACGACCCGTTTCTCTTACAAGGGCCAGCCTCTTTTCCACTATATGGGCTGCTCTACATTCAGTGAGTATACCGTCGTCGCAGAAGTGTCTTTAGCCAAAATTAATCCACAGGCGAATCATGAACATGTCTGTCTGCTGGGTTGTGGCGTAACGACAGGTATCGGTGCGGTTCACAACACTGCGAAAGTACAGCCAGGTGACACGGTTGCTATTTTTGGCCTGGGTGGTATTGGCCTTGCAGCGGTACAGGGCGCGCGTCAGGCAAAAGCGGGTCGTATCTTTGCCATCGATACCAATCCGGAGAAATTTGACCTGGCCCGTTCATTTGGTGCAACTGACTGCATTAACCCGAAAGACTACGACAAACCTATCCAGGACGTTCTCATTGAACTGACAGGCTGGGGTGTCGACCATACATTTGAATGTATCGGTAACGTAAACGTAATGCGTTCTGCACTTGAAGCGGCACACCGTGGCTGGGGTCAGTCCGTCGTTATCGGTGTTGCTGGCGCAGGTAAAGAAATCTCCACTCGTCCATTCCAGCTGGTCACCGGCCGTGTATGGAAGGGTTCTGCCTTTGGTGGTGTTAAAGGTCGTACCCAGCTGCCGGGCATGGTTGAAGATGCGATGAAAGGCGAAATCGATCTCGCACCATTCGTGACTCATACCATGGGCCTTGAAGAGATTAATGACGCCTTCGACCTGATGCATGAAGGCAAATCTATTCGTACAGTGATCCACTACTGATTCAGGTTTCACTGGCGATCTTTCAATATTAGTTTTAAAGGAAACAATCCATGTCCAATCCAGTTATTTCAGGCAATGGCATCTTCTCTCACGTCTTTATCGGTGCTGTAGATGTTCAAAAGTCGGCTGAGTTTTATGACGCCACTTTAGGTGCACTCGGTATCAACAACCTTGGTCCTTTTGGTAATGGCTGGGTGTTGTTTGGCCGTGACAAGCCGGCTTTCATCATTGCCCGTCCTGGCAATGGTGAAGCGCCATCCAGCAATGGTGTGACGATTGGCTTTGCTGCCGCCACGCCTGCTGAAGTTGACGCTTTCCATGCCGCAGGCCTGGCTGCTGGCGGGACTGATGAAGGTCAACCGGGTCCTCGTGGTCATCTGCCAGGTGCTTATGCTGCCTACCTGCGTGATCCGGCTGGTAACAAGATCTGCTCCTATACCTTCATCTGATCGTAGGGTGCATCCGGCACAAATGTTGTACGGTTTGTCAGTCAGGCGAACGGTATGAGTTGTGCCAGCTTATGAAGATCAACCCGCAGACGTTTACGTCTGCGGGTATCTTTCTCGAAGCGTAATGTGACTGGCCGTCAGAAAAAGAGAGAGTCTTATGAAAGAGTCAGCATTATCTGCTATCCGTTCTGAGATGCAATCGCCCGAAACCGTGTACGGGATGCCGGCTCATAAAGACAGAACGGCCGCTGTCAATGAAGTACATGCGCGTCCGCACCTGCTTATCACATCACCACAGACCCTGCTGCAGTTTGCTTTCATGACTAAAGGCGACCAGTCAGGTGACCAGCGGGTCATGGTTGAGCTGTCAGATCGTCTTGGTTTAACACCATCAGAAAATTCAGCCCCCCTGCACGGTATCACGTGGCGGGAAGGCGCTTTGTATTGTGAAAAACACGGTGAGTTTTCCACCTACTTATGGAGTACCACATGCGATCCGCGTGACGGACAGTTAAGGGGAGAGAACCCCTTCCGGCATGGTTTCACGCCACCGGGTTCGGTTATCTGTGGTACCCGTCTGGATATTCTGCCATGGACTGCAGAATCTGAGGCTGCAGTAACGAATTTAGATCCTGTCAGCAGGTGCTATTCAGTAACAGAAAATGGCCGTGCCGCAATTATCTCTGATTTTCGCCAGGATAAAGACGGACTGACACGCATTCTGATACTTGAACGGGACCTGACAGAGGCACAGCTGGGTGCACTGGTTCAGCGGCTGCTTGAGATTGAAAATTATCGCACGCTTGCTTTGCTTTCTTTACCACTGACAAGAACCATGGCCTCTGAACTGAGGCGAGTGGAAAACCGACTGGCTGAAATTACAGAAGAAATGCGCACCGGAGAGCATCGTAAAAATGAACAGTTGCTCTCTGCGTTGACCAATCTTGCCGCAGAACTTGAAGCCGGCGCTGCAGCGAATCTGTACCGGTTTGGCGCAAGCCAGGCCTACTATGAAATTGTTGAGGAAAGGCTGAATACGCTCTCCGAAACGCCGGTTCCAGGCTACTACACCTGGGCTGATTTTTTGCAACGGCGCATTGCCCCAGCCATGCGAACCTGCCGTTCTGTGAAAGAACGACAGGCGAAGCTGTCTGACAAACTCATGCGGGCTATTTCGTTACTTCGCTCCTGGATAGATGTTGAACTGGAACATCAGAACCGTGACCTGCTGGCTTCGATGAATAACCGGGCCAGACAACAGCTACATCTGCAGCAAACCGTTGAAGGATTGTCTGTTGCCGCCATTTCATATTATGTGGTGAGTCTGATTTCGTATCTGGTGAAAGGGGTTCCCGGGATCCACGATGTCATGCCACCTGAACTGGCGGTTGCCATTCTCGTGCCCTTCATTGTGCTCGCGATTTGGTGGGTGGTGCGAAGAATAAGAAACTCGCACACCGACCCTGAACATAACGAAAACCACTCTGACTGAGTTGTTACGTTGTTGCTTAATTGTCCTGTCGTTATACGGAGAAAATCATGGAACGTCTTGAACATCATGCCAGCTTTGATGGGTGGCAGGAAGTTTATCAGCATGAGTCTGGCACGCTTGGCTGCACGATGAAATTTGGTGTTTATACTCCACCCCAGGCGCTTAACGGTAATGTACCGGTACTCTACTGGCTTTCCGGTCTGACCTGTACGGAACAGAATTTTATTACCAAATCGAGCGTTCAGCGTTATGCCGCAGAGCATGGGATCATGATTGTGGCACCAGACACCAGTCCGCGTGGCACTGATATTCCTGATGATCCTGACTACGCTCTCGGTCAGGGGGCAGGATTCTATGTTAATGCAACCCAGGAGCCCTGGGCGACACATTACAAAATGTATGACTATGTGGTAAACGAGCTCCCGTCCCTGATTGAAGAATGGTTCCCGGCGTCTGATAAAAGAAGTATCAGTGGACATTCGATGGGCGGACATGGCGCCCTGATGATTGCGCTCAGAAACCCGGGCCGCTATCAGAGTGTATCCGCATTCTCACCGATCGTCGCACCTTCTCAGGTGCCCTGGGGAGAAAATGCATTGTCTGCTTATCTGGGTGATGATCGGGAATACTGGAAGCAGTACGACACGGTTGAGTTGATCCGTAACGCGCAGGAAAGGCTACCTCTGCTTGTAGATCAAGGACTGAATGATGAGTTTCTGAAGACTCAGCTTCAGCCGGAGAGACTGAAGAGCGTTTGTGAGGACACCGGTCATCCGTTGACGCTTAACCTGCGTCCGGGCCACGATCACAGCTACTACTTTATCTCCAGCTACATTGGCGACCACATTGCACATCATGCAGCAGCACTGACGCGCTAAATTCAGGAATTATGGTTATGGTACATTTCTGCGATCAAAAACATCATGTCGTCGTGATAGGGGCTGGGTTCGGTGGACTCTCCGTTGTCAGAGAACTGGAAGAGCCGGGCGTTTCGATCACAATCATTGACCGGAGTAACCACCATCTGTTTCAGCCTTTACTTTATCAGGTCGCTGGCGCATCACTGCCATCAGCAGAAATTGCCTGGCCCGTTCGCTCTCTGTTTCGTCATCGTGAGGATGTACGTACCCTGATGGCCGAGGTCCAGGATGTGGATACCGATTCACGGGAGGTTCTGCTGAAAGATGGTTCCCGAATTGATTATGACACGCTTGTCGTTGCCACTGGGGCCACGCACGCTTATTTCGGTCATGATGAGTGGGAACAGTTTGCACCGGGACTGAAGAACCTGGATGATGCCACGACCCTGCGCGCACGGATCCTTTCCGCTTTTGAACAAGCTGAGAATACCACTGATCCCGCGTTACGGGCTGCCTACCAGACATTCGTCATTGTCGGGGGGGGACCGACAGGCGTTGAGCTGTCCGGGACCATTGCCGAACTGGCAAGGAAAACGCTGAAAAATGATTTCCGTTCTATTGATCCGACAGAGACCAGAATTATTCTGGTTGAAGCCGGACAACGATTGCTCACTGCTTTCCCGGAGTCATTATCGGAATATACCCGTCAGTCCCTGGAGAAACTGGGAGTGGAAGTCAGTTTTGGCCAACCGGTAACGGAATGCTCTGCCGAAGGCGTAGTATATGGTGGGCAACCTCTTCCTGCCAAAACGATCATCTGGGCAGCAGGCGTCACTGCTTCTCCGGCTGCACGCTGGCTCAAGACGGAAGCTGATCGGGCTGGTCGGGTTATCGTGGGAGCTGATCTCACGCTCCCGTTACACCCTGAAATATTTGTAATAGGTGATACCGCGGCCGTGACCGGAGAGGACGGCAGGATGATCCCGGGCATTGCTCCGGCCGCAAAACAGGAAGGACAGTATGTGGCTAAACTGATCCAGTCCCGTTTAAAGGATGAAAAACCTGACCTGAAACCTTTCCGGTACCGGCATCAGGGGAACCTAGCGACCATAGGTCGCGGACTGGCTGTGGTTGATATGGGACGGTTAAAACTCCGGGGAGCCATGGCGTGGTGGTTCTGGAAAATTATCCACCTGTATTTTTTGATCGGAACCAGAAACCGGCTGAGTGTCGCTATCAGCTGGATCTGGAACCACAGTATCGGATACAGGGGAGCCCGCATTATCACGGGAGGTAAATCACCTGCTCCGGATAAGAGTGCGGTCCATTCCCGCTCAGAAGAGTGATACCTGAACCTTACTGATGCCGCTGAAACATCAGCGGCATTCCTTATTTAATCACCGGCGCCGGCGCAGGCTATTCGCTTACTGCTGCATAAATCCCTTTTGTCATTATTCCTTCTTAACTAATGGTTCGGCACATCGGTTAACGCCATTCAACGTAACCAGCGTCAGAAGTAAAGTTGATTTACGTATTACAGGATTAAACTATGTCAAAGAAACTTTTTGGTGCCCCCCCAACCCTGACAGACGCCAGTAATTCTGTTGTGGTACGTGGTGCCAGGGAGCACAACCTTAAAGAGGTGGATGTCTCTGTTCCGCGTGATGCACTTGTTGTCTTTTCGGGGGTCTCTGGTTCCGGTAAGTCTTCACTGGCTTTTGGAACCATTTATGCTGAGGCGCAACGACGCTACTTTGAATCGGTTGCCCCGTATGCGCGGCGCCTCATTGATCAGGCCGGTGTTCCGGATGTGGATGCCATTGATGGACTCCCCCCTGCAGTTGCCCTTCAACAACAGCGAGGAACCAGCAACGCACGCTCTTCTGTCGGCAGTGTGACCACCTTATCGAGCCTGGTGCGCATGATGTATTCCCGGGCGGGAGCCTATCCGGCAGAACAACCTATGCTCTATGCTGAGGATTTTTCTCCTAACACGCCTCAGGGAGCATGTCCATCCTGCCATGGTCTCGGACATATCTATGATGTGACAGAAGCACTGATGGTACCTGATCCGTCACTCAGTATCCGGGACAGAGCCATTGCCTCCTGGCCACCTGCCTGGCACGGACAAAATCTTCGCGACATTCTGGTGACACTGGGCTATGACGTCGATATCCCCTGGAAAGAGTTATCTGAAGAAGAGCGACACTGGATCCTGTTTACTGAAGATACCCCAACGGTGCCGGTCTACCCCGGGCTCAGCCCGGAAGACACACGTGTCGCAGTCAGGGAAAAAATGACTCCGGGTTATATGGGGACGTTTACAGGGGCGCGACGTTATGTTCTGCATACCTTTGCACACACCCAAAGTGCACTGATGAGGAAACGCGTCTCCAGTTTTATGGAAGGAAAACTGTGTCCTGTCTGCCACGGAAAAAGGCTTAAACCGGAATCATTGTCAGTCACTTTTGCTGGTGTGGACATCGGTGAGTTTATGCAGATGCCTTTAGACCAGCTGGCAGAGTTGCTTCTTCCTATCTCCCGGGGGGATTTCAGTACGCATCATGCCGGGGCTGATACTGACAGGGATATCACCCGCCGGGATCGGACAGAACGCGCCGGTTCCGGCAGGGCAGTCCATTCTGTAACGCCGGATGTCCGCCGGACCTCAGCATTATCGACAGAGAAACGACTGGCTGCTCAACGACTGACCAGAGGTGTTATGGACCGGCTGTATCAGTTGCAGAAACTGGGACTTGGTTATCTGACATTAGACAGAACAACGCCAACACTCTCCGCAGGGGAACTCCAGCGATTGCGTCTTGCCACTCAGCTTAGCTCCATGTTGTTTGGGGTCGTCTATGTTCTCGATGAACCATCAGCAGGCCTGCACCCTGCAGACAGCCATGCACTTTACGATGCTCTGGAGAACCTGCGGGATGCCGGAAACTCAGTGTTTGTCGTTGAGCATGATCTTGACCTGATGCGACGGGCGCAATGGCTGGTTGATGTGGGACCCGCTGCAGGAGAACAGGGCGGTCATATTCTCTACAGTGGTGTACCTGAAGGTCTGAAAGCTATTGCTGAATCCAGAACGGCACGGTATTTGTTTGATGAAATCAGGCCACCACAATCATACGCCCGACAGCCAGCAGGATGGTTAAAATTACAGGATATTCACCGTCACAACCTGAAGGGACTGGACGCCTGTATTCCTCTGGGGGTACTGACCGCTGTTACAGGTATTTCGGGTTCCGTAGTTGTGATTGAACACGATATGCGTGCAGTCGTGCAGGCTGACTGGGTTATGGACATTGGTCCCGGAGCAGGTCATGAGGGAGGCAACCTGGTTGCAGAAGGTACACCCGCCCAGGTATCACTGGTTTGTGAAAGCCGCACGGCACCGTTTATTGCCCGGGAGTTGTCACGGAACTGGTAAAAGGACAGTGTCGTCATAGCGTGAATGACGACACTGTCACGCTACTGGTATATCCCCTGAACATTTTACCTGTCATTGTGACAACCTGAAAAAATACGTGATAAGAAACCTGTTGTACCAGGGCACAGCAAAAACACCAAATCTAATCCAGTGTTAAACATCACTGTTATGCAGGTGGTAAGGAGAACCTGATGAAACTATTTACGATTGGTTTCACACAATCTTCGGCGGAGCATTTTTTTACGCGCCTGAAGGAATCCGGAGCAAGACGTATTCTGGATGTGCGTCTCAATAATCGCTCTCAGCTGGCAGGTTTTGCAAAACAGGACGATCTGAAGTTCTTTGCCCATACTCTATGTGATATCGATTACGCACATATGCCAGATCTTGCCCCGACGCGGGAAATGTTTGAGCGATACAAATTACAGAAAGGAGACTGGGAGATATATTCTTCGGATTTCATCGATCTGATTACAAAAAGACATATCGAATCGCTCGAAAAGAGTCAGTTTGCTGATGCTTGCTTATTGTGTAGCGAACATAAACCACATCATTGCCACAGACGGCTGGTTGCTGAGTACCTGGCAGATAAATGGCCTGATGTCACTATCATGCATTTATAGTGGCTGGGTTGTGTCTGTACGCCCGAACACCAGAACACAGCTCCCACAGACTATGACGGTACCAGACGATATTCGGACAAAAGGAAGAGGATTTAGCCTGCTAAAGCAATATGGGCTAACAGGAAGCGACTTGATATCGAAAATCTGTGTTTGCGACGCGCTTTTTTTGACCATGCTTTTGGGCTAATATCACACCCTTCAGTCTGTATTTTGCCAATAATATAACCAGTTGTTTTATTTTATAAATAAAGCTTATCGGTATGTGCTCTGTTATGTTTGTATACTACACGGGAGGTATACATTCATTGATCGGATAATGCATACTCCGACGCAGTATATCAACTTAAAGATAGTGAGGTAAGAAATGCCCAGTACTCCGGAAGAGAAAAAAAAGGTACTGACACGGGTTCGCCGCATCAGAGGGCAGATTGATGCTCTGGAAAGAGCACTTGAAAATGGTGCTGAATGCCGCGCCATTCTCCAGCAAATTGCTGCCGTTCGTGGCGCATCTAACGGATTGATGGCTGAGGTTCTGGAGAGTCACATACGAGAAACCTTTGACCAGAATGACAGCTATAGCCATGAAGTCAGTAAATCAGTTGACGATACGATTGAACTGGTTCGCGCCTATCTTAAATAGCAACTGACCGGTAAACCCGGTCACTGCTGGATGTCATTATGAACACCAACCGAACGGCATAGTCAGTCCACAGGTACTACTCATTCCCTGACTATGTCCCAGGAGTCCAGTGTCGTTCAGCCAAAACTAATTTCTGCTTTGTATACCACTACGACAAATGCTGTCATCAGTTCAGGTGCGATAATTTCGTTATCATGCGCAGTACATACTGCCCTGAGTTTTCTGATCCAGTAATCATTCTCGGCACCAGTGTTCCAGGTGCCGCCTCGCCCTACAGATATCTGTAATTGTAAACCGTCGCAAGACCGGTCCAGGCGATAGGGCAGAATCGCCCACTGTTCGGAAAACCAGTACTAACTGACAGTTCTGGTACTGGGGGCTGGTCACAGCACTGTATAGGCCAATTCTGTGCGGCGTTGTCACCTGACCTGTCTGAAGAAATTTCCCGCACGCAACAGGTTACTACTCAGAAGTGATAACCCAAGTCCTCATCAAACATCAAAAAATATTTTCAGATAAAAATCAAGTGTTTATAATTTTTTAATCCTTATCAACAGTATTGGTATTGCCAGTTACTATACTGCCGTATAGTATATGAAGCAGATAATGTACACACAGAAACAACAAGGCTATCAAGATTTAAAATGCCCTCTCTAATATTTAAACTGACGAAAGGATATTAACTATGAGTAATGTATTTTATATGCCGCCTGTAACCCTAATGGGACTGAATGCTATTCGTCTTTTAGGGGATGAACTTGTTTCAAGGGAGTTAAAAAAGGCGCTGATCGTCACTGACCGTGTTTTGGTTGACACCGGACTGGTTAACAAACTGACAGATGAGCTTGAGGTGCATAAAATTAGTTATGCAATATTTGATGGTGTTCAACCTAATCCAACAGAGAAAAATATTGATGACGGTTTAGCCTTGCTTGCAAAAAGTAATGCTGATTTTGTCATTTCCTTTGGTGGGGGGTCTTCTCACGATACAGCTAAAGGTATTGCATTGGTGGCCACTAATGGTGGGCATATTCGGGATTACTCGAAAGGTGTGCATCTGTCCAAAAAACCACAATTACCATTAGTTACTGTAAATACGACAGCGGGTACGGCATCGGAAATGACCGTATTTGCAATCGTCACTAACCAGGAAGATGAAACTAAATACCCGGTAGTGGATAAGCACTTTACGCCTATCATTGCGGTTAACGATTCTGAACTTATGGTCGCAATGCCTGCGTTCCTTACGGCAACTACAGGTATGGATGCCTTAACTCATGCAATTGAAGCGTATGTATCAACAGCAGCTACGCCTGTTACTGATGCTTGTGCTATCAAAGCAATTGAAATTATTGTTAATAATCTTAAAGACGTTGTAGATGATGGCCAAAACCGCAAAGCACGTGATGCAATGCAATATGGTGAATATCTGGCTGGAATGGCATTTTCAAACGCGTCTCTTGGTTATGTCCATTCAATGGCTCACCAGTTAGGTGGCGTTTATAATCTGTCTCACGGTTTGTGTAATGCGATCCTGCTGGGTGAAGTATCCCGATTTAATGCGAAAAAGGTTCCCGATCGTTTTGTTGAAATCGCCCGGGCAATGGGGATTGATGTCTCAACAATGACTCAGGAGCAGGCCATTAATTCTGCTATCGAAGCAATTGAGATGTTGTCGCAAAAAGTCGGTACGAATCAACGCCTGGCTGATCTTGGTGTAACGGAGGATAAACTTGCATTTATGGCACAAAATGCACTAAATGATGCTTGTTCTTTAACCAATCCTCGTCAGGCAAGCCTTTCGGAGATTATTGAGCTCTACAAAGCTCGTATGTAAGCATTCTCCTTTTTACACCGTTATCTGAATTATATCTGAAGGAAAGTTGTACAAGTTCATGGTCAGAAATTTAAATCACTTCTGACCAGAGAAATTGGCCATAAACATGTCTTTTTGATACTAAGAAAATCGGGTTACCTCTGGTAACCCGATTTAAACGTTAGTGCGTTTTCATCCCAGCGGCTGTCATTAGCAATTTGAATATTGTAGCAACGACCCCCAACGCCATTACACTGACAGCCCAGATAATCACCAGCCACATCAATTTTTTCCAGAATGGACGAGGTGTTTCATCAACGGTTTTCATTTAAGTTTCTCCATTGACCTCACCATTAGTGATAACCGTCGCCAGTTTTTACCTTCCCCCGGAATACATAGTAACTCCAGCAGGTGTACATCAGGATTACAGGGATAATCAACAAGCCACCTATTAGCATAAAGCCCTGGCTCTGAGGAGGTGACGCTGCCTGCCAGATGGTTACAGAAGGCGGTATGATATATGGCCAGATACTGATCCCAAGACCACTGAAACCAAGGAAGATTAATCCTAACGTCAGCATAAAGGGACCAAAGCTGGATCGACGGCTATAAACACTGCGAACGATACCCCAGCAACAAACAAGGACCAGCAATGGTACAGGCAGGAAAAAGATGACATTTGGCATACTGAACCAGCGACTGGCAATCTCAGGATGAGTCAATGGGGTCCAGACACTGATAATTGCAATAACTGCCAGTAAACCAAGGGTTAACGGAGTTGCAAGCTCTGACATCCTGCGATGAAGCGAGTCTTCTGTTTTCATAATCAGCCAGGTGCAACCCAGCAGGGCATAGGCCAGAACCAGTCCCAATCCGCAGAACAGAGGGAACGGGGCAAGCCAAACCAATGCAGAACCGCTAAATGTACGTCCGGACACACTCAATCCATTTAATAAGGTTCCGACTGCAACACCCTGACTGAAAGTGGCCAGTACAGAGCCGACGATAAATGCTTTGTCCCAGATAGGTCGATGTTCCGGAATTGCTTTAAAACGAAACTCGAAGGCCACACCACGAAAGATAAGCCCAAGTAACATTGCGGTAAGCGGAATACTAAGAGCATCAATGATAACCGCGTAAGCCAGAGGAAACGCGCCGTACAATGCCGCTCCCCCCAGTACCATCCAGGTTTCGTTGCCATCCCATACAGGCGCAACGGTATTCATCATTGTATCGCGATCGACATCGTGCTTATGAAACGGGAACAAAATACCGATTCCCAGATCAAATCCATCCATCACTATATACATCAACGTAGCGAAGACGATGATGACAAACCAGATAATTGACAGATCAATACCCATTATTTGTCTCTCCCACGTGTTGCCAAACCCTCATTTACCGCTGACAGAGGACGGGCAGGTGTTCCATCCGTTACTTCCTGATGCTCCTCAGCATGTACAGGCCCTTTTTTGATCAGACGTACGAGATATATATAACCGACGCCAAAGACTGAGGTGTAAACAAGCAGAAACGCCAGTAAGCTGATTGACATATGTAAATCGCCATGTGCAGAAACAGCATCTTTCGTTCGCTGTACGCCATAAACGACCCATGGTTGACGACCTATTTCAGTTGTGAACCAACCGGCCAGTAACGCAATCAGTCCCGAAGGCCCCATGAAGAGAGAAAAATAGAGGAACGGTTTAGATGTATAGAGACGTTTCCGCCAGCGAAGCCATACGCTGACCACCCCGAGAAGAATCATCAGCATCCCTAAGCCAGCCATTACGCGGAAAGACCAGAATATGATAGTGGAGTTAGGACGATCTTCTTTAGGGAAACTCTTCAGGGCAGGCACCTGCTTATCAAGGCTGTGTGTAAGGATAATACTGCCAAGATAAGGGACCTCTATTTTGTACTTCGTCTCTTCTGCATTCATATCTGGCAGGCCAAACAGAACCAGAGGGGTTGCTTCACCAGGTTTATTTTCCCAGTGTCCTTCAATCGCAGCGATTTTTGCCGGCTGGTGCTCAAGAGTATTCAGACCATGCGCATCACCGATAACGGCCTGGATCGGGGAAACGATTAATGCCATCCACAATGCCATAGAGAACATTTTGCGAATCGCGGGAGTATCATTGCCTTTTAGCAGATGCCATGCTGCTGATGCTCCGACAAAAAAAGCGCTTGCAAGGAAAGCCGCAGTGGACATATGTAACAGGCGGAACGGGAAGGAAGGGTTAAAGATAATTTTCAGCCAGTCTACAGGGATAACAACACCATTCTCGATGGCATAACCCTGTGGAGTCTGCATCCAGCTATTGGATGACAGGATCCAGAACGTGGAAAACAGTGTCCCCAGCGCCACCATACAGGTAGCAAAGAAGTGCAGACCGGGGCCAACACGATTCCAGCCAAACAGCATGACACCAAGGAAACCCGCTTCAAGGAAGAACGCAGTCAGAACTTCGTAGGTCAGCAATGGACCGGTGATACTCCCTGCAAACTGTGAGAAGCCACTCCAGTTGGTACCAAACTGATAAGCCATAACCAGACCGGAAACAACACCCATACCAAAGTTTACTGCAAAAATTTTTGACCAGAAGTGATAGAGCTCCTTGTAAGTGTCATTTCGTGTCTTTAACCATAACCCTTCGAGCACGGCCAGGAAACTGGCCAGACCAATGGTTATTGCTGGGAAAATAATGTGGAAGGAAACAGTAAATGCAAACTGTATCCTGGCCAAATGGAAGGCATCTAATCCGAACATAGTTCACCTTAACCCCGATAATACACTGATAATTAATTATTTCTTATCAAATCAGAGCCTTGATGAGAAATTTCGACTATTGAAAACAATCATTTTTTTGTATGAGATAAAAACTCACTTGCAAGTACATTGTTAAGCACATGATTAAATGTGTCCAATAAGTTGCAATAATGTAGTGATAGATGAGGTCGATTACAAAAATGCAGGATTTTCGTTATTGTGTCAGTAAGCACGATCATTCCTGATACTGCACGATACAAATAGTGTTGAGAGTAATTCTTAATAGTGGGGATTTATTTGTAACTTACTGAAAAATTTAGGTGATTAGATGTTTCTGTAATATGCATACCGTCCGGTTTTGACCACTGATACACGAAGAAATCAATATGCTCGTGCATTCTACCAGGTATATTCTGGTGTCCTAGCTAAGGATATTAAATCTCATTTTTTAAACAACAAATTATTTCATATACATATGGATTAGATTTTTGCTCTGGTATCAGAAGTAGATGTCACAAACAAAGGAATAAATAATCGACAAGGAACTGACTACCGTCGACAGACCGCGGGAGGTGTTCAGGATCAGCTGCATTGATGAGTTCCGGACCCTACAGGCAAATGACCCCATTCTGGTTATGCCGAAGTATCCGGACCCTTGAGGCGTTTTTCTGGCGAGACAATTATTTTAACAGTCAGAGACCAGAGGCACTCCTCAGCTATCAGTTCAGTCCGGAGCAGGTCC
>NZ_JBLGUW010000002.1:0-409693 GCF_050030745.1 Enterobacter cloacae complex sp. 402C9 | reverse complement strand
TTAAACTTACCCACCATGTTTTTCCCTTTCTACATTTAGCTGTGAATAGATTATTCGTCCAAATGCTTTTCACGCATTAAACTAAATGCCTTTTCAATTCAAGTAAATGCTTTTCTTATTCGATCAAATGCTTTTCGCATGCACCTGAATGCCGGATCATTGCTATTTCTTTTAAAAATCATCACGTTACAATGGTCGTGATCTTTATTGTTCTCTATTGATCTCTATTGATCTAAAGAATTGATCTATCTTGTGGAAAACGGGGATAAATTCCCTCTGAGAAAGAGCTCTGGCCCTACAAATTTAGGATTGGATACAAACCCTGTATAGAATGCAGCCGGGAAAAATATCAGTTAGCATGAAGTTATTAAGAAAGATAAATTCAAACTATTCAGATTTTCTTTTTAATTTAATTTTTAAAACAGCCTATTTTTGAATTAGTAAGATACCTAACCACTAAAAGAAATTTTGTTTTTTATGCCTTCAGAGTTGTTTGAATCTGAGAGCATTAATGTATCATGTAATAAAAAAAGGTGCTTATATGAATCATTGCGACTATCAGATTATTGAAATCAGCCCAAAAGATCTTATTATCGAGCCTGGATTTAATCCACGGGAAGCGGTAATCGGTGATCTTTGTTACGAACAGGAGCCAGTAAAATCGGCAATTATTTCTCTCAAGCAAGCCTATAAAGAGGGGCGACGTGTTGATTTAATTAAGGTAGTAAAGAAGGACTCCAAGTACGTTGTCCGGCAAGGGCATTGTCGTTACAGAGCATTATTGCTTGCTCTCGCGGAAGGAGCTGACATCCAGCTCTTTTCAGTCGTACTTATGCACTACAAGGATAAAATCGAAGAATACCTAGAGAACCTTGATGGGAACAGGAATAACAGTCTCAATCCCGTTGCACTAGCTTACGCACTCGCAGAGACCCTGAAGCTTGGCTCTACCGTTGAATCCCTTGCTATGCGCTATCAGCGGTCTGGCACAGCGATTCGCAATCAGCTTAAAATCCTTGATATGCCTTTAGAACTGCAACGTTTAATCAGCCTAAACCTTATTAAAAAAACACTCGCGATTGAAATCATGTTGAAGTATTCCAATGATCATGCAAAAGTCCTTGCACACTTGGAGTCCTGTTCTTTTTTAGTGCCATCTTCTGGCGTACTTGATTTATCGAAACCAACAACCGTTGAAACAGCAACAAACAGTGAGCCACTCGAAGAACAGGAAAAACCTCCTGTACATATTAACCCTAAAGACATTAAAACAAAGTCTATCACTCGCAGTTCGTTAGGTATTAAACGTCTTTCACATAAAAAAACTGAACGGTTAAAAAATGAATTTATTGGTTTGATTGATAATGTAGGGTCAACAATGTCAGACAATAATAAACTGACAGAATTAATTTTAGACGGACAGCATTCTAATTTATTTATGAACGTCAGTAACACTTTAATCACAAAAACAAATGAAAGTGTAAAGATCACTTTAGATGAAGCAAAACTTCAACTTGTATTAAGTCTTCTAAATGATGAAAATACTGCAATCATCATTCCAAAATCTAAGGTTACAGAACTGAACGAAATTCGTGACCTTTTGACAAATGAGTAGATAGCTGAGGATAATTTATGGACAAGATTGTACATTTTACCGTCATTAATACTTTTAACGATTTACTTATTGCGAAAGCCTCGCTCGACCGTAACATTGTTGAGATCAACGCTGGTAAGCGCTTTGATCATTTTGAAGAAGGACATGATCAGTATGTACAGAAAGTGACTGACGCTTTACTTATCGTGGAGGGACGTCTGGAGAACCTTAAAAAATGAAACATTCAATTTTTTTTACTCACGATGGTTATTTATTGCCAGCGGTCGTAAAGCCTTTCCACGGTAACGATGGGCACTATTATGCCATGATCACACGTGAATGCTTTGCCTGCGGAGGGACAGGAGAAATCGCAAACGCCGTCTGCGTGACATGTAATGGAAGCAAAACGTCACCGGCCACAGAGGAAAAACTGGTACTGAAAGAGGGCATCGAATTTCTTGAAACTATCCCGGAATTTCGCTGCAATCCCGATCTAGACGCTTGGAAACGTAGGCACAGCGGGCACCTGGCATTGTTACAAGCCGATAATTCTAAGTTTGCAGTAAGCATTTCACAGCAGTTAAACAACAATCTCTTTTTAACAGTTCGTCAGTTAGAATCTTTCTACTCAACTTACCAACCCGTTTCTAAAGATTTGCCAGAAAACGCTGATGTACCTGTTGAGCATTCTTTCAGCATTGGTGATGTAGTGAGTATTGATATCATTTTTACAGAAGTGCGAGCTGCTTTTTCAAAAGGCTCCCACAGCTACTTTTTTACTTTTACAGGCAAAAAGCAGAATGATGGATTCGCATTAACAGGTAATGTGCAGGATCATGTTTTATTGGGGCATAGCTATCATCTTTCCGGAAGGGTGAGAAAGATCCACTATTTTGACTCTGTGCCCTACGCATTACTGACGGTGTTTAAATTAACCACAAAGCCTAGTGCGTAGTGAACAGAACTCCCAAATACAGGGTGTTTATTCATTAGCCACAGGCTTTCTGCACTGTCGTGCCGACTCACTCACGTCAAATTTGTTGCTCACGCATCGGGTTTTTACCCGGTTTTAAACTCCGAAAAATATGCCTATTTCTTTAAATTCAACACCCGTTATTAACTAATCTTTTAAATTAAAAATGATAATCTTATTAATTATATATTTAATTTTATTCTCCTTAACATTCAGGTTAAGGCGATTTTGTTAAAACGGAGTGATGTATGCAAAATGATCTTGGACTTGGGTTCATCTGCAAGTCAGCAAGAGCGTCAGCAAAAATTATATCCCGGAAAGTTACTTTTCCGCTAAATGGCTCGAGTACTACAAAACTTACCCTAACGGGACTACAGTGTCATCCATCCTGCCGGTTTCCGTTTTACCAGCTGTCTATGCTAATCCACAACCAGCTCGCTGATCATGCCGCCAACGTTGTCGATGAAAATGCTCCGTTCACTGTATCCATTAACATACATGAATGGCTGAGTCGTGCCAGAGTGGCATTTATTGATTATCACGGTCTGCGTAATACCGATAAAACAGCAATGATCACATTGGATCATCTGGAAGAATTACTTACTCACTTGTCGACTACATTGGCCGTATATATCCCGTATTCAAAGAAGCGCCTGAACTTTAGCTTTCTGACGTCCTTTACACTGATCAAAACATCACAGTCTTATACTTTGATGTTCCCTGGTGTGCTGCGGCCGATCTTGGTGTTACTTGGGGGGTTAATTCAGGAATTTATGACCGAGAAGTTATTGAAGAGACGTAATACCCAACTTGTCATTTTTGAATATTTGCGAAAGTCTCGGCGCCATTCCCATAAAATTACCGATATTGCTAACGCTCTTCAGTTGCAGACGGTGAACGTACGAATCATGCATGTTCTTACCCAACTTGCAGATCTGGGGCTTATATCGTTTATTTGTGAAGGTAAGAGAGGGGAGCGGTCCATCGAAGAGCTTCAGTTTATTCCTTATGCCAGTCGGGACCATTCCGAAGTTTTGAGCTTTGAGGAATGGATAAGCCCGATCGACTAACCACTGACTGTCACTTAACGAAGGACAGCCAGGATCTCTTTTTCCTTTTTTCGCGATTTTGATTGACTGCCGACAGAACGGTAAGCATTGAGAGTATGAATTTCAAAACCGCGTTCTTCATAGAGCTCCAGCGTAAAGGGAGTCAAGCTGTTGGATATGGCCACTGAAGCCCCTTTACGATGAGCTGCCACCAGCATATCCGCCAGTTTAACATGTGCGCTCTTATTGAACGGTATGCCGTCATAACTGACAAAGCTGGTTTTGCTGATTTTATCATAAGGCGGATCGCAATAAATTTGGTCACAACCACCAGCACTCTCCAACGTCAGACCAAAATCTGCGGTTGTCAGCTCAACGCCAGAAAGTCTGAATGAGAGATAATCGACTTTCTGGGGGTCCAGAGTTAACTTGGATCGATTCCCCCACGGAACTGAGTACTTACGTTTCAGATTGTAACGACACAGGCCGTTATATCCGAGTCGGTTCATTGCGTAGAAAAGGACTGCTCGTTGCAGCGGGGCATCATCCAAACTGGTGCTGTTAAACGTGTTCCTCAGCTTTAAGTAATCCTCTTTATCAAATTCCCTTTCCGCCAGAAGATTCACTTCTCTGATGAATGCCGATTTATTCCGCTGGATGTTGCGGTACAGATTGATTAGATCCGGATTACTGTCTGCCAAGAGTGCATCGGTGGCAAACATGTTAAGGAACACAGCGCCCCCGCCGATAAGTGGTTCGACCCACCGACGGCTCTGATCATGTGGGAAATGCTGACTGATGAATGGCATCAGTTTGGTTTTACCCCCCGCCCATTTGATGATTGGTGTATGTTTTCGCAACGCGTATTCTCCTTTAAGCATTATCGGTATGTCACCCTTATGGTACCGAAAGCCGGATTACAACCAACAAGGTTTAAGCAGGGAAAATCGCGGGTGTTGTGAAAGAAATTTTCATTCCGACACATTTTTTTATTTTTTTTCACTTTTTGGCAAAAAAGTTAACTACCTTCTTAGCTCGCATAAACATTTGTTTTTAATTGTTTATTTAATCTTTTAGGTCTGAGCATCAGAACGTTTTGCTTCGCGAAATTCGGAATAAACCCCAAAAGTACCTTTTTAACGAAAAAGTGAGATTTTTTTTTCCGGTAGTATTCACGCACAGATGAAAGGTATGGCAAAAAAGAATACAACGGAGTATCTATGAGTGATCTGATGACTGATTCCCAGCAAACTAACTCACGGGTCTTTAAATCACCCCTCGTGTCATTTTCAACAGTGACAGGTTCCGGCCGATTCGTCAGTGGCATGAAGCAGTTCCGCGACGCGAACCCTGACCTTTGTAATGAAGTCACTGAACAAAAAGCTTGGGCTATCAACCCTTCAGTGGTTCAAATCTCGCCAGGCTTCAACTCCCGTGAGATGGGGATGGGGGAGGCATATTACCAGCTGCCGGAAGTCGTAGATCATCTCAATAACATCAAGTGTGCATTCATCCGGGGTGATTACGTTGACCCTATACGCGTTCTGATCAAAGACGGTATTCCGTACGTTTGCCAGGGCCATTGCCGTTTAAAAGCGGCTTTAATGGCTCAGGCAGAAGGACATACTGACCTCACCATTCTTTGCATCGAGATGAAAGCCGATGAGATCAGCTGCGAACTGACGACAATTGACGGGAACCGTGGTCTGGCTCTTTCTCCAGTGGCACTGGGTGAATCCTACAGACGTCTTCAGGCGCTGGGCGGATGGTCGCTTGATCGTATTGCCGAACGTGAGGGCAAGAGTAGTACAACCATTGCTGCTCTCATTCGTCTGACCGGATGCTCTGTCTACATCAAAAAATTAATCCATGCCGATGCTATTTCCTATGTTGCAGTCCTATCCCTTATTGATGAGTTCGGTGAAACGGAAGCCATCTCTCGTATCGAAAAAATGATCGCCGAGCTTGAGAAAGCTGATTCAAGCGGTATCAAGATTAAGAAGACGCCACGTGGCAGTATTCGTGTTGTCCCTTCCGATTTTAAACCGGCACGTGTTCCACCTGTTCTCGCCACAAAAGCCGTAGAAGGGGTCAAACTCATCACTACGAGTTTGTTGCAGAAACTCGGTGATATCCAACTTCCCGAAGTGACCGACTCCAGCGAAGATGAAGAAATTTCCTTTACGTTGAACCGAAGCATGCTGGAGATGCTCAAGAACCTGCAAAGTGAGATCACTGAAGCAGAAAACAAGCAGCTTCGCCGGGTCGAAAATCGGCAAGCTCGATTGAAAGGGGAGAAAGTGACTTACAAATCCGCGAAAAACACAAATACTGGCGGAGAACCACAATCTGAAGCACCACCAGCACAGGCTTGAATTAAGCATTTCAACTTATGAGTAGCACATAATTAGAAGTACGATATTCAAGAACGAGCCACCCAGGCTCTCGCCCATTGCCCCTACTAAGTAGGGGCTTTTTTTTGTCCTGTCTCCGGCACGCTTTCTCTTCATTAAAACGACATCTGTCTGTCCTACCTCCCGCAGCGCAACTTTCGAGATTTTTATGTCGCCCAACCTATTAGCTTTTTGAACGAGGTTGATATCCTGGTAATAGATAATTCCTACATAAAGGACTGATACTATGTCTGCTGTTGAATCTAATTTCCCCCAAATTGGCGCCCCAGGGAACTCTCTGGTCGCTTGTATGCCCCTAACTGGCCTCAGTGTTAACGAGGATAACTTTCTGCCCGAAATGCGGGAAGAGCTTGGCATCATTGCCAGCCAGGTCGAATCCTATAA
Organism: Enterobacter cloacae complex sp. 402C9; assembly: GCF_050030745.1. Classification (NCBI taxonomy): domain Bacteria; kingdom Pseudomonadati; phylum Pseudomonadota; class Gammaproteobacteria; order Enterobacterales; family Enterobacteriaceae; genus Enterobacter; species Enterobacter cloacae complex sp. 402C9. The sequence continues at coordinate 403,279 of NZ_JBLGUW010000002.1, read as the reverse complement.
CGAAGAGCTTAGTTTACTGAGGTCCATGTCCACTCAGTTTATGAAATACGGAAATCAGAAGCTCTATTCCTACCTCTCGGGCTATAACCATCTCATTTCAGAAACAGATGCCCTGTACGCAGAAAATGCACTTCGTTCTGAGTACTGGAAGCGGGTAATGGCCCTTACCGATGTGCTGTCCGTGATGTCTGACGAAAAAAAGAACGAATGGGACAAGCAATTTACTGCTGACCGGTATCACCGGCCTCCGCAAGAGATCCCTGAGTTTACACTCGACGCAGTAGTTGCCACGGTTGTCACATTGCTCAATGACCGGCATCAGTTCATTAAAGAGCGCGTCTATGCCGTTTTTCAATCATTAAGCCGTCACCACAAAACCAATAAAGCTTTTGGTTTCTCAACCCGCATGATCACCGTCGGTGTCTGTGAAGGGGTGAAAGACAAGTGGGTAAAACTTAAAGTTGAATTCAAAGAATCAGGACTCATGCCACTGTCGGAACTGCGGGTGATCTGTTCTTATTTCCGGGGAGAAACAGTTAAACCGGTCTATGACACGAAAAAAATGGTTGAGAATATGGTTGGTCATGCTGGGTTCAGAAATTGGATCAGCCTGGATGGCAACAGTATTCGTTTTCGGGTTTACAAGAATGGTTCGATGCACATTGATGTACATCCTGATATTGCAGAACGGCTTAACAACATTCTTGCTGCCATTGTCCCTCTGGCGCTGCCTACTGAACGCTTAGCCCATTACAAAGCCACGTTGCAGGAGTTCCCGGCACTGAAACGCTGCATCGATTTTCATTCACGGATGCAGCTCGCAGAGCTGGAATTCACTCGGAATGAAAAGGAATGGTCCAGCTGGACATCGCTCGGTTATGCCGGTGAGTTCGCTGATAAAACGCGGCAGGTGAACGCGGAGGTTCTGCGGTTCCTCGGTGCCCGGATTACTAGCTACCATGTGACATTTGATTATGACCCGACCGAAGTGATGCGCTTCATCGGTCATATGGGTGCCATGCCCGATATTGTATCCCACCAGTTTTACCCTTCATCGCTGCGACTCAGTGAATACGTCGCATCCATTATTGCGACCGGGGAGGGGGAGCGACTGCTAGAGCCAAGCATCGGGCACGGGGATTTGCTGCAATGTTTTCCTAAGAGCGTCAACGTTACCGGCATCGAACTGGATACACTAAATTGTCTGGTCTCCCGAGCTAAAGGTTACGATACAACGGAGGCCGATTTTCTGGCATGGTCAGCAGCGAACCCAAATCAGAAATTCGACTGCGTGGTGATGAACCCACCTTTTGCTGACAACCGGGCTAAACTCCATCTACTGGCCGCTGCGTCTCATCTCGTTTCCGGCGGGCGTTTAGCGGCCGTCCTGCCGCTATCCCTTCAGGGGATCGATAACCTGCTGGGCGAGGGATACCGTGCTGAATGGATGGACACCTTCGATAACGAGTTTGACAACACTGCCGTCTCCGTCCGTGTTCTGTATGTAGAATGCCTTTAACTGAAGGAAAGACCATGTCTGAAATCTCACCTGGCCTGCCAGAGGACCAAAATGATGTTGAATTTATGATGGATGATTTCCAGCAGAGCCTGGGGAAAAGTAAACCGGTACATGAAGTGCAATTTCTGGGAGAGTCACCGCAAAGTGAAGACTCCGCCAACGCTGCCGATTCGCCCTGGTTTGAAAACTAACCTGTTAAAGGAGTTGGTACAGATTGCTCCCTTTATGGGCTCCCTACAAGATAGCGGGGAGCCCGAGCAGTGGTTATTACTCAGGATGAGATAAACTGTGATTAATAGTGCATGTTAAGCACTTCGCATTCCTGCTTTTATTGGCGAACATTTCACTCTTTTTTTCTTGTTTTTTATATCCCCTTCCCAGAAAAGTTAGCCTTGCTCACTTGGTATTATTGATACCTGACTGGGGGAGGATAATCATGAAATGCAGGGCGATACTTTTAGCACCACTCATAGCTTTTTCGTTTACGGCACAAGCTGAGATTGCAGAGTTAAGATTCAATGACACTCAGAATCAACCAAAGATTGTTGTTCCATCTGTGCAGTGGATTAATCCAGCAACCTCATTCGAGGCTGATGTAATCTCCGGCTTAGACCGGTACGTCCAGTTGTCGTTACTTAATGTCAACGGTGCAAGCTTGTGGAGCACGAAAAGTAGCAAAGTTACGGTTGATGACCGTATGACCTCCAGTAGCGGGTATGACTATTATGGAAAAAGGTTAAGTGTCCCTGCGTTTGGTGAAGATAATTACACCCTGAGGGAAGTGATCACAGATCTCCAAAATAATGAAATTTCTCGCCGGGACTACGTTATATCTATCGACCGCACTCCCCCTAAAACTAGCACAATTGGATATACGCGAAATGGATGGCAATATGGTAGCGAAGCCATCTTTACCAGCGTTCCTTCAGGTATGCAGTATGCCTCTGTTCAGGCTCTCGTCTTTTCAGGCCTTTCAGACAGTCGCTCTGGTCTCGACCGGGCTGAGTACTTTCTTGTCGATTCGAACGGCGTTGAACGAAAGAGAGGGGCTGTAATTAACCTGGTCGATAATTCAGTAACCGTCCAAAATACTACTGCGAGCGATCCAGCCCTGGCGCCAGCTTCTCAGTCTGAATACCGTATGGGCCTTTATGTTTATGACAAGGCAGGAAATAAAGCATCAGTAAGCAGACAAAGTGTGATTGATCGGGTCAACCCTCCTTCTGTTCTACAGGTGCTTAATACCAGGACAAATACCTGGGAAAACTACTCAGCTGGGATAACTGTTTACAGTAATCCAATATCATTGCGGGTACTCAGGAATAAAAGTAACTTTACTGCTGCTAATAAAACAAGCTTTGGGTGGGCAGATGCCAATTATCAAAGTTCTGACAGCACATATAATATTTATTCGTTCAATTTTGTTTTCCCCAGTACCGGTGATATTTATCACGAATTCCAGACACTTGCGGGAGGCGTTCGTCGGTACCATCACTCTGAGTTATCTTTCACTCCTTCCCCAACCATGGAACTTGCACCAAAGGTCACAAGCAAAGAAATTTTTCGTAGTGATACCGGTAAATGGAGCAGTGCTACTGGGAATGTAAGAACTGCCAAATTTACCCAAATACGCGTGACTACCGAACCTCGTAACTATGTACAACGGGTTGCAGCTAATTCGAACCGTAACTGGTACTGCCTTATCCCGGTAGGAAGCACTGGTTGTACCATGAACGTGGATTATACCTTTACTTCCGATAAGGGGATGCAATACATCCATCTGGTCTCAGGTAAAGACGGTACTGCTATTTATGATAATCTGGCTGGGGCATTCGTAGTGATTTGGGATAACAACCCACCGGTTATTAACGCCGTAAAAATTAACCGTATGGATAAAAATGTAACCATGACGGTTACTGATGATGACCGGATAAATGGATGGCAAATAGGAGCATGGGATACCCGAGAATTTGGCGTGGTGCTTAAAACCGAAACGGGGAATGTGATTGACCTACCCGCCAGGACATGGACAGAGAGTGATTTTAAAACAAAAAACGCGGTCATTTCCTATGCTGATCTGCCGGACGGCAAATATACCGTTCTGTCCGCCTATGCAAGAGATCTTGTGGGCAACACGGCAAACTACGTGATAAATGATTTGCTTACCATTGACTCCACTGCCCCTCTAATTTCCTACCGGTATCTGAATGATGATCCTGAAGGCAAACTGGTTAAGGGACTAGAAAACCTCAGAATTAGTGTAGCTGACCCTTCAGGTGACGCCTCGCTTGAATCACTGGTGTTGAGCGGTGGACCAAACAGTGAACAGGTGACATTAGCTTATTCCAGTCAGGGCTCAGGAGTTTATACGCCAGAGTACCCGCGTATCTTTCCCGTAATAGCAAAAGAGGATGGCATTTATACAATTGAAGCTCACGCAGTCGATGCCTCTGGAAACCGGTCCTCGAAAAAGCTCAATTTCCTCTATCAACCAGCAAACATGATCACTCTGGACAGGCTACGTACCCTTGCTACTGCGGCTGCACTAAAGACCACGGATAACCAGCCACTGGCTTTTATCCGGACAAGCGTACTTCGCCGAAAGGATGGTTCTGTCATTACTGGGCAGTTAAACGGTACGCTGTCCGTGCGGAAAGATGCTGACTTCCCGGTAAGTGTAGCTGGCGTAACCGTTGCGCCAGGAGAGACAAAGGCAATCATTTTTGATATGGGGCAGGGTGAAGAACGTATTTATTCTGTCACACCAGGAAAGAGTGGCGTTTCTGGTACATCTGAGTTTGCCGTGGAATTCCCGCAGTTCTGAATAATTTTGGGGTGTCGTTAAGTCGGCACCTTGCTGAAATATAGCCAAACCTCCACCCATATCTTTCAGTTCCCGCACTGTGGCATTTACATCAAAACATGAATTCTTGCTTACTTGTTCGTGTACGAAAAGTCACTTTTTCTCGTCCTGGTGAAGATCCATCTCAATAGTCAATCCGTTGCCAATTTTTACCTCGCCAAAGTTGTTATAACGGACATTTTCAAAAGTTTAAAGCTATGAAATACCTCTGATAACCAGCAAGGTCAGAAGAAATGATTTTGTAAAATAGGGACAAATACATCCCGGGAGCATCACATGCGTAAAATACTGACAGGCTGTATCATTGCCACGGCCATCTCTTCAACTTATCCGGCGGCGGCTCAGATTTTCAGTTATTCCTATACCGACACCAATCAGCTGGCAATGACGCTTAAGCCTGCAACGCAGAGCTATCTCAATCCGGCTGGCGCCCTGACCCTAAACTTAATTTCCGGTCTAGACCGGTACGAACGTGTGACTGTAACCAGGGACAGTGATAAAAAGGTTATGTATTCGGGACTAACGGCCAAGATAAGTGTTGCAGACCGCATTGTTGCTGCCGACGGCACAGAGTATTACGGAAAGGACATGGGGTTACCTGCACTTGGTGAAGGGTCTTTCACGGTAATCAATGACACGCTAGATCTCCAGCAAGCCGTCGTAAGTTCCACAACGTATCGTTTCACCATCGATACTACAGCGCCGAAGTACACCAGCATATACCCAAGCCAGAACGCAGGCTATGACATGGTCCTGAGTGGACCACTTTGGGAGCTCGGTCGCGGAGGTTCTGGCCAGTTTTCCATCTTTGCTGACGGCGTTGATGATGCGTATGGCATAGACAAGATCCGGTTGGTCATCAAGCGCAGCAATGGAACAGTCGTTTCCGATAATACACTCAGCTACGACACGGCGGCAAAACGTGCCTTTTACCCCTGGATAAAGGAAGCGGTCACTCAACCTGGCATGCCCACCAGCGATCTCAATGAAGAATTCACCTTCAATTTTATCATCACTGATAAGGCCGGAAACACGCTGAATATTCCTCCGCAGCGCTTTTTATTTGATGACCAGATAGGTGAATATACGCCCTTTGCGGTCCATGACTCACGAGTCAGTACGAGTGTGGTTCCAGGGATCTCTTCAGGGTACGTACCGTTTGTGCGGGGGCTCTCTGTACTCGAAAACCCGTACCGGATGGTCATTCGTATTCCCCGAACTAACTGGCAGCCATACCGTAACGGCGGCATCACCATTCTTAACAATTATGGCGGCTCTAAGGTTATTTCAGAAGACACGACCTATGTGTACGTAGAAGTGAAGCTCCCACAGGGTACTCTGGATGGAAACTACTATCGCCCTGTGAACAGGTACCAATGGGCCGGTGGCGGTCTGACTCAGTACGCCTCCTGGCTGAACTGGGACCCGGCGGCGGTAAAAAGTCCTGCGTGGGGGAGTCCTGCGATTGAGCGACAGAAGTCTGACGGCACTTGGTTCAATAGCGTCGACTGGAAAAATTTTCTGGCTTCAGATATGCCGGTGAACCTAACCAAGATCCGTTTCACTGTGCAAGCACGCCCCTACGAACAAGCAATTACCGGCAGTGCCACCTGCAAGATCCCTGCCGGGTCAACGTCGTGTACTGTCGACCTGACACAGGCGATTACAAACGGTACCACCGGCTATATACATACTGCCTATGAAGTGCGTTCGACAACCGAGTCCACCTTCTTCATGCCGCTCTGGGAAAACATCGCCTGGCATACAAAGGGGCCCACAGTTACTGGCTACAACTACAATGATGCGACCAACATTCTTCAGGTATTCGTCAACGAGCCAGGAGACGGATGGTATTTCGATGCCGTTAAACTGAGCCGGGTGTGGTTGTCTGACAAATCCCGCAATAACGCGGATATCAACGTGACAGGAAAACAAACGGGGCGTAACACAGCAACCGGGAATTATACTTACGACTTCAACCTGAAACAGATCCCGGAGGGCAGCTATAACGTGCAGCTCAACGCCCAGGATTCTTTCAGCAACACGGGAAGCTTAGCCTACAAAACCGTGACGGTCGATAACTCGCCGCCGTCCATCAGTATCAACTACGAAAACAAACCTATCACCAGCAACGTGACAGTGTTCGGCTTGGAAAACGTCCGAATTCAGCTCGCAGATACTCTGACCAAACCCTCGTTAACTCGCATGACGCTTCGAGGTGGACCGGTATCTGATGCTGTTGAGTTGTCCTGGGTAAATCTCGGAAATGATCTCTATACACCGAATTACCCGAAGATCTTCCCGTCACTTAATGACGGTGAAACCTACACGTTGACCGTGTATGCCAAAGACGAGATGAACAACGTTAAAGAAAGCGCCGTCGAATTTAACTACCTGCCGAACAACCTGGTACGTCTGGAGAACCTTAAGACCATCTCCGTCAGTACCGCCCTGAAAACGTCCGACAACACGCCGCTGGCTGTACTGTATGCCAGCCAGCTGCGCAAGAAGGACGGTTCTATCGCAACAGGGAAACAGGACGCGATACTGACGGTACGTAAGGATGCGGCCTTCGGCGTTACGGTGAATGGGGTTTCCGCAGCACCAGGGGAGAGCAAAAACGTTCAGCTGGATCTGGGTCTGGGTGACAGCCGCAGCTTCCCGATTTTCCCATCGATTTCCGGCGTCAGCGGAACGTCAGAATTTATGCTGAATATCGAGGAACTGAAGTAAAAGCGAGGCAGGGTGACCCGGTACCGGGTCACCCTTTCAAGGTAATGGCACCGCGATGATGATTATCCCATCTTATCCAGATTCCGGTCACAGGTTTATGCACCGTTTTTGTGGATAACCTGATGTCCCATCACTAAAACCGCAAATGAAACTGGCCTGCCGCTCTCTGCGGATCTGCCCATACACCTACCCGTCAGCATGGATCAACACATCATTCACCCGGCATAGTGGATTTGGGCAACTCTCCTAACCGGGAAGCGTGTTGCTTTTCATCTTTAGCCACGAAAACCCATCCTTAAGAGGCGCCTAAACGGGAGGCTTTTTTATTTCACCATGACTCCAGCACCGAAATTCGCTGGACTACGCTACAGCCAGATACAGCAGGTTTATCAATGACTTAAGCGAGTTCAACATATGCCGGTGCTTTCCGAAACCTGACCTGACTTCCGACCGCCTGACTCCTATCCGGCCCTTGGAATCCAGGTCTTTCCAAGGAGTCATCATGGCTAAGATCAAACTCACTAAGTCCGCTGTCGATGCGGCGCAACCCCAGGCAGAGGCCGTCGAACTCCGGGACACGCTGGTCCCCGGCTTCCTGTGCAAGATTACCCCGGCGGGTCGCAAGGTGTTCATGCTCCAGTACCGGACGAACGCTGGCGAGCGCCGCAAGCCCTCGCTAGGACTGTACGGGGAGCTGACCGTCGAACAGGCGCGGTCGCTGGCGCAGGAATGGCTGGCCCAAGTCCGCCGAGGCGGAGATCCCGCCGCAGAGAAGGCGGAGGCGCGCCAGGCACCTACGATCAAGGAGCTATGCACGAAGTTCATGGAGGACTACTCCAAGAAGCGCAACAAGCTCAGCACCCAAGCCGGCTATCAGGCTGTCATCAATCGCAACATTATTCCGCTGCTGGGACGCAAGAAAGTTCAGGACGTGAAGCGTCCTGAAATCGCCGGACTGATGGAAAAGCTTTCGTACAAGCAGACCGAGGCGAACAAGGTATTCAGCGTCTTGCGCAAGATGTTCAACATGGCCGAGGTATGGGGCTATCGGCCCGACGGTACCAACCCTTGCCGTCACGTCCCGATGTTCCCTGCCGGCAAATCGACTCACCTCATCAGCGACGAAGAAATGGGCAACCTGTTCCGACAGCTCGACAAGATCGAGTCGGAGGGGCTGGAGAACTACGTCATCCCTTTGGGAATCCGCCTGCAGTTCGAGTTCGCCGGCCGCCGCTCGGAAATCATCGCGCTGGAATGGAACTGGGTTGACTTGCAGAACCGGCGCGTCGTCTGGCCTGACAGCAAGACAGGCGGCATGTCTAAGCCCATGAGCGAGGAAGCCTATCGGCTACTCTCGACGGCACCCCGGCAGGAGGGTAGCCGCTATGTGCTGCCTTCTCCTAGCCACGCTGGCAAGCATCTAACCACGGGCGAGTATTACGGTGGCTGGAGCCGTGCGCTCAAGGCGGCTGGCGCTACGCACGTGGGCACGCACGGCATCCGCCACCGTTCGGCGACCGACATTGCCAATTCGGGCATCCCGGTCAAGGTCGGCATGGCGCTAACGGCGCACAAGACCGTCGTCATGTTCATGCGCTACGTCCACACCGAGGATAAGCCGGTGCGAGAGGCGGCCGAACTGGTGGCGAATCGGCGTAAGACGATCACCGGGATGCAGGGAGCCAAGGAGGTGGCCGCATGACCCGGCGCAAGGCATCCGTCTCAGCGCCAGCAGCGCCGCCCGCGCTGCTGGGCGACATCCGGGCACTGATCGAAGCGTCGCGCCAGCGCGTCGCCTCGGCGGTCAATGCCGAGCTGACATTGCTGTTCTGGCGCATTGGCCAGCGCATCCATACGGAAGTGCTTGCCGGGCAGCGGGCCGGGTACGGCGACGAAATCCTGCCGACCCTGGCGGCGCAGCTTGTCCGCGACTACGGACGTAGCTTCGCGGACAAGAACCTGCGCCGGATGGTGCAGTTCGCCGCCACCTTCTCGGACGAGCCAATTGTCGTGACGCTGTCACGACAATTGAGCTGGTCGCATTTCGTGGCGCTGCTGCCGCTAAAAGACCCGCTCCAGCGGGACTACTACGTGCAAATGGCCAGCGCCGAACGCTGGAGCGTGCGGACGCTACGCGAGCGCATCGACTCGATGCTATACGAGCGCACGGCGCTGTCCAAGAAGCCGGACGAGACGATCACGCAAGAGCTGGCGGCGATGCGCGATGCGCAGCGCATGTCGCCGGCGCTGGTCATGCGCGACCCGTACATCCTCGACTTCCTGGGCCTGCGCGATACCTGGCAGGAAGGCGACCTGGAAGCCGCGATCATCCGCGAAATGGAGTCTTTTTTGCTGGAGTTGGGCGCGGGCTTCTCTTTCCTAGCCCGGCAGAAACGCATCCAGATCGACGACGAGGATTTCCACCTGGACCTGCTGTTCTATAACCGCAAGCTGCGGCGGCTGGTGGCGGTGGAGTTGAAGATCGGCGAGTTCAAGGCAGCATACAAGGGGCAGATGGAGCTTTATTTGCGTTGGCTCGACAAGCACGAACGCGAACCGGAGGAAGCCTCGCCGCTGGGCATCATTCTTTGTACCGGCAAGAAGTCAGAGCAGATCGAGTTGCTGGAGCTGGACAAGTCGGGCATCCACGTAGCCGAATACCTGACGACCCTGCCGCCGCGTGCGGTGCTGGGGGAGCGGTTGCAGCAGGCGACCGAACGGGCGCGGTTGCAGATCGAGCAGCGGCAGCCTGGCGAGAAGTCCTGACAGCAGCATCTGTCCAACCGTACACCCAAACCACAGCACGAGCATGTGGCAACGGATCTCTTGCTCTATCGAGGCTCCATGCTAGTGTGGAATCGCCATAGGCCGATAAGGAACTGGCCTGCGGCTCAAGGATGCGCTGGGGCTAGTGGGCGCGAGCGCCCAATCACATGATTATCGCGGGCAGCAGCGCCATGTTCTATGCCGATCGCTGTTTTAATTAAATATCTCAAACTATAAAGTCAGTTAATTTTTTCAAAATATTCACGAATCAAGTCATCATTTTTTAAATACGAATCGAGAACCTGGGTGATGCTGCCAACTTACTGATTTAGTGTATGATGGTGTTTTTGAGGTGCTCCAGTGGCTTCTGTTTCTATCAGCTGTCCCTCCTGTTCAGCTACTGACGGGGTGGTGCGTAACGGCAAAAGCACTGCCGGACATCAGCGCTATCTCTGCTCTCACTGCCGTAAAACATGGCAACTGCAGTTCACTTACACCGCTTCTCAACCCGGTACGCACCAGAAAATCATTGATATGGCCATGAATGGCGTTGGATGCCGGGCAACCGCCCGCATTATGGGCGTTGGCCTCAACACGATTTTCCGCCATTTAAAAAACTCAGGCCGCAGTCGGTAACCTCGCGCATACAGCCGGGCAGTGACGTCATCGTCTGCGCGGAAATGGACGAACAGTGGGGATACGTCGGGGCTAAATCGCGCCAGCGCTGGCTGTTTTACGCGTATGACAGGCTCCGGAAGACGGTTGTTGCGCACGTATTCGGTGAACGCACGATGGCGACGCTGGGGCGTCTTATGAGCCTGCTGTCACCCTTTGACGTGGTGATATGGATGACGGATGGCTGGCCGCTGTATGAATCCCGCCTGAAGGGAAAGCTGCACGTAATCAGCAAGCGATATACGCAGCGAATTGAGCGGCATAACCTGAATCTGAGGCAGCACCTGGCACGGCTGGGACGGAAGTCGCTGTCGTTCTCAAAATCGGTGGAGCTGCATGACAAAGTCATCGGGCATTATCTGAACATAAAACACTATCAATAAGTTGGAGTCATTACCGAGAACCTGAAACAGAAAAAGATCCCCGCTAATATTTATATCAAACGGGATCATTGAGTTATCTATTTTGAATGTCTTTATTTTTCTATGCCCCTTGATGTTGGCATTGCTCAATCTTTCTTGATAGCTATCCAACGTATATACGATAAATTCGTGATCCAAGTGAGTTATAAAAAAATCATCGCCTTTTGAACTGTATTCAAGATGGATGACTTGCGTTACGACGTCGTCGCCTGCCACCTCAAAGTCCTCCATCAATTCTTCAAAAGTCAAACTTAGCTTCTCTGCGTCATGGTGAATCCATAGATTGTTCTCATATTTATCGGTGGAGTAGAACTTTGACAATCTAGGAAGGGAAGATATTTTCAATCGCAACGGAGCGCCAAACTCCATCTCCTCCATTGCAGGGACATAATCGGAGACGTAATCAATCCTGAATGCTATTTCGGACAGCATTCCTTTTTCAATGAGTTCCTCGATAGAGGTAAGCAGCTTCCTCGGAACTTTTATCCAGAAGTGTCGCCCTATGCGTTCATCGCGTATTGTCTGACTATCCTTGTCGTTGAATATCTGAATATTCTCGTTCAGGCTGACAAGACTATATTTAGAGAACTGAGCATCTTCCTTTCTTATGTCAATTCCAATTTTCTCGTACTCACGTTCAACTACCTTGGAATATTTTAGCTCCAGCATCTCAGCCCTCCCCATGATTGATTGGTGCTTGGAATAAAAAATGCAGCCAATGCGATAATTTGCGTAATTTTCTTTTATGTACGAAACACCATCTTCGTCATGGATATGCTTGTAGGAATTGTTGAGAATTTCTAGCGATCCCGGATACTCGTTGAGATAATTATTTAAGTAGTCCATTAAATGCTGGATTGTCTTTATAGCCAATCGCTTGTCCACTAGATCAAGCTGTGGCCCATAAAACTTGGCTGCGTTTGGATGGTCGCGTTTGGCTTCAAATTCTTTCAGAATGGCCGCCTTTTCATTCATGCAGCCCTCCGTATAAGCACGCATTACGTCTGCCTGAAAGCTCTCATTTGCCAGAGAGGTTTGGATGAGGGGAAGCAATTTCTTGACAAAGATCGGGTCTTTATTAAGAAAGACGTAGCAAAATTTCCCAAAGCTGAATAACGCGATTTTTTCCGAAGAAAATTCATTGATTTCTTCAAAGATATTTTTCATATTTTTTACTCAACTCGCCGTAGTCCAAATAGTAAGCGACGGAACCTTGAGCGTCTCCACTTTGTGGATCGCGCTGCTCCACGTTCGCTATTCGCTCATCCCTGACGGGACTGGCATTCGCCAGCCCTCCACGGCCCGACACTGTGATCCGGGCCTGCGCGCTCCGCTTGCATGTTGAGCTGGCGACAGCAGGGCATGCAGAGCGAGCCGCGCGCAGATGATTCAGCCAAACGCTAAACAAAGCTGTAGGGCATCCCATAGAGAGCGCGGTTGCGCTACTCGTGATTTCTATGGAATTTGATCGTATCCAAAACTGCATGAGGCAAGCTTGCGAGTTACTTGATACTCTTCGCCAGAATACTGGCGAACTCGACCTCGTTCCGAAACAAGGTGCAGGTTCTTCCTTGCCCGCGAACCAATGACATACAGCAATTTCATCGCGCTTTCTTGACCGTTCGGATCATTGAAATGCGGCACCATATCTTCTAATAATGCATAAGCGATCACTGCATCGAACTCGGCTCCCTTGACGCCGTGTATCGTCGAGATGGTGATTCCAGTCCTATGCTGAAATACCTTCCTGAATGTCTCAATATCGCCTATAAATTCGCTACCTTCACTCTTCAATCGATTTACCCGGGCTTGCGAACTATCGAAGAAGGCAACGTGATGCTCTTGAAGCAGCGTGAAAAGGCGAAAGTCGATTGCTAAGTTTGCAAACAGACGCTCGAAAAATGCGCTCAAGTAGGTAAGACCATCTGTTTCATCGATCTTAATTGCATTGCACTCCCTCAACAAGGACCTCCGCGTGAGCTTCGACACGCTAGCCCCGGCCGCCTCTAGGTCATTCAGAATCTCCCCGGCCCACCGCAGTCTGCGCACATACATTCCCGGCGATGCCTGAGTAAGTGCAATCTTAGAAAGCCTGTACCAGAAATTCTCTGTGTCCCGTGCAAAGGGAACCATACCGGGGCCATCGAATGAGTACTCCGGCATGCTGGCGACCAAACGACGTGTCATGCTTGCAAGATGCGTCCACTGTGGCGCGAGAATGCACACCTCGTGAGGTGAGATGCCCATAGTCTCAATGTTGAAACGGATGAGCCGGATGAGCTCAGCGTCCAGATCATTTTTGCTCACTGTGTCGTCGAATGAAATAAGGCTTGGGTACGCCTTGTCCTCGGATGCGGCTTCGATGCGTGTGTTGTGAACGTTGTAGTTTCCGAAGTACTCAATGATGCGCTCAGAAGAACGGTAGTTCCGCGACAGTTCGAGTTCGTCCAAATCGATATTGGCCATCGCCTTGAAATCCTCGAAGGCAATCGGATATCCGCCAAGCGATTGATAAATCGCCTGGTTAGGATCTCCGACAATAAAGGCCTTGGTCGCACCTTGACCAGCTTTCAGAATGGCGGTGATGATCGAATACTGAATTCGTTTGGTGTCCTGATACTCGTCGATCAGCACGAAAGAGAACAACTGTGCCAGAAGAGTGCTGATCGCAGGATGACGTGCGATCAGTTGGTACGCATAGTAAAGAATGAGCTCAAAGTCTAGCTGCCGACTTTCGTGCAGAATCTCAAAATACTTGCCCAATATGACGTGAAGACCCGAATGCTTCCAATCTTGTGGGCAGGAGAGCACATATCCAGTTTCGGTGTAATAAAACTCACAATCCCAGAATGTTATTTTTGGCTTCTGGTAAGGCTTGCACAATGCCTCCAGGATTTTCTCGCGCTCATGCTGATCGATCACACGGAAGCCTCGATCCAACGCTTCGTGATAGATGCCGTACGGTTTCAATATCCATTCAAGACAGAACGAATGTATCGTTCCTATCCATAATCGGGATGTATCCACCCCAAGGCTCTCAATGCGCTCGTGGATTTCGTCGGCGGCACGGTGCGTATAAGTGATGGCAACGACAAACTGCTTGTTCGATTTCAGCCTGGACAACTCATAGGCGATTTTGTAGGTGAGCGTGCGCGTTTTCCCGCTGCCCGGGCAAGCGATGAGAAAGACGCTCCCTGGCTTCAGAATGGCTGCTTCCTGCTCGGGATTCAGATCATCTTTGTTCCACATGAACATGATCAGAACACCGCGAGTACATCGTTGATGCGATCATCTGGGAACGTGGCAAGCATCTCGTTTCGGATGCCGACGAAGTCGATGTCTCCATTTCGGAAGGCCAGCAGCTTGGCCCTAAAGTCGTCGAATACGGCAGACGCAGTGAAGATATCTTCTGCATCGATGTAGTTCACGCGGTAGCTCAGCACGTTAAACCAGACTTCCTTAGTGACCACCGGATGCGCAAAAGCGATGGCGTCCAAGATGTACTTCGGAATGGCGGTCTGCGGATCGATCTTCTTTCCCAGCAAGATGGCAAACCATCCCTTGCCGTAGTTGTCCGCCATGGTCAATGCGCGCTGACCGAACAACGCGATGTCCGCTGATTCGAGCTCCGCCTTGGCCGTCGCGATGGTTGGTGCATCCTTGTAGACATCAGGAAGGATGCCGACCACCTTACGCGCATTGCCGGCGGCAATGAAGTCGACCTCGAAGGTATGGGGGGCAAAGAATGGAGAAACCCACCCGTTATCTTTGAAGGTGTCTTCCAATAACGCTTTCCTGGCGACCCCTTTTTCCTGGGATGCCTGATACTTGCCCTTGCGCCGGAGCAGCCCTTCGGAGTCTCCCGCCGCCGGCGTTGTGTCAATGATGGACTTGTCAAGGTCGGTGACGATGCTGCACCGCTTCCGGATTCGGGCATCATCGAAAAGAACCGCGACGTTCTGAAATCCAGTGCTGCGGATATTAATTAAACTGATGCCGAGTTCATCAAGGCTGACGCCTAGCACGTTCTTGATCAGGATCGGAACGAGAATTTCTTCTGCATCGCCCTCCACTAAGAGGACGCTCTTGGCAAACAACAAGTTGCTACGGACAGCATCCAGGTAGCGTTGAATGTTGCCGATCTCTTCTGGGTTTAGGCCAATTGCAGGCTGGTATGCCTCGCAACGATCACCTTCTCTGCCGAGGATGTTCACGTTCTGAACATTGCTGACCTCAGAGATGTGCGTCGAATGGGTCGAATAAATGATCTGTGTGTCGTCGTATTTGAGCTTGTCGAACAGTGTTTTCTGGATATGTGTGTGAATGTGAGCTTCCGGCTCTTCGATAAGCAGAAAGTTGGCGATCGACTGTTTAGCCTTTTGATACTTGAATTCAAGCAGTTTCAACGTGAGGAATATCAGGTTTGCTCCACCAAGGCTCAGCTCGTGGATCGGTCCTTCGTGGCTCTCCCCCGATTCGCCAACGAACAGCTTGAGCGACTGGAACAACTTGTCAGCTTCGTCTGGCAGATCCGACTTGATAGAAAGAGAAGACGGCGAATACGCCTCACCCGCCGCATCCTTGATGGTGTCTCTGATATCCGTCCGGACGACCTGCACGTCTGGCAACGCTTCGATGGAGTCATTCAATGCCTTTACCCCGTCGGTGATAGCCTGGAACGCCACGGGGTCGATATCGCCGCTCTTGCCCTTCAGAAGCGAAAAGAGCGGATTTGTCCGGTTGTTGTGAAATTCGGAGACGACGTCCCGTAGCGCCTGGACGAAAGTGAACGAAATTTCTTTGGAGACGGACAGCACGTTCGGAATCTTCGCGCCGATAACACGAAATTCAACCTCTTCATTGAATCGAACATTCGCGAAGTCGCCGACCACATCCTTATAGAAGGCCTCGTCGTTGAAGTCGGCTTCACTCCGACCTGTGAAAATCGTTTCATAGTCGTCGATGGTGACCGGGTTCAGGATAGCGTCGAGGCCTGCCTGATCACCATCGTTCAATTGAGAAAGTCGCAGCCTGATTTCCTTCTTCGGACGAAAGATCAGGTTGTAAGTGGCCTTGCCGTTCGCCTCTTCCTCAATTACGCCCGTCCCATGTCGGAAGAGCGCCTGCACTGATTCATCCGCAGAGATTTCCTCAAACTCAAGACTGATGATGATCCAATGTCCCTGCCAGCGCCCTAGGCCGCGATGAAAGTCGGTATGCTCCAGCCGGTAGGCAGAGCGAATCATGTTGTCATCAAGCAGCAATCTGATTGCGCGAAAGAGATTGGTTTTGCCAGATCCATTTTCGCCGATGACAGTGTTGATACCCTTCTGGAACAGCAGCTTCGTGTTGGGAAAGTTCCGGTAGTTGACCAGGCTGAGCTTGGATATATGCATTTGATTCAATCTTGTTGTTGAAATCCACATGCCGATCGGCCGATGGATTGGTTGAACACTGCAGCCATTGATCCCAACTACGGAATGGCCAACTGTCAGTTGGTTTTAGAACGGCACCGTGTCTAAGGTAGGAATCGGTTGGAGCGCATTTTTAATCTCGGTTAGCCTTGCAAGTAGTTCATCGAAAGTCACGATCACGATCTCTGCGAACGCATTTCGAACGAGCTCGAATGACTTTCTTTGCTGATGCTCTTGTGGCGTCATGCCAGCGACAACTATGCAGCGAACCGCATAGCTGTGGAGGTCGTATCGGTTCATGTTATTTTTTATGACGGGTAGTTCACTCTGCAATTTGAAACGCTGATCTAGAATTTGAGCAATCGCTCCACCCAATTCTGTCGATGGGCCAAAAACATCATCTCCACGATAGGGAGATTTTCCTAGCAGTTCGGTTTGCGGCTTTTTTATCTCAATGAGGCCAAGATTGCCCGTGGAAGCGGATGCGTATAGAAAATCTGAAAATTTTCCGCCGGACCCGTTAAGTCGCTTGCCACCTGCATAAGCTTGCCCCTGAACCAGCATGGCTGGAACGGCAAATGCAAGACTAAGTATGAAAGGATTTTCCAGAAAGAAGCTTTGCCACTTGCTTTCCGTCAGTCCTTTTCCAAGCATTTCCTGGTATCGCTCAATCAGTTGATTCAGTGTGATGAGCTCAATATCATTCTTTAATGCCAGCAGCGAGCGCGGCTCAGATTCCGCCAGTGCTTCTATATTGTCTTGAACCATGCGAACAGCGGCGCGCCGATCACGCTTGGAAAGCGTCACATGCTGCCGCCCACCATCGGTCATTTCCGTTAGTGCATCAGGTCTTACGCTCTTCTTTAGAGCGGGAAATTGTGCTGAATCGGCAGCATGTAATAAGGTCTGGTAGACATGAAATTGCTTGTCCTTGCGCGCGTCTCTCTGGTGGCGAGAGGCTATGCGATTTAATTCTTTTCTTAATTCATGAAATCTTCTTATTCCGAGAATAAAGAATGGCGAATCAATTTTCGCGTCATTTCCTTTGTGGACAATGAGTATGCTTACGTTTTCTAAGCTGGCGGCTGTTTCGCAAATTTGCCGATATTCCCACAGAAGCCCCAAACCGAATCGAAAATCTTTGGCAAACCCATCCGGCAACTGCTCAAGAAGCCCAACGACATCGTCAGTAGTCTCTGGCAGTATGTAGGGCTCGATAACAGGCCGAGCGACGACGATGCGTTCAAGGGTGCCGTATTTAGGTTGCAGGTAATCGTCGCGATCTTCTCGAATATTAAGAGGCCAAATGGTCAATCTGTCTGGACACACATTGAGCAGTCTCGCTATTGGCGAATCCGGCTTGCGCTCCGCTGCGGGAATATCAGTGAAGAAAACGTTAATGCCTTCCTCTTCCGGTTCGGCTGCTTCAATGACAAGGAAGGGGCCGCCGTCCAAACGCTCACGTTGATTGAATGCTGAAGGTCTGATAGATGCCATGAACTATTCTTGATCCCTACTGTTCAGAGAAACGATTTGCGGGCCTTGCCTCAGCGCAACCTTATGGTGCCTTCCGATCAGAATCGGACGACACACGATTGATGTCAAAGGGGAGTGCCTTATCTGCCGCGATTCGGGTCAGCAGCATCCGAATCGCATCCGAAATTGATAACCCCATTTCAGCCAGAACAACAGTTGCGGCTTCTTTAATCTGCCCGTCAATCCGGGCACGAACGACGTCGTTACTTGCCATTGTTGCGCTCACAATAGATGTAGCTACATTGTGGCTCATAAGTACTATTGCGTCACTTACATTTTGTTGTGAACAGTAGAGCATCCCGGCGTGCCGCCGTCGGGCTCGCGGGCGTTGCCCCGCGCCTCGTGCCGAGTCGCGGCCATGCGGCTTTGATCCCTGATGCCTCCGGCCGTCTCTTCGCTCCTGGCCTGCGCGCGGCGCTTGCCCTCCAGGGGATCGGCTGGACAGCCCATCCCCGCCGCGCCTTGCTTGGCGCCCCTCGCATGCACCGAACAGGTTGCACCTGATCGACCAACAGCCATCCAGCTAGGCGTGCCGCTGGCACGCAGGGGCGCTCGCCGCGCGGCGTTGGTTTCAGCGCACCCCCTGGCCCATTGGCCGCTGTTCGTCTTTCCCCAAGTTCATCGCTTTTTCCCGCGACCGTAGCCCGCGGTGCCTGGCCGTCAAGGCGCGCAGGGCCGAGTCCTCGCTGCGCTGCGGGCCGCACCAACCCTGCGCTTCTCCCTTGACGGCCAGTCCCTCGCTGGCCCGGTTTTTCGCGGGCGATGAACTCAGGAAAGACGGCGGCAAACAGGACCGGCCCAGGTCTCTGCGCCGAACCAACCGAAGCCACAACGGGCTCCGAATCTTGGAATCCGGTCAGCTTTGAAACCACAGCAACTCATTGGAGAAAACCATGCAACTCGCATCTCGATTCGCTTCCCATTCCCCGACGCTGCGCAGTGACTACCCGCTGTCCGACGACCAAATCCGCCGCGTAGCCCCGTCCATCTTCGCGGAGGCCCCGCACGATAGCCGCTCCGAACGGTACGCCTACATTCCCACCGCCGCCGTGCTGGCGGAACTGCGCAAGGAAGGGTTTGAACCCTTCATGGCAGCGCAAACCCGCGTGCGGCACGACGACCGCCGCGACTACACCAAACACATGATTCGCCTGCGCCATGCCAGTCAGATCAACGGCGCGGAAGCCAATGAAATCGTGCTGCTGAACTCGCACGACGGCACCAGCAGCTATCAGATGCTGGCCGGAATGTTCCGGTTCGTTTGCAGCAATGGCCTTGTGTGCGGCGATACCGTGGCCGATGTGCGCGTGCCGCACAAGGGCGACGTGGCCGGTTCTGTCATCGAAGGCGCTTTCGAGGTGTTGAGCGGCTTCGAACGCGTGAAGGAATCCCGCGACCTGATGCGCGCTATCACGCTGGACGAAGGCGAAGCCGAAGTGTTCGCCCGTTCCGCGCTGGCCCTCAAGTACGACCCCACCGATAACAAGCCCGCGCCCATCACGGAAAGCCAAATCCTGATGCCGCGCCGGTTCGACGACCGCCGCCCGGACTTGTGGAGCGTGTTCAACCGCACCCAAGAAAACCTGACCAAAGGCGGATTGCATGGCCGCAGCGCCAACGGACGCCGCCAGCAGACCCGCCCCGTGCAGGGCATTGATTCCGATGTGCGCCTCAATCGCGCCCTCTGGATGTTGGCCGATGGCCTGCGCCAGTTGAAGGCCTGATTCCCCACGCGGCAGGGGCAGGCAGCAGCCCTTGCCGCTTTCTTCGCTGCTGCATCCCTGAACCGATAGGAGTTATCACCATGAACGCCATTACCCAAACCGAAGCCCGCGCCCTCAACACCGCCGCCGCTATCCCGCTGGAAGCCGCCGACCCGACCAAGAACCTGATTTTGGTTCCGCTGTCGCGGCTGGTGTCGCGTCCTGCTGGCCGCAACGTGCGCAAGACCCCGCGCATGTCCATTCCCGAACTCGCCGCGAGCATTCAGCGTGTCGGCCTGCTGCAAAACCTCATCGTCATTGCCGCCGCCGATGGCGAGCATTACGAAGTCGTGGCCGGTGGCCGCAGGCTGGCCGCGTTGAAGCTGCTGGCGAAGAAGCGCCGCATCAGCAAGGAATGGGAAGTGCCTTGCCTGTTGGTGGCCGATGGCACCGCCCGCACGGCCAGCCTCACCGAGAACGTGCAGCGCGAAGCCATGCACCCCGCCGACCAGTTCGAGGCATTCGCCGCGCTGGTGGCCGAAGGCCGACCCATCGAGGACATAGCCGCCGATTTCAGCGTCACGCCGCTGGTGGTGCAGCGCCGCTTGAAGCTGGCGAACGTCTCGCCCCGGCTGCTGGCCGACTACCGCGCCGAAGCCGTGACGCTCGATCAGTTGATGGCCCTTGCCATCACCGACGACCACGCCGCGCAGGAAACCGCGTTCTACGACGCGCCGACGTGGCAGCGCAACCCTTCCCAATTGCGCGACCGCCTCACCGAGCGCGAGATTGACGCATACCGGCATCCGCTGGTGCGTTTCGTGGGGCTGGATACCTACGGAGCCGCAGGCGGTGGTGTGCGCCGTGACCTGTTCGCGGAAGGTGACGCGGGCGTGTATCTGACCGATGCCGCGCTGCTGGAACGGCTGGCGCAAGACAAGCTGGCAGGTATCGCCGCCGAGGTGAAGGACGAAGGCTGGGCGTGGGTGGATGCCACCCCCGCCGTGACCCATGCCGACCTGCACGCCTTCCAGCGTGCGCCGAGGGAGCGCCGCGAACCGAACAAGCGCGAAGCGCAGCGCATCGAGAAGCTGCAAACCAAGATGCACGAACTGGCCGCCGCCGTGGATGACGCGCTTGATACCGAAGACGAGGAAAAGGCCGATGCCTTGCAGGAAGAAGGCGAAGCCGTGGGCGAGCAGTTGCAGGCGCTGGAAGATGGCTTGCAGGACTACGGCACGACCGTGAAGGCCGCAGCCGGTGCCATCGTCACCATCGACCGCAACGGGCAGGCAGTGATTCATCGCGGGTTGATGCGCGAGGCCGAGGCCAAGGCGCTGCGCACACTGGAACGCCTGCGCCAAGGTTTCGGCAGCGAAAGCGAAGCCGGGAACGACGACGAAGGCGAGGACGACGAGCAGCCCAAGACCGCCGCCATGTCCGACAAGCTGGCGCAGCGGTTGAGCGCCCACCGCACCGCCGCGCTGCAAATCGAAGTCGCCCGGCATCCGCAAGTGGCGCTGGCCGCGCTGGTGCATGGCATGGTGCAGACCGTCTTGCAGGGCAGCCACTACGGCCACGACTTGCCGCTGGGCGTGAGCCTGAAAGCGCAAGACCGGCTGGAAGGCATCGCCCCGGATATACCGGATTCGCCCGCCGCCGTGGCGCTGCGCGAGTTGCAGCAGGTAGCAGGCGAAGGCTTGCCGGAGGACAGCGCCGAACTGTTCGCCGTGCTGCTAGCGAAGTCGCAAGATGAACTGGTGCGGCTGCTGGCGATATCCGTGGCCGTCACGGTGGACGTGGTGACACCCCGCGCCACGCCGCAGCAACCGGGCGCGGAACTGGCGCAGGCTGTCGGCTTGGACATGGCCGCATGGTGGAAGCCCACCAATGAGGGTTATTTCCGGCATGTGCCGAAGGCCGCGATTCTGGAAGCCGTGGAGCAGTACGCCCCGGCGCACGTCACCCGGCTGGCGAAGTTGAAGAAGGCCGACATTGCCAGCGAAGCCGAGCGGCTGGCCGATGGCACCGGCTGGATGCCTGCCATCTTCAAGGCCGAAGGCACCGACGACACCACGGCGCAGGATGCGCCGCAGGCGGTGACGAACGACGAGCCGGAAGCCATCGACAACGACGACGAGCAGCAGGCCCACGCACTCGCCGCCTGACCTTCACCACCACCGAGCGCCCCGGTTTCGGCCGGGGCGCTTCGCTGTTCCATCAGCATCGGCCCCAGGCCGTTCCGCCCTGGTGCCGATGGTCAAAAATCCGGGCGCGGCGGTGGCCGCGCCCGGTTTCCAAGCCCAAAGCCAGAACGCCCCTTCGCCGCCTTCGGGCGGACGGCGAAGGGGCGGCGCACAAGTGACCTTGTGCGCGGGAAACCCTCGAAGCCCATAAGTGCGTCGGCGCACAGCGCCGACGACATTCCGAACGCGCCCCACCGCAATGGACGGGCGTGTGGGGCTACGCCCCGGCTTGCTGCCGCAGGTTGCACGAAAGCGTGCCGTCCTCGACGCTGGCGGTTCGTCGCCTGTACGTCACGAAGGACGGTTCACCGACACGCCGCCCGGCCTTGCAATGGAGCTTCCACGCCACGCCTCACGCAAAGGGCCGCAAGCAGCAGTAGGGACGCTTTCACCTTGTCGCTGGGCATTGTCCTTGCCCGTGTCAGGGCGCAGGCCGGTGAAGCCGTCGCGCGGGGATGCCGAGTCGGCCATGCCTCCATTCGGGAGCGGGCGGCCAGTACGTCCTTGTGTTGTTGTGAATCCTGGCGGTGGCTGGGCTTCATGGCCGCAACCTTCCAGCGAAAACAATTCCCCCTGCGCTGCGCGCATTCCTCGCGGGACAAATTCTTTTCGCTTCCAGGTTCTCCACGGTGTTGCGACCGCTGCGCGGTGCGGCCAGCCCATCCCCCGCCGGACGGATCACAACAAGGACGCACTGGCGCGACCTTGTTCAACCCGAAAGGAGAAATCATCATGGCTAACATCGGCACCTTCACCGCAGAGAAAGACGGCTTCACCGGCCAGCTCCGCACCCTGACCCTCAACTTCAAGGTCAAGCTGGTTCCCAACGACAAGGGCGAGAACGAAAGCGCCCCGGACTTCCGCCTGCAAGCGGCCGGCCACGACTTCGGCGCGGCGTGGAAGAAAACCAGCGAGGCCGGGCGGGATTACCTGTCGGTGGCCATCGACGATCCTTCATTCCCGGCGACGGTCTATGCCCGCCTGATCGAAGGCGAGAATGACACGCACGACCTCATCTGGTCGCGCAGCAAGCCCAAGGCGGCCTGACGGCCGCCCACCGCGCCCCGCCCATTGCGGCGGGGCGCGGTGCTGCTGATCGCAGCATCGCACGCACAGGGTTTCGGCAGTTGCCCCATGTCCCGCATGTCCAAGGCCAGCATTGCATTGGTGATGGTCGAATGGCTCGAAGCCCGTGGCAGTAGGAACAGCATGGCGTGTCGGCGCATTGCGCCGCCGGGCTTTCGGGCTGCGCCCCATGCCGCCAATGGCGTCATGTCCATTCGGCTTCAATCCCTCACGCCTTCGCGCCTGGCGGCGCTGCGCGCTCCGCTTGCGGGCATTCAGACGCGCTAGGGCGCGTCGCGCTCTTTCAGCACGGCCTCGAACTCCTGGCGCACCCGCGCCAGCAGTTCGTCGGCCTTGTGCGTGTCGTCGCCGGCGTAGGCCAGCGTCAACAGCGTCAGCGGATGCACTTCCATGACCTCGCACAGCTCGGTCAGCTTGTGCAGGGTCGGACTTTTCAAGTCGCGCTCCAGCGTACTCATATAGGTGCGGCTGGACACGTCGGAGAACGCTTCCTGGCTCAAGCCTCGCGCCTTCCTGACTGTCCGTATTGCCGTTGCCAATGAGTGTTTCGCTGTCACTAACTTGGTTTCCCCATAAAAACCAAGATGACAGCCCATTGCGCCCTATAGGGCTACAATCTATAGTGTTCATTCATGGCTGAAAGGCCCGCTTTCGTGCTTTTACGGAAATCCGCAGATGCGGATTCCGACAGAACCGGGGAATCGCATCCGTGTCTTTCCGGCTTCCGACAATTCCGCTTCGGCGCTTCTGTTCTTCTACGGATGCGATGGCTTGCACATCGGTGCTTCCACACGAATGCACGGATGCGTTTCGGCAGTTCTGCGCTTCGGCACCAAAGCGCATTCGCGCATCGTCGGTTTCGTGGAGAAGCTGCCCATGACCCTGCCGCTTGTCACCGCTGATGAACGCGCCCGGCTGCTGGCCCACGGCGCGGCGCTCGCCGCTGGTCAGCGGCTCGACCCGCTGCCCGTGGTGCGCTTGTTCACCCCGGACGCGCATGTGACCTGGCTGCTGGTGTCGCTCGACCCGGCGGATGGCGACACGGCCTACGGCCTGATCGACCTCGGTATCGGTATGCCTGAGCTCGGGATGGTCAAGCTGTCCGACCTGGCGGGCATCGTCGGGCCGCGCAAGCTGCCGGTGCGGCGGGATCGGTATTTCCAGGCGGTGCGCCCGTTATCGGAGTACGTCCGGCTGGCGCAGGAGAACGGCGCGATCACGGACTGATGAAAACCAGCGCGGCCTAGCCAGCCGGGGCGCATCGTGACTATTTCAATCTTGATCAAGACCGTGCAGGTCTGAATCCGCATTCTTGCACCGAAGTGGTGCGATCCTGTTGAAAACAGTCCTGATCTTGGGCGCGGGCTGCGGCACGGTGTTCGGTGCTGCGCGTCATTTTCCTGAAGGCGTAGCCGTCGCATTCAGACGATTTCCGCAACACGCAGAGCCAAATGGTCTTGACACCGACAGTTACAGCCTAACCAATTTTGATGACGACCTGATGGCATTTCGATAGTTCCCGCATCGCGGAAATCGTGGCGACGCATCCCAAACAGAGGGAGGTTTCGCCATGACTGATCGCAGCGCCGAACACTGGTATCCGACAGCGGCCTATCTCTACGTTCTGCACCTTGACGGCCCTGCGCTGGCGTGGGAATACCTGCGCCGAAATCCCGACTACCGCCGCGACTGGCTGCGCCGCCGCCGCCGGCCGGACACGGCGCAGGCGTGGGGCCTGCGCCTGCTGGAAGACCCAGCCCTGGATGCGCGCGACGCGCATCCGGCCTGGTTTCCCGATCACGATGCCGTCGTGCAGGTTTACCCGGACGATGACCCGCCACCCGAAGCCCATGCCTTCGAGTTCTGGCGCGTCCCTGGCCGCAAGCAACTGATCCACGACGGCAAGCGCCTGGTGCTGGTGTCGCATTGGCCCGGCTGCTGCCTGCGGCTCGCGCTCGCGCCGGGCCTGGAAGACGGCATGGCCTACCTCTACGCCACCCGCGCCTGCGCCACGCCCTGCGCGCGCTATCGCACGCTCGCGTCCGAGCTGGACGCATTGGCCGTGGCCACGGTTGCCACGCCTGCGGCGGCGGCCCGTTCCAGGCCCACGACGGCCGCGGTGCTGGAACTGCACACCTTGCAGACGCTCGACGCGACCCTGGCGGGCGCGTCATTGCGCGAAGTGGCCGAAGGGCTGTTCGGCGCCGATGCCGTCGCCGCCGACTGGCACAAGGACAGCGCCTTACGTGCCCGCGTGCGGCGGCTGGTACGTCGTGGC
Source organism: Enterobacter cloacae complex sp. 402C9 (assembly GCF_050030745.1). Taxonomy (NCBI): domain Bacteria; kingdom Pseudomonadati; phylum Pseudomonadota; class Gammaproteobacteria; order Enterobacterales; family Enterobacteriaceae; genus Enterobacter; species Enterobacter cloacae complex sp. 402C9. The sequence goes on along the minus strand of NZ_JBLGUW010000002.1, from coordinate 378,038 downwards.
GATGCGCTGATGCGTGGCGGCTATCGCCGCCTGGCACAGCTTCCGCCGCCGTTGCAGTAGGGGGGGACGTTTCGCGTCCCCCGTAGATCGTCCCTTAGCAAGCAGCCTCGCTTTCTTGAAAGTGCCTCTAACCGGCCGCGTGGTGTGGCCGGGCTTGATGGAGGTACATCCCATGCGACCCGCTCCCTTGCGGCCTGCCGCCGCTGCTGTCGCTGCGCCTGCGCAGCCCCAACGCTACCTGACCAACGACGAAGCCGCCGAGTACCTGCGCCTGTCGCCACGCACGCTGGAGAAACAGCGCGTGATCGGCGGCGGCCCGAAGTTCCGCAAGTTCGGCCGCCGCGTCATGTACGCGGTGTCCGACCTCGATGCCTGGGCCGACCAGCGCAGCTACGAGGCGACTTCCGACCCGGAATATGCCGAACGCCACGCGGGCGATTACCGTGATGGCCGCTGATCGCTGGCGCGTGGGTGGCCGTCGCCATGTCCAGCCCGCCAGGGCAAGCCTTGCAGCGCGAACAGCTCGACCTGTTCCGCGCGCTGCCGGGCGACATGGCACCCCGCGACAGCCAGGACTTGATGGCCTTTCCGTTCTTCTCGCTGGCGAAGTCGCGGCGTACCGCGCCGATCGACTTCCGCGCCGGCGGCATCACCATCCGCGTGGAGGGTACGCAGGAGCACGGCATCGCAACGATATGGGATGCCGACCTGCTGATTTGGGCCGCCTCGCAGATCGTGGAGGCGCGCGACGCGGGCTTGCGCCCGTCGCGCTGGATACGCGCCACTCCCTACGAGATCCTGCGCTTCATCGGGCGCGGCACGTCTCTCAACGACTACCTGCGCCTGAAAGCCGCGCTCGACCGGCTGCAATCGACCACGGTGGCCACGTCCATCCGCGAAACCACGGGAAGGCGATTGCATCGCTTCTCGTGGATCAACGAGTGGAAGGAACTGGCCGATGCCAGCGGCGTGCCGCTGGGCATCGAACTGATCCTGCCGGACTGGTTCTATGCGGGCGTGCTCGATGCCGCCTTGGTGCTGACCATCGACCCAGCCTATTTCCGCTTGAAGGGCGGGATCGAGCGCTGGCTGTACCGCCTGGTGCGCAAGCACGGCGGCAAGCAGCCGGGCGGCTGGCAATTCGACTTCCGGCACCTGCACCGCAAGTCGGGCAGCGCTGCGCGCTTCTCCGACTTCGCTTACGACCTGCGCGTCCTGGTGGCGCGGCAGTCGCTGCCCGGCTACGTCCTGGGCATCGAGCGAATGCCGGACGACGGACAAGAACTGCTGACCTTCCGGCCCGTGCTGCACACGGCACGGGGATAACTCGTGGAAAAGGTGTGGACGGCCTCGTGCTATCAGGAGTACCGGGTATCGTGCTATCGGGAGTACGCCTATCGTGCTATCAGGAGTACGAAAACGCCGGAAAGCCAATAACGGCGCGGGTTTGCGGCCCCTCTAACTTCCCTAACAAGAAATACATAACTTTTAGTAGAAGCGCGCCGTTTCGGTGGACAACCGAGAAACGGCACGGCGAACAGCGTTTTGCACGGCAGGTAAAGCCCGGCTTTCCAGCAGGGAGGGCCGCGCCATGATCCTCGCTCTGCTCAACCAGAAAGGCGGTGTCGGCAAGACCACGCTCGCCACGCACATCGCGGGCGAACTGGCGATGCGCGGCCAGCATGTCGTCCTGCTCGATGCCGACCCGCAGGGTTCATCCCTGGACTGGACGCAGCGCAGAAGCCAGCAAGGCTTGCCACGGCTGTTCAGCGCCGTGGGCCTCGCACGCGAAACGCTGCATCAGGAAGCGCCAGAACTCGCCAGGCGGGCCGATCACGTCATCATCGACGGGCCGCCGCGCATCGCCGCCTTGGCGCGCTCCGCGCTGCTGGCGGCCGAGCGCGTGCTGATCCCGGTGCAGCCCAGCCCCTACGACCTCTGGGCCAGCTCGGAAATGGTTTCGCTGATCCGCGAGGCGCAGGTGTTCCGGCCGCTGCTCCGCGCGGCCTTCGTCATCAACCGGCGCGTCAGCACCACCATCATCGGGCGCGAGGCGCGGCAATCGCTCGCCGAACAGCCGCTGCCCGCGCTGCGCTCGGAGGTGCATCAGCGCATCGTCTTCGCCGACAGCGTGGCCGCTGGCCGGCTCGCACGCGAGACAGCGCCCGACAGTGCCGCCGCCCGCGAAATCACCGCCCTGGTGGACGAACTGCTGCGGTGGCCGACATGACAGCGCAGCAGCCACCCAACAGCAAACGCACGGGCAAGCGCGTCGGCATCGGCGCACGTCCGCCCGCGAATCCGCACGCCGAGGCGTGGATTCGTCAGGGCGATGCCGACGCGCTGGGCAAAGGCGACCTCTACACGGCCCGCCTCACGCTCGACATCACGCCCGCCATGCGGGCGCGCATCAAGGTGTCGGCCTTCACGCAAGGCGTGACCGTGGCCGACCTGCTGCGCGGCCTGCTGGAGCGGGAGTTTCCGCCGGAGAACACACCATGAACGCATTCGCTTGGCCTGCCGCGAACGCGGCACCGGCTGCGCCGCTGCCTGCGCTTTCGGCACTCGCCGGACAGGCCGGCAATGTGCCGCTGACGCGCGTTTCGCTGGCCTACCTCGAACATCGCTTCAAGCTCTACCTGCGCTTCGGCGAACCGGCGCGCACGCTTCAGCTCGACCGCTGGCGGCGCTGCGCGGTGTTCCTGCCGGGCGCGATGCTCTGCCGCATCCGCTGGCAGGCCAACGACTACGGCACGATCCGCTGGCAACTCATGGTGATGCAGGCTTGCACACCGCTGGACGCGGCGCAGCGCATCCCCGGTGTTCAGCCGGGCGCGCGCTTGCTCCTACACACCGAAGGCGATGCCAACGTGCGCGCCGTGCTGGAGCGCATCGACGGCATCGAGGCGCTGGGCATCGCTGCCATCGACGTGTCGCCGGCGTACTGGCGCACGCTGGGCAACCGTCTTGCGGCTCGCCTTGCGCTGCCCGAATACACCACCGAGCGGCATACCGCCTGGCTGGCCGGGAAGGTGCTGCCATGACCGCCCCGACCACCACACCCAACGCGCCCGACGTGGCGCCGCGTCCTCGCTCACGCCTGCGCGCTCGCATCGTGCTGGCGACACTGGCCGCCATCGGCTTCGCTGCGCTGGCCTGGGCGGCTTTCGTGTCGCCGCTGCCGCGTCTGACCTACAACCCGTCCGACAGCGTGGCGGTCGGCTGGTATCGCATTGACCCGTTCGACCCGCGCACCGCCTCGCTGCCACGTCCGTTGTCCGTGGACAGCATCGTGCTGGTGCCGCTTCCGGCCACGGCTGCCGCGCTCGCTGCGCAGCGCGGCTACCTGCCGACGCGCGTTCCGCTGCTCAAACGTGTGGGCGCGGTCGCGCCGCAACACGTCTGCATCGTCGCCGGTCAGGTACGCATCGACGGCGTGCCTTCGGCCGCCGTACTGCCCGCCGACCGGCTGGGCCGGGCGCTGCCGTCCTTGCAGCTTTGCCGCCGCCTTGAACCGGGCGAACTGCTCCTGTTGAGCGTGACGAATCCAGCATCGTTCGACAGCCGCTATTTCGGCCCGGTCAGCGCATCCGCCGTGATCGGCGTTGCGCATCCGGTGTGGCCGGAGATACGCCCATGATGGCCGCCGATTCGCTGCGCTCTGACGTGCCATCGGGCATGTCGTTCTGCTGGCTGCTTCAGTGTCGCTGCGCCTGTCGTGCCGGTGCATTCGCACCGCACGTCGCGCAGCATCCGGCGCAGCCGTCCAACGTTCAGGCGTCTTGCCTCGAACGCGCCCGGCCTGCGGCCATTGGCGCTTTCGCCGGCGCGCTGTCTGTTCACGCAGCAGCGCCGCCGGGCCGCCGTTGCCTGGAGCGACAGCGAAGGGCAAAGGCGGAAGGCAAGACAAAAGGACGCGGCACCTGGCCGCGTCGAAAGCCAGTCAGCACATGGGGGGAACGCGGCACGGAGCGGCTTCGCCACCGTGCCGCGTTTGGCGCGAGGGTCGCGCCAATGCTGGCATGTCCGCGTGCTTCGCACGACAGGACACGCCCAAGCTTGCGGGGAGCGCAGCCATGACCGACAGCCGCGACGACGACTTTCGCGTGCGCCCCAGCGCCCCGAAGAACCGGGGCAAGGGCCAGGGGCAGAGCTTCGTTTCCAAGGTGCTCAAGCAGGCCGGCAAAGCCAGCAGCGGCAAGTCGGCAGTACGCCGTCCTGGCGCGGCTGGCACCGGCCAGCGGCCCGGCTCTCGGCTCGGACGTGGCCACACGGCGGCGCGCTTCGCCGGGGCGAAGCTAATGCCCATGTCGCGGCGCGTGACCATCAAGACCTTGCTGGTCAATCACCAGCGGGCCAGCCCGCAATCGCTCGCCAAGCACCTGCGCTACATCGAGCGCGACGGCGCGGGTCGCGATGGCGAACCGGGCCGGGGCTACGGGCCACAGGCCGACGAAGCCGATCTGGACGCCTTCAAGGAACGCTGCGCCGACGACCGGCACCATTTCCGCTTCATCGTCTCGCCCGAGGACGGGGCCGAGCTGGACGACCTGCGCACCTACACCCGGCATCTGGTGAGCCGCATGGAAGCCGACCTGGGCACGCGGCTGGATTGGGTGGCGGTGGATCACTGGAACACCGACAACCCGCACACCCACCTGATCGTGCGCGGGCGCGACGACACCGGCAAAGACCTCATCATCGCGGGTGACTACATCGCCCACGGCTTCCGCCATCGCGCCGCCGAGCTGGCGACCGAGTGGCTGGGGCCGCGCACCGAACTGGAGATTCAGCAGACCTTGAGGCGCGAGGTGGAACAGGAGCGGTGGACGAGCCTGGATCGCACCTTGCAGCGCGAGACCGGCGAGGATGGCCGGGTGCATGTCGAACGGCTCAACGAGCCGAGGTTGCAACGCCAGCGCCTGCTGCTGATCGGCCGCCTGCAACGCTTGCAGCGCCTGGGCCTAGCCGACGAGGTGCAGCCCGGCACCTGGGCCATTCATGCCGATGCCGAGAAGACCTTGCGTGCCCTGGGTGAGCGTGGCGACATCATCCGAACGATGCAGCGGGCCATGAGCGGCCAGCCGCGTGAGCTGGCGGTGTTCGAGCCGGGCGACGATGGTCGCAGCCTCATCGGCCGCGTGGCCGCGAAGGGGCTTGCCGATGAGTTGCACGACCGAGGCTATCTGATCATCGACGGCACGGACGGTAAGGCCCACTACGTTGCACTGAACGCCCGCGACGAACTGGCGAACTATCCCACGGGCGCTGTGGTAGAGGTGAAGGGTTCGACTGAGGTGCGCACGGCCGACAAGAACATCGCCTCGCTGGCGAGCGATGGCCTGTACCGCACCGATCATCACCTGGTAATCGAGCAGGGCCGGGCTACGCCCGGACGCGACCCGCAGGAAGTCGTCGCCGCTCATGTCCGGCGGCTGGAAGCCCTGCGCCGGGCTTGCATCGTGGAGCGCGTGGCCGAAGGGCTATGGAAGGTACCGGACGACCTGGCCGAGCGTGGCCGCCAATACGACGCGCAACGGCTGGGCGATGTAGCCGTAGAGCTGAAATCACACCTTCCTATTGAACGGCAGGCCCGCGTCATCGGCGCGACTTGGCTTGACCAGCAACTGATCGGCGGTGGCCGTGGGCTGGGCAACTTGGGCTTTGGCGGTGATACCAAGCAGGCCATACAGCAGCGAGCCGATTTCCTCGAAGAACAGGGGCTGGCACAGCGCCGCGGGCAGCGCGTCATCCTCGCGCGCAACCTGCTGGGCACGCTACGCAATCGGGAACTAGTGCAGGCCGCGAAAGACATTGCGGCGGAAACCGGCCTAGAGCATCGCCCGGTGGCCGACGGGCAGCGCGTAGCCGGTATCTACCGGCGTTCCATTATGCTCGCCAGCGGGCGCTACGCGATGCTCGATGACGGCATGGGGTTCAGCCTTGTGCCGTGGCGGCCGGTAATTGAGCCGCGACTGGGACAACAGCTTGCCGCAAAGGTTATCGGCGGAAGTGCCTCTTGGGAACTTGGACGAAAGCCCAGTATCGGTATCAGTTAGATATCAAGGGAAGCTGAGTACCAGGCGCAGTCTGCTTGGCTGCTGTGATTCTTCTTAGAGATTCAATCAATGCCATAAACTCCTTGGATTGCCTCAGTGCTTCGCCTCCCGCAGTTTGCAGGTCCAAGACATCCGTAGCCTCGATCGTGAAGGCTGTGGGCACGCGCAGCAGCGAATGCCGGATCTTGTCGTCCGGCACGTCGTTCAGACTTACGCTTACTACGTAGATTTCTGCGTCGGCCGCAAAGGGGCTGTCCGCTTGGCCACGGGTGCGGACAATCTCGGAACGCCAGTGTTGCAGGTCGTCGTTAAGCATGGCCAGCGTCACCTGGGTCTCGCGAGCGCCGGCACCGAAGATCAGCGACTCAAGTACTTGCGTCGTGCTGGGAACTCGGTCGCTACTGTCCACTCTCTCGCTCAGTCCTCGTTCGGAGTTCACCGTCACCAACACGAGTCGGCGCAAGCTTCCGGGCTTGACCTCCGAGAAATTGGCGCTCATTGAGCCCGAAGCTACTAGCCGGTCTAGCATCAGACGTACGCCGAGGTTGTCGGAGACACCACCGTCCACGAGGTGGATATAGGGCCGATCGTGCGCATTGAGGTAGCTGTCTATGCCGCTTTGCAGGATGCGTGATCTGTAATTTTGCCCTCTGACAGGCAAAGATCGGAGAGGCGGCGGACAGGTATTGGCGTTGTTTCGCACCGTTACGGGCGACAGCACCAGCGGTACTGCCGACGAGGCCGCCACCGCGAAAGACAGCGGCGTTGCATCGAGGTCGGAACAGATTAGCCGGAATTGCTCGGTGGTGAAATCGAAAGGGGCACCGGTCGTGAGGTCGGTTGCCGTGATCATCAGTTCGGGCGCGCCCGGTCGTCGGCGCACGTCACCAAAGGTGCGGCCTTCAAAAAGTTCGTCCAAGCGTTGAGCCAGGATCTGGCTGCGCCCAAACCAAGGTGAAGTTAGTCTATAAAGACGCTCAGGCCACAGAGCTTCACGTATGAGTCGCCCCTCAAAAGGCACAAGCAGAAAATCCGGCTCGAAACGAGTCAGCGTGGCATCGCCGAAGGCCGCGAAGTGCGCGGCAAGGATGCTGCCCCCCGACACTCCGCTGACCAGGAACACCTGATCCAACAGAGTGGTCTCCTGGCCCTCTAGCGCGAAGCGTGTGGCCTTGAGTTCGCGCAGCACGCCCAGGCCGAAGGCCGCCGCCCGAGCGCCCCCGCCTGACAGTGTCACCGCTACAACCACCGGTTGGTTGACCTCCGACGGCCTGATGCGTTGGTCGTTCTCGGCGAGAGACATTAAGGCGGCGTCGGAAAGTGTCGGGTTGATCCAAGGACGGTAAGTGGAACACCCTGTCAGAACTACCGTTGCCAGCACACCGGCCAAACTCCATCGTGTGAATTTACACACCTCCAGGCGCTTTACCTCTGCAAGCAGCACCACGCAGCGTTTCGAATAGACAAGAACGAGAAACGCCGGCAATTTTGCGACGAAGCAGAGCCACTCCAGAATGCTGCAGACGTTACAAGAACGGCACCCTACGAATCCCCTTGATGAGGCTCCTCGCGATCCGCGCGAAGTTATGGAATAGCAGCTATTCACGAGCCAGCACTTCTCCAAGCGCTATTGATCCGTTCAAGGCAGGTGGTGATTGCAGACTTTGCATGCCCGAGCAGTGTGTAGGAGCCTTTGAAATCCGCGAGAGCGTTGCCGTGCTCGAAGCAGCTAGCAGCAGCCACCCGACGATCTGTTTGTTCATCTACTGCCTCAAACTCCAAACTAGCTCCCCCAGTTGTCACTGGTCCAACAAGCAACGTCGTTAGGGTGTTGACTGCTCTATTGGGCGTCTCAATGGTCGTAATTGCCACACGCACACGTATGCGGCCTGACGATGCGGGAGCTTCGGACTTAGTTTGGAGATGTCGCAGTTCACTGTTGACGTGATCGAGAAGCTCTCGCACTTGCTCAGCTTCAAGCCCACCTATGCGTCCAGTTGCCGTCACTACCTGAGCATCCTCGACTAATATTTCCCGGTAACGACTGGGTTCAAAGCCTGGCGCCTTGAAGAGCAGAACATTTTCGTACTTCGTTTTTCCCAATACATCGTAATCACCAAGAAACCCTGATCGAGTCATTCCGTTTGAAGCACAGCCAGATAAGGTTGCCGTGAGGCCTGCCAGCAGCACAAAATGGATTAATGAAATAGGGCGTTTCATATATATTTTCATTTATCCCATTTTCAGACAGACGATGCCAGCAACAACCAGCGCAATTCCAACCCAACGTATCAAGGAGGCGGTATCGCCGAACACATACACGCCCACGAAAAACGCGCCCAGCGAACCGATGCCGGTCCAGACCGCATAAGCTGTTCCTATGGGGATCTGTTTAAGAGATAACCATAGGAAAAAGCCGCTGGCTGCCATACAGGCAACTGCAATCGCCGGCCCCACGTAGCGCATCGCTGCATTGGCCGCACCCATCTTGAGGCCTAGTGGCCAACCGATTTCGAACAGGCCGGCAATCAGTAGAACCAACCATGGATTCCATGACAACGGGTTCATATATTTCTCCAAATCTATTCAGTGAAAATTGATTATCAAAGCATCAAAGCATCAAAGAATAGGCAGTAGGCGGTCAATTCGCTCTGCTTCTGATTTCTTCTTAAACTCTCTGATGGCGAGAATCTGTCTCCCCGATCTCTCCGGCCACGAGAGAGATCGGGGGAAGCGTGTGGACAGTTACGCTGAGGGATCAGACCGGTTGCACTGGTTGTTGTACCGCCTCGTGACTCCGTTTGCTGCCCGGCCACTTCATTCCGAACAGCACCTCGTAGAGCAACGGAATCAGGCCAAGCGTCACGAGCGTGCCAAGTGCGAGACCACCGATCATGCCGATGGCCATGCCCTTCCACAGCGGCCCCGCAAACAACATCAGGGGCACGAGACCCGCGATACAGGTCACCTTGGTCATCACGATTGGACGCAGCCGCTGCATCGCAGCTCCCACCAGGGCTTCATGTCGGGCGAGACCTTCCGAGAGGCCGTGTTCAATTTGTTCGAGCAGAAGAACGGCGTTGTTGACGATGATTCCGAACAGCGCAAGCACCCCGAATGTCGCCATGAAGCTGAAAGGAGTGCCTGTTGCCTTCAGTGCAATCACGACCCCAATCAACGTGAAGGGAATCGTTGCGAGAATCACGATCAGCTTGCGGAAGGAGTTGAACTGCCAGATGAATAGCAGCAACATCGCCAGAAGAGCGAACGGCATGTAGTGCGTGAGCGATGCATTCGATTCAGCCGATTCCTCAATTTCTCCACCAAGCTCTATGGCATAGCCTGCAGGTAGTTCAATTGCGGCGATCCGAGGTGCGAGGTGATCCACGATCTCTTGCGCGGTGTATGCGGTGTTCTGCCCCTGAACTGTGACTGTACGAATGAGATTGCGGCGCTGGATCACAGACGGCTCGCTAGCGAGCGTGACATCGGCCACTTGCGCCAGGGAAACCGGCTGGCCACCCGACGCTGGATAGATGGTCGTCGAACCAACGTCCGCAGTGCTGCGCCGATCATTGGACGTCCCGCGCATCACGATTGGCACGCTGGTATCGCCATCTCGGATCACAGAGATCGACTGGCCGATGTAGCGGGTGCCAAGCCAGGCAGCTATGTCGTCGGTGGTGACGCCAGCACGTCGCGCACGATCTTGATCGACCCGAACATCGAGACGGCCGACACGGGTATCCCAGTTGTTCTTGATGTTGGCCGTACCTGGCAGCTCCCGTAGCGCGGACTCAATTTTCGCCGCCGCATTCATCAGCACCTCATGATCCGGCCCACTGACCCGGTAGACGGCTGTGCCGGCTTCGGTAGTGCCTAGCGAGAACCGCTGAGGCTCTGCGCGTACATCTCCATGATGCTGCGCGAAGTAAGCCCGAGTTCGGGCAATCACGACGTCAATGTTGGTGCCTGCCTTGACCGTCACGACAAAGTACGCGATGTTCGATGCTGGCAATGGGGGATTGAGCCCAAGGATGAAGCGCGGCCCACCGTCAGCGACGTAGCCAATGTGATCCGTGATTTCGGGGTTGATTTCTTGATCACCGAGCCAGCCGCTCACTTCCTTCACTTTGGCAAGAGTGAGCCGTGAATCCGTTCCAGGGGCGAGCTGCACCGGTATTTGGAATTGAACTCGGTCGGACTTCGGCAAGAAGTCGTATGGCAGTGTCGTGAATCCGTACAGAGCTACGGCCAATGCACCCGTCATCACACCAACGTAGATCGCCTTGTGGTCAAGCACCCACTCAAGCAACTTGCGATAGCCGCGATAGAAGCGTGTGTTGTAGGTTTGCGCGTCATTCGCCGGTTGATGATGCACTTTGGTGAAGTGGTAGCACAGCAGTGGAGTGACGGTCAGACACAACAGCCAAGATCCGAGTAACGTGAGCGCGAGGACAATGACGAGAGAGCGCAGATACTCACTCGTCGCACTCTGGCCGAAGAAGAACGGGGAGAAGGCGATGACGATAACCAATGAGGACGTCAGCAGCGGCAGTGCGAGGGTACGACCCGCTTCGAGACAAGCCTGTTTGCGGTCTTCACCGGCTGCCAAGCGCCGTTCAATGTCTTCGGCAATCACGATGCCGTTGTCTACCAAGAGCCCCAAAGCGATGATGATGGCTGCCATCGAAACACTTTGCAGCTCGATGTTCAGCGCGCGCATCACGATCAGTGCCCCCAGAATGGTAAGCGGCACGATCATCCCGACGATGAATCCTGTGCGCCATCCCAGGAAAAGGACGACGACGCCGAGCACGATGACAATCGTTTCGATCATCACCTGGTTCATCTTGCCCATTTCACGTTTGACGACGTCTGCCTGGAATGTCACATAGGAGAGCTCGAAACCTGCGGGCAGAAGTTTCTCAAGCTCGGCCACACGGGATTTGAGGGCTACGCCGAATTGCTCCACGTTCTGGCCCGAGGTCATGGACACTGCCATCACTACGGCAGGCTGGCCCTTATAGACTGCAGCAGACTCGGGAGGATCTGCAGGTTGTACCTGCACGCGCGCAAGCTCTCCCAGTGAGATTGAAGGAGCAGGCGAAGCACCGCGCGCACCCTGAGCTTGCGCCATCATGATCGGCAACGCGCGCAGCGAAGCGGCGTCGCGAACCTCTCCACTAACAGCCAGCGAAGCGTTGATGCCACCGATGGCGATTTGCCCGCCTGAAAGCACGACGTTTTGTTTAACGAGTTGATCGATCACCCCTTGTGGGGTCAATCCAAGCTGGGCTAGTTTTGGTCGATCAAATTCGAGATAGACGCGCTCTTCCTGCAAGCCGTAGAAGCTGATGCGATCAACGCCGGGAAGCGCGTATAGGCGATCGCGCATCTCTTTCAACGACACACGCATTTCGCCCATGGAGTAGCCCGGCGCGGTCACCGCAATGGAGGCCACGGCAACACGGCCGAAGTCGTCGTTGACAAATGGCCCCAACGTACCCTGTGGAAGCAGAGGCTGAGCATCGGCAACCTTCGCGCGAACGCGCTGCCATATGGGGGCTAGGTCGGTGTACCGCTCCCAGATCGTGACCTGTATGACGGCCCCGCCCGCGCGAACGGTTGTGGTTACACGCTTGACCTCGGCCAGCTCCCGCAAACGCTCCTCGATCGGACGCGCGATCAACTGCTCAACACGTTCGGCTGGCATGCCAGGGTTCAGAACGGCAACAACCGCATCTCGAATCGTGACCGATGGCTCTTCCTGCGAAGGGAAATTGAGAAACGTGGCAATGCCGGCAACAAGAATGATGACCGCGGCAAGGTAGGTGAGTCTGCTGGCGCGCAGCGCCATTTCTGTGATCTTCATAGCGAAGTCTTCCTGTAGCGGGTCAGCGTCCGGCCAATTGGGTCGTGGCCTTGAGTGGGGTGACTTGTTGCTCGTTCGTCAGCCAACTCGCGCCAGCCGCGACTACCATCTCGCCGCGCTTCAGGCCGCCCACAACGCGAACGTTGTCGCCGCCTGGCTCGCTCTGGAATTGCACTTCCCGGCGGTGCACCTTCTTTCCGGTCACGTCATATACAAACACTGCGGCTTGTCCTGCTTTCTCACTGAGCACCAGTGCCGAATAGGGAAGCATCAGACGATCTGGTGAGGCATCCTTCGCTTCCGGTGCCTTCAGCAATACTTGAACGGCAGACCCGGGTCGAAGACTGCGCGCAAGAGTAGCATCTTGAGGAACGAGCACGACAGGTAAAAGTGAGCCATTTTCAGCACGCAAGCCGATGCGTTGTACCGAAGCACGAACGGGACTTGCTGACTCGCTCAGGCGCAGTTCGGCGACCTGCCCAATTTTGATATTTGCCGCCTGGGTCGTCGATGCAGTCGCAAGGACTTCTACGCCGCTGCGTAGTCCATCCACTTGAAGCACCGGCGCTCCGGCTGCAATATCTGTGAACGGCAGAGCGAGTTTCTCCGCGACGACGCCGTCGAATGGCGCATGAATGGCGGCCCCCCTTCGCGCACGCTCGGCAAGGCCGAATGCGGCCTTTGCATTGCGCACCTGGCCTTCAGCTGCAACCAACTGTGCTTTCACACTCTCGAATGCAGCCGGGGAGATTACGTTGCCCTCAAGCAGCCCCCTTTGCTGCGTTGTCTGCACGATTCTGTCTGCCAATGCGGCTTCCGCAGCAGCGAGTGTCGCCCGAGCCTGTTCTAGGCGGAGTTGCTCGGGCTGAACATCCAACTCAGCCAGAAGCTGTCCGCGAGAGAAGCGATCTCCCACGTCCACATGAAGCTTGCTGATACGCCCGCCAGTCTCGAACCCCAAGGTACTCCGCTCACTGGAGCGAGCTAGACCACTCAATTCAATGCGATTGGCCACAGAACCTACATCCCCCACCGTGAGCAGCTTGACCGCTCGCGGTGGATCGGAAGCAGGCTCCTTCTGACTATCACAGCCGGCAAGCGATGCGAGCAGAACAAACGCGAGGCCGACTTTCTGCATTTGCCAGGACTGGGATTTAAAGGGAGTGCAAGACACGGGAAGGCCTTTCATCAGCGTTTATCAATAGGGGTGAGTTCCAGTTCGCCGCGGGCGAGCGCCTGGAGGGTGTGCATGAGTCGAGAAAGGTCTTCGGCAGCAAACGTCGGAAAACCCATCATTTCGGCGAGGAAGACTCCGTCCAAGGCAAATAGAACGATTCCGGCGATATCGGTGCCGCGTGGAGATTTGCTCGCGTTCTCGTACTGCCTGCGGTACCAGCCGCGCACAGGCTCAAGCAGCGTGGGGTCTTCAGCCACGGCCGCCAGCAATGCAGCGCTCATCTTTTGCATCCCGCCGTCAGGCATAGCCGAGACCTGGCTGGATAGCCAAGGGTCTGGATCGCCGACGAATGGCAGCTCTCGCTCTTCCTGCCCGCCATCAAACGCCGAGACCTGGTCATCAATCATCGTGAGGAGCAGATCGCGCTTGGTCTTGAAGTGGTACAGGAACGCACCTTTGCTCATTCCTGCCCGTGCAACGACCGCGTCAAGCGTTAGGTGCCCGGCACCTCCCTCCATGACTACGTCACGCGCAGCTTGAAGGATGCGCTCCCGTGTTTGTTGCGCTTTCTTAGAGATGGAGGGGGCTTCAGCGCCGTTGTCCGCCGAATGCGACTCCTCTGGGCTTGATTTCATACGAGTTGCCATGGTGAAACTCCAAAGATGCTTGATTTTTGAATCGTCTGGACGGTATAGTACACGCCATGAACTATGCCCGTCAAGACGGCCTCCTCAATTCACAACCTAGTGGCTCAACATGTCCGATCCCTACGCCCGCCGCGGCCTTACTGCTGTTGCATTCCTATCGATCACGCTTCTCGCCGCGTGCAGCCACTCGCCTCACAGGGTGGAGACATCACGCGTTGAGGTTCCGGCCAAATTCATGAACGAAGCGGGTCTGGCTGTGCAAGCAGGTGCCAGCACAAGCACTCCCGGCCGAGTGGTGGACGGCGTACGGTGATCCGCTGATTGACGCGCTGGTGCGCAACGCGCTGGAGCACAACACCGATCTCGCTATTGCAAGAGCGCGGATTGATGAAGCTGTGGCGATCACCCGACGTACACGCGCTTCAATGTTCCCTAGCTTGGCGCTCACGCCCCAAGCAACGCGCGCGCGCGACTTTTCTTTGGCACCGACCATCAGCAGCGATGCCAGGCTTCCGCTGTCGGCTTCATGGGAAGTTGATCTAGCGGGCCGCCTCTCGCATGCCGCTGATGGCGCACGGATGGACGCAGTTGCTGTCGAACAGAACTGGTTCGCGACACGTTGGCAGATCGCCTTTGAGACAGTGTCCGCTGCACTGCAGCAGCGGCAGGCGGCAGAGCTGGAAGATCTGGCAAAAGAGCGACTTCAAGTCGCCGAGCGCCTTGAGCGTCTGACAGAGCAGAAGTTCAAGGCAGGTCAAGCTACGGGCTTTGACATTGAACGCACGCGTTCCGAGGTCATCGCCCTCCGGGTGGAGCAAGAGCAGTTGCGACGCGTACGCGGCGAAGCAACGCATGCCTTGGATGTGCTCGTTGGCCGGATTCCGGGGGCGCTTGGCAGCGGTCCTGCGCTTGCCTCTCTCACCATGCCCGATTGGACTCCCAGAAGCGTGCCAGGCGAATTGCTGCAGCAGCGCCCCGACGTCAGAGCCGCGCAGGCGCGTCTTGCAGCGGCGACGGCGCGATGGAACGCAGCAGAAGGCGAGCGGCTCCCCAAACTTGTGCTCGATTTGAGTGGTGGGCGCCAACGCTTCGAGAACAACGGAACACGTGTGGCAGGGAACATTTTCTCTCTGGGCTTGGGTGTGACGCTTCCGATCTTTGACGGTGGAGCAATACAAGCGGGAATCGACGAGGGCTCAGCACGCAGTCGCGGCGCACAGGCTGACCTGGAACGCACGGTTTTGCTTGCGCTTCAGGATGTGGAGAACGCTTATCTGGGCTGGCAGACCCAGCGGACTTCTCTGCAGTATCAGGTCGATGGTCTTGTCGTCGCTGATCGACTCCTTGACCGCAGTCGACGCCTCTTTGAGGCGGGACAGGTGGATGCGACCGTTGTTGCAGAAGCGGAGCGTGGCACCTTGTCCCAGCGAGCGGCTCTGGTCCGTGCTCGCGCCGACGCAGCCGTGCAATGGGGTGTTCTCGCTAAAGCGCTTTCTGGTTCGCCAGAGCATGTGAATCTGCAATCTTCACCCTGAGTCCTTGAGTTGGAAGAACGCAGCATGGCAGCGAGTTTTAAATACTGAATAGATCGACGATTAGTAGGGGACGCATGGAAATTCGACATCTACGTTGTTTTATGGCGCTCGCCGAGGAACTTCACTTCGCTCGCGCCGCTGCGAAACTGCATATTGAGCAGTCCCCACTGTCTCGCACGATCAAAGAACTCGAAGAGGAGTTAGGAGCACAGCTCTTTATTCGGAACACGAGAAGCACGCGTTTGACACGAGCTGGGTTGATGCTCATGGAGCACGCACCTCGGGTGTTCGCATCCTTGCAACAGGCGCGGGACTGCGTGAAGGCAGCAAAAAATGGCTTTCATGGACAACTCCGCGTCGCCTTGTCAGACGGCGCAACACTACTGTGCTTACCAGCCCTATTGGCGTTGTGTCGCGAGGAGGAGCCCGAGGTTGAGATTCGCTTTTTTGAGGTGCCACTATCCCAACAAATCAAAGGATTGCACGACGACCTGTATGACGTCGGCTTTGCACAGTCCGACGACGTAGGTGATGGAATCGTCGCACTTCCCGCGTGGACTGACACGCTTATGGTGGCGCTGCCAGCTCGGCATCCGTTGCTGGCTCTTAAGCGAATTCCATTGGATGAACTGCTGCGCTACCCGCTAGTGCTATCTGATCCTCAAGTGTGCGAGGGCCACGCCAAGCACATTGAGCGAGTACTTAGCCGGGCTGAAATGCAGCCTCTAGTTGCCGAGCGGGTTACCACTTTCGACCTGATGATGGCGTTGGTATCTGCCGGTTTTGCACTCGGACTTACAGGGGCTGCACACATTGCAGCCTCCCGAGAGCCAGGAGTCGTGGCGAGGCCGCTTTCGACACGCGTACCACCTTTGACGACCTATCTACTCAGACTTGAAGGCGATCCGTTTGACGAGCTTGCGCGCTTCATTCAGCGAGTACAGGCCATCGAATTGCCAGAGTTTCTCAGGTCAACAAAAAGCCGAAATCCCGATCTTCCGGAGGAATTGATGCCATGAGACTCGCCATCACGCTCGTCGCTGCAATGCTAGTCGCATGCGGTCAATCTGATAAACCGCACAAAGCCACTAGTGCAGAAAAGAAAACCCCGACAGTAGAAGAGCTGGTGGCAGACCCGGAACAGCTCAAGAAGTTGCGCCAGCAATGCAAGACGGATCGGCCTACTTTGGGCGAACTGCTTTGCAACCGGGTAGCGGAGGCAACACGTAAGCGGTTCTACGGTGACGGAAAAACGCCATACACACCGCCCAAAGAATCCCCCAAATTCTGAAATTCAGCAATTCAGCAATTCAGCAATTCAGCAATTCAGCAATTCAGCAATTCGCTAGTCTGCCTGAATCTTCTGTTCGGCACGCTGATATTCGCCGGCGCTTACGGAGTCACTCCCTGGCTAGACACAGCGCGAATTCATTCTTTCTTATCGACCTTTCTGCCCCAAACGGTCTTTGACCGGCACTAAGCCAGCACCGATCCTGACGCCTGCGGCACATTTCTAAGCCGCGTTTCCCAAGGGAATCAGCGTAGGAGAGATTGGAGGCGGGGCTATGCAAGGTACGAATGTGCTGTTCGGTCAGATAGCCGTGGTATTCGGCATCGTGATCGCGGGTGTGTGGGGCGCCACACAATGGACGGCAGCAGCCCTTGGCTATCAGGTACGCCTTGGCTCCCCCTGGTTTGATTTCCTCGGCACACCGATCTACCTCCCGTGGAAGCTGTTTGAGTGGTGGTTCTTCTTCGATGCCTACGCGCCACGCGTTTTCGACACGGGCGGTGCCATAGCGGGTGGCAGTGGCTTGCTGGCGGTGGTGGTCGCAGTCTGCATGTCGATCTGGCGCTCTCGTCAATCACGCCTAGTCACGACCTATGGCTCGGCACGCTGGGCAAGTACGGAGGACATTCGCAAAGCCGGCCTTACGCAGCCGATCGGCGTGTTCCTCGGTCAGCACGATGGCAAGTACCTTCGGCATGAAGGCCCGGAACACATCCTCACTTTCGCGCCCACGCGCTCAGGCAAAGGCGTCGGCCTTGTGGTGCCGACGCTGCTTTCTTGGCCTGCATCCGCCGTAGTCCACGACATCAAGGGCGAGAATTGGCAGATCACCGCAGGTTGGCGCTCACGCTACTCACACTGCCTGCTGTTCAATCCGACCGATGCGAAGTCGGCGGCCTACAACCCGCTGCTAGAAGTTCGGCGCGGCGCACATGAAGTGCGTGACGTACAGAACATAGCCGACATTCTGGTCGATCCAGAAGGCGCGCTTGAGAAGCGCAACCATTGGGAGAAGACTTCGCACGCGCTGCTGGTCGGGGCCATCCTGCATGTGCTCTACGCGGGCGAGGACAAGACGCTGCGCGGCGTCGCCAATTTCCTCTCCGATCCGGCCAGCCCCTTCGAGCTGACCTTGCACCGGATGATGACCACACAGCACCTCGTGAACGTGGAAGGTGGTGGCCCGCATCCAGTCGTCGCTTCGGCGGCGCGCGAAGTGCTCAACAAGTCGGACAACGAGCGTTCCGGCGTGTTGAGCACCGCCATGTCGTTCCTGGGCCTCTACCGCGACCCCACGGTGGCCGAAGTCACCTCGCGCTGCGACTGGCGTATCGCCGACCTGATCGCGTCCGAGCATCCGGTGTCGCTTTATCTGGTAGTGCCACCTTCGGATATTTCGCGGACGAAACCGCTCATTCGCCTGATCCTCAACCAGATCGGCCGACGGCTCACCGAATCGCTCGACGGCAGCGACGGCATCGAACGCCGCCACAAGCTGCTGCTGATGCTCGATGAGTTCCCGGCGCTGGGCCGCCTGGACTTCTTCGAGACGGCGCTTGCCTTCATGGCGGGCTACGGAATCCGCAGTTTTCTTATCGCCCAATCGCTCAACCAGATCGACAAAGCCTACGGCCAGAACCATTCGATTCTGGATAACTGCCATGTCCGCGTGACGTTCGCCACCAACGATGAACGCACTGCGAAACGGATCTCCGAAACGCTTGGCACCGCTACCGAACTGCGCGCGCAGCGCAACTATGCCGGGCACAGATTGGCACCGTGGCTGGGGCACCTCATGGTGTCGCGGCAGGAGACGGCCCGCCCGCTACTGACGCCCGGTGAAGTGATGCAGCTTCCGACTGAGGAAGCTGTGGTGATGGTGTCCAGCGTGGCACCGATCAAGGCCAAGAAGCTGCGCTACTACGCCGACGCGAATTTCAAGAACCGCGTTTTACCGCCGCCTGTGCTCGCGGCCGGGCAATACGCGGACGCGCCACCGGCCCGGCCCGACGACTGGAGCGGCCTATCGATCCCAGCCGTGTCAACGGTCCGGGCTGCGGGCCTGTCCGGCGATGGCACAGGCACCGCCGATGACGGCGGCCCACGCCGACAGCCGGAGCTATCCGAAGTCAGCGAATACAGCCCCGAACCGCTGCTCGCCGGCCATGACCTGACTCTGCTCGATGACGACGACGACCTGCCGCTGCCGCTTCCCGGCCAGCTCGACCCGGCCATGCAGCGCACGGCCCGGCTGGCTTCCCTCGACCCCAACGACGGAATCGACTTATGAGCCAATACCGCCTCAATCTGTTCATTCAGCCCGAGCACGCCAAGCGTCTCGAAGAACTGGCCGCCAAGAAAGGCGTGTCCAAGTCGTCCATTGTCGCGGCGGCGCTCGCGTCGTGGCTATCGCCCGATGCTGGCGACCAGCGCGAGGCGGCCATCGCCAAGCGGCTCGATCGCCTGTCGCGGCAGGCCGAGCGCATGGAGCGCGACCAGAACATCCAGATCGAAACACTGGCGCTGTTCATCCGCTACTTCCTGACCGTCAGCACCCCGATTCCCGAAGCCCATCAGGACGCAGCTCGCGCCCAAGGCAAAGCGCGTTTCGAGCAATTCGTGGAGCGGCTCGGCCGCCACCTGCTGCGTGGCCGCAGCCTGGTGCGCGACGTTGTGGAAGAACTGCACCCAGACCCGGCGCGAATGGATGACGCGGAGGCACTGGCTGAAGCGCAGGAGCGTGCCTCATGAGCGCCATTCCGCAAACCCCGCCCGAACTCTCATCCGCCGCAACCTCTCTGGATCGCCGTATCCAGATGCTGCGCACGGCAATGGGGCCAGTCATCGCCGCTGCGCTGGCCGACCCCGACGTGGTGGAAATCATGCTCAACCCCGACCGCACCCTATGGGTGGATCGGTTGTCATCGGGCCGCATGCCGCTGGGCGTGGAGCTGTCCCAAGACGATGGCGAACGCATCATCCGGCTGGTGGCTGCGCACGTCGGCGCAGAGGTGCATCGCGGGCGGCCGCTGCTGACCGCCGAGCTGCCCGAAACCGGCGAGCGGTTCGAGGGCATCTTGCCGCCCGCAGCGCCCGGCCCAGCCTTCGCGCTGCGCAAGCGCGCCGTGAGCATCATCGGGCTGGATCGCTATGTGGCCGACGGCATCTTGACCACAGGCCAGGCCGAGTTCCTGCGCCGCGCCGTGCGTGAGCGCCAGAACATCCTGATCGCCGGGGCGACGAGCAGCGGCAAAACCACACTCGCCAATGCCTTGCTTGCGGAGATCGCCGCCACGGGCGACCGCGTGCTTGTGCTCGAAGACACCATCGAGCTGCAATGCGCAGCCCGCGACCATGTGCCGCTGCGCACCCGCGCTGGCGTCGTGTCTATGACCGAGCTGGTGCGGGCCACGATGCGCCTGCGCCCCGACCGCGTGATCGTCGGCGAGGTACGCGGCGGCGAAGCCCTGGACTTGGTTAAGGTGTGGGGCACCGGCCACCCCGGCGGCATCGCCACCATCCACGCCGGTTCCGCGCTGGGCGCGCTGCTGCGCCTCGAACAGTTGATTCTTGAAGTGGCGGTGAACCCACCGCGTGCGCTGATCGCCGAGGCGGTCAACGTCGTGATCCACATCGCCGGGCGTGGCCGCAAGCGCCGCGTCGAAAGCATCGCCCGTGTCGTCGGTTTCGACGGCACCGGCTATCGCCTGGCGGACGCGCTGGAAACACCGTTTCCCGAGCTGATGCCGGTTCCTCTCGCAGCCGATGCCGCTGCGCCTTCCTCGTCCCTTGACCTACCTGGAGAACTGCCATGACGCAGATGCACGTTCACGCTTTCCGTAATTCCGTAAATCCGGTTTCAACCATCGCACGCCTGCGGCGGCTGGCCGGCCCCGCGCACCACGGCCTGCTGCTGGCCGCAGTCATGCTGATGACGGCGGGCACGGCGAAGGCATCCGGCTCCTCGATGCCGTGGGAAGGCCCGCTGCAATCCATTCTGGAGTCGATTCAGGGGCCGGTGGCACGCATCGTCGCGGTCATCATCATCATCGCCACGGGCCTCGCGCTCGCCTTCGGCGACACGTCGGGCGGCTTTCGCAAGCTGATCCAGATCGTGTTCGGTTTGAGCATCGCGTTCGCCGCGTCCTCGTTCTTCCTGTCGTTCTTCAGCTTCTCCGGCGGGGCTGTCGTATGAGTGGCCCGGATAGCTTCGCGGCCGGCTTCGAGGTGCCGCTACATCGCTCGCTGACCGAGCCGCTCTTGATGGGCGGCGCACCGCGCACGGTGGCGATTGCCAACGGCACGCTAGCCGCTGCCGTCGGGCTGGGCCTGCAACTCTGGATTCCTGGCGTAGTGCTCTGGATCGTCGGTCACTCGCTGGCCGTGTGGGGCGCGAGGGTCGATCCGCAGTTCATGCAGGTCTTCGCCCGGCACATCAAGCACAAGCCGCTGCTGGACGTGTAGGAGACGCCGCCATGCTTAACCTTGCCGAATACCGCCAGCGGCCCGCCTTGCTGGCCGACTGGCTTCCCTGGGCTGGGCTGATCGCGCCGGGCGTGGTGCTGAACAAGGATGGCTCGTTTCAGCGCACGGCGCGCTTTCGCGGGCCTGATCTGGACAGCGCCACGCAGGGCGAATTGATCGCCACGACGGCACGGCTAAACAACGCGTTGCGCCGGCTGGGTTCGGGCTGGGCGCTGTTCGTGGAAGCCGAGCGCCAGTCGGCCGCGGACTATCCGCATTCCGACTTTCCCGAACCGCTGTCCTGGCTGGTGGACGAAGAACGCCGCGCTGCCTTTGAGGAATCGGGGAACCACTACGAAAGCAGCTATCACCTGACGCTAGCCTATCTGCCGCCGGAGGAATCCCGCGCTCGTGCAGCCAAGCTGCTCTACGAGCACGCGCCGGGCGATGGTGTGGACTGGCGCGGTCGGCTTGACGCCTTCCTGGCAGAAACGGATCGGGTTTTCGACCTGCTCGATGGCGTGATGCCAGAAATCGTCTGGTTGGACGATGCCGCGACGCTGACTTATCTTCACGCCACGGTGTCCACGCGGCGCTACCGGCTGGCCGTGCCCGAGGTGCCTTTCCACCTCGACGCACTGCTGGCCGATTCCGCCCTAGTCGGCGGCCTTGCGCCCATGCTGGGTGACCAGCATCTGCGCGTGGTGTCGGTGCGGGGCTTTCCGACCTCGACCTGGCCGGGCCTGCTGGACGACCTCAATCGCCTGGGCTTTGCCTATCGCTGGAGTACCCGGTTTCTCTGCCTCGATAAAGCCGAGGCGGAAAAGGAGCTGGGCCGCCTGCGTCGCCAGTGGTTTGCGAAACGGAAGAATGTCATTGCGCTACTGCGCGAAACCATCTTCCAGCAGGAATCGCCGCTGGTGGACACGGATGCCAGCAACAAGGCGGCCGACGCGGATGCCGCCTTGCAAGAGCTTGGCAGCGATCAAGTCGCCTTCGGCTACCTCACCGCCACGGTGACGGTGTTCGATGACGACCCTGCCGTAGCCGACGAAAAGCTGCGCATGGTGGAACGTGTCATCCAAGGACGTGGCTTCGTCACCATCCCCGAAACCTTAAATGCAGTCGATGCGTGGCTGTCGTCCATACCAGGCAATGCCTATGCCAACGTGCGCCAGCCCATCGTCTCGACGCTGAATCTGGCGCACATGATGCCGGTGTCCGCCGTGTGGGCTGGGCCGGAGAAAAACGCCCATCTCGACGGCCCGCCGCTGATCGTCACGCGCACGGATGGCGCGACGCCGTTCCGGCTGGTGACGCACATCGGCGACGTGGGGCATACGCTGGTCGCGGGGCCGACGGGCATGGGAAAATCTGTCCTGCTGGCGATGCTCGCCTTGCAGTTCCGCCGCTATGGCGGCTCGCGCATCTTCGCCTTCGACATGGGGCGATCCATGCGGGCGACGGTGCTGGGCCTGGGCGGCGAACACTACGACCTCGGCGCGGACGGCGCCATTGCCTTTCAGCCCTTGGCCCGTATCGACAGCGAAGGCTATCGCACCTGGGCCGCCGAGTGGATCGAAGGCCGCCTGCTGCATGAAGGCGTGACCGTCGGCCCCGACGAGAAAGCCGCCATTTGGTCGGCGCTCGGCAGCCTCGCTGGTGCGCCGGTGGAGCAGCGCACGATGACCGGGCTTTCGGTGCTGCTGCAATCGAACGCGCTGCGGCAGGCATTGTCGCCGTATGTGCTGGGCGGCGCGCACGGCAAGCTACTGGATGCCGACCGCGACCGGCTCGGCAGCGGCGACGTGCAGGGCTTTGAGATGGAAGAGCTAATGCACAGCCCCGCCGCCGTGCAAGCGGTGCTGCGCTACTTGTTCGCCCGCTTCGATGCACGTTTCGACGGTGCTCCCACGCTGCTGATTCTCGATGAAGCCTGGCTATTCCTTGATGAACCGTCCTTCGCGGCACGCATCCGGCAATGGTTGAAAACTCTGCGCAAGAAAAACGTGTCGGTGATCTTCGCCACGCAGTCGCTTGCCGACATCAAGGATTCGACCATCGCGCCCGCGATCATCGAAAGCTGCGCGAGCCGGATTTTCTTGCCCAACCCGCAGGCGACCGAGCCGCAGATTCGCACGGTCTACGAGGGCTTTGGCCTCAACAGTCGGCAAATCGAAATCGTCGCCACCGCGCAGCCCAAGCGCGACTACTACTACCAATCGCGCCTGGGCAATCGTCTGTTCGACCTCGACCTGGGGCCAGCCGCGCTCGCCTTCTCGGGCGCATCCACACCGCAAGACCAACGCGACATTGACCGAGTGCTGACGCAGGCCGGCGCTCCCGGCTTCGCCGGTGCGTGGCTACGCCATCGCGGCCTCGATTGGGCCGCCGACCTGCTGCCGTCCTCGCCGTCGGCGGCTTCTTTCCTCGCTACTCAACCCCTGGAGATTTCGCCATGAAGACCCGTGTACTTTCCGTTTCGCTCGCCGCCGCGCTGGCCGGCTCGCTGATGCTCGCTCAGCCAGCGGCGGCGCTCACTTTCGTTGATCCCGTCAACTTGGTGCAGAACACGCTGACTGCCATCCGCACGCTGGAGCAGATCAACAACCAGATCAACCAGCTCCAGAACGAAGCGCAGATGTTGATGAACCAGGCGCGCAACCTGGCGAATCTCGACTTCAACATCGTCAACCGGCTGCGCTCGACGCTCGCCACGACTGAACGCCTGATTGCCGAGGCGCAAGGGCTGGCCTACGACGTGCAGAGCATGGATGCCACGTTCTCGCGCCTGTACCCGGAGCAGTACGCCGCCACCATCAGCGGCGACCGCATGGCACAGGACGCACGCGAACGCTGGAAGAACACGCTCGACGGCCTGCACACCGCGATGCGGATGCAGGCGCAGGTGTCGCAGAACCTGACGCAAGACGAAAGCGCGCTGGCCGACCTCGTGAGCCAAAGCCAATCGGCCACGGGTGCGCTGCAAGCGATGCAGGCAACGAACCAGCTTCTCGCCTTGCAGGCCAAGCAGTCCATCCAGGCCCAGCAGCTCCAGATCACACAAGACAGGGCGGCCTCGCTGGAGCTGGCGCGGCAGGCAGCGGCCACCGAGCGCGCCCGCGAAGTGCGGCGGCGCTTCCTGGGCACCGGCACGCCGTACACACCGCAGTCCGTCAACTTCTACAACAACTGACGGGAGGCGGCCATGCGATGCGTTCCTGTCCTGCTGGCCGTGCTGCTGACCGCATGCGGCCAGCAGCCGGCTGAAGACCTGACCGCCACCTTGGCCGCCGATCCCGTGCGGCTCAAGGCGCTGCGCGCCCAATGCGCAGCCGACCGGCAAACCGCAGGCGAAGACACCTGTCGCGCCGCTGCCGAAGCCTTCCGGCGGCGCTTCTTCACCGGCCAGACTGGGCCGGACGAATACCGGACGCTGGCAGAACTGCCGCCGATTCCGGCGAGTTTCGACACGCCAACCGACGACGCGCCGGAAGGTGATGCGTCGCTCGCCGCTGCGGAGGACACGCCATGAACGACGTAACGATCATCGACAGATTCCTCGATACCTTCTCGCGCTACATCGACTCCGGTTTCGGTCTGCTGCAAGGCGAAGTCGCGTTCCTGACGGCCACTCTCATTGTCATCGACATGACCATTGCCGGTCTGTATTGGGCCATGAGCCATGCGACCGGCCAGGGCGAGGACGTGATCGCCAAGCTGCTGCGCAAGGTGCTTTACGTCGGTGCCTTCGCCTACATCATCGGTAACTTCAATTGGCTGTCGAGCATCGTGTTCCGCTCGTTCGCCGGGCTAGGCATCACCGCCACTGGCTCGGCCATAACGATGGAGAACTTCTTGCAGCCGGGTCGGCTTGCCAAGACCGGCATCGACGCCGCTGCGCCGATCCTCGACCAGATCGGTGACATGGCCGGCTTCCCCGAAGTGTTCGTGAACCTCGACCCCATCGTGGTGCTGTTCATCGCTTGGCTGGTGGTGATCCTCTGTTTCTTCGTGCTCGCGGTTCAGCTTTTCATCACGTTGATCGAGTTCAAGCTGACCACGCTTGCCGGCTTCGTCTTGATCCCGTTTGCGCTCTGGAACAAAACCTCGTTCCTCGCGGAAAAGGTGCTCGGCAATGTGGTTTCGTCAGGCATCAAGGTCTTGGTGCTGGCGGTAATCGTCGGCATCGGCTCGGGCCTGTTCGCGGAGTTCCAGGTTCATCCCGACGAGCCTTCCATCGACCATGCGCTTGTCGTGATGCTGGCTTCGCTTGCCTTGCTGGCGCTGGGCATCTTCGGCCCCGGCATCGCCACGGGCCTTGTGTCCGGTGCGCCGCAGCTCGGCGCGGGTGCGATGGCGGGCGCTGCCGTCGGCGCGGTAGGCACGGGTGTTGCCATCGGTGCCGCCGCGACCGGCGTGGGCGGTGCCGTCATGGCGGGCGCACGCATGGCCCCGGCCGCCGCAAAGCTGGCCGGGAGCGGCGCACGCGCCGCCACGTCGGCGGCCAGCAGCGCCAAGTCCGCATTCCAGGCCGGTTCCGCCGCTGCGGGCGGCGGGGCTAAAGGCGCGGCTGCGGGCCTCGGCAATGTCGCCAAGACCGGCGCGCAAGCGGCAGGCCGCCGAGCTGCATCGGGCGCTTCCGCTGCCGGTCAGAAGGTGGCCGACTCCTTCCGGGCAGGATGGAACGGTGCGGATGTCGGCGCTGCCGGTTCCGGCCAGGCCGCCGCAGGCGAAGGCGCAGCCAGCGCGCCGAAGCAAGAGCAACCCGCCTGGGCAAAGCGGATGCACCGCCGCCAGCAGATCACCCATGCCGCAACCACCGCAGCCCACACGCTGCGCAGTGGCGACGGCGGCGGCTCAGGGCAAGGCCCAAGCCTGCGCCCCGATGCGTGACCCGATACCTGACCACCAAGGAGAACCCTATGCGATTCAAACGCCCGCAGGTGCGCTATGCCGACACGCCGCAGCCTGCCACCCCGTACCAATCCGCCGCGCAGGTGTGGGACGAGCGCATCGGCTCGGCCCGCGTCCAGGCCAAGAACTGGCGTTTTATGGCCTTCGGCTGCCTCACGCTTGCGCTGCTGATGGCCGGTGGCCTGGTGTGGCGCTCGGCGCAGTCCATCGTCACCCCTTACGTCATCGAGGTCGATCAGTCGGGGCAGGTGCGCGCCGTCGGCGAAGCCGCCACGCCGTACCGGCCCGCCGATGCGCAGATCGCGCACCACCTGGCGCGCTTCGTGACGCTGGTGCGCTCGCTGTCTATCGATCCCATCGTGGTGCGGCAAAACTGGCTGGACGCCTACGACTACACCACCGACAAAGGCGCGGCGGTGCTCAACGACTACGCCAGCAAGAACGATCCTTTCGCCCGTGTTGGCCGCGAGTCGGTGACGGTGCAGATCACCAGCGTGGTACGCGCCAGCGATGCCTCGTTCAACGTCCGTTGGACGGAGCAACGGTTCATCAACGGTGCCCCCGCCGGGACCGAGCGATGGAACGCGGTGCTTTCCACCGTCCTGCAAACCCCGCGCACCGAACAGCGCCTGCGCAAGAACCCGCTGGGTATCTACGTCAACGGCCTGTCGTGGAGCCGCGAACTGGATTCTTCTGAAGGAGCCAAGCCATGAACCTGTCTTTCCGCTTATACGCTTTCGCGCTGACCGTGGTGGCCCTGTCGGGCTGCGCTTCGCAGGGCAAGCCGCCTCCGTCCATTTCGCTCGATGAGCCGGTGCAGGCACAGCCGCTGCCGGAGCCGCCTGCTCCAGTGGAAGTCGTCGCCATGCCCGAGCCGCTGGCGCTGCCAGCGCAGTTGAAGCCGCTGCACGAGTTGGACGCGGCCCCGGCTAAGCCGGAGCCGGCCGATGAGAAGGTGCGCGTTTCCCGTGCCAATGCCGAGGCGCGCATCGCGCCCACGCGCGAGGGCTACGTCAATGCGATTCAGGTGTGGCCCTTCACCGATGGTGCGCTCTACCAAGTCTATGCCGCGCCGGGACGCGTGACCGTGGTTTCCTTGCAGCCGGGCGAGGAACTAGTGACGGTCGCAGCCGGCGATACCGTGCGCTGGATCGTCGGTGACACGTCCAGCGGCAGCGGCGACGCGATGCGCATCAATGTGCTGGTCAAGCCCATCCGCTCAGGCCTCAAGACGAATTTGGTCATCACCACCAGTCGCAGAACATACCTGCTGGAACTGACCTCGACGGAAAAGGCATGGATGGCGTCGGTGTCCTGGGACTACCCAAAAGACCGGATGTTGGCCTTGCAGCGCCAGTCGCAGGCGGCTAGCGCCGCCGCACCGGTCGATACCGGACTGTCGCTGGAGAAGATCCGCTTCCGATATTCCGTCTCAGGCAGCAATCCGCCGTGGAAGCCGCTGCGCGCCTTCGACGATGGCGAGAAGGTCTATATCCAGTTCCCGCCGGGAATCGCCCAAGGCGAGCTGCCACCGCTGTTCGTCATCGGCGCGCAGGGCGACGGACAACTGGTGAATTACCGTTTTCGCTCGCCTTACTACATCGTGGATCGGCTGTTCGGCGCGGCCGAACTGCGCCTGGGCGGCGACAAGGGTGACGTGGTGCGTATCGAACGCACGGATGGCTTGGCGCGGAGGAACTGACCATGAGCCAGGACGACACTCCCGACCTCGCCACGCCGCATGCGGGCAAGGTGGCACCCGAGGCAGTTGCGCTGCGCGCCCAACCGCGCCCGGTCACGCGCCTGAACCGGCGCACGCTGGCCATCCTCGTCGGCGGTCTCTCGGTCGCTGTGCTCGGCGCGCTGATGTGGTCGCTGCAACCGCAGCGGCGCGGTGCAGGCGAGCAGACCGAGCTTTACAACGTCGATCGCGTCTCGAAGTCCGAAGGGTTGGACGCGCTGCCGGCGGACTACTCGAAGCTGCCGCCCCCCTTGGCGGCATCCGTGCCGGAGTTGGGGCCGCCGCTGCCAGGCGATCTTGGCCCGGCCATTGTGAAGTCGCAGCAGCCGGTGACGGCCGCCTACGCGGCCCCCGGCAACGACCCCAACGACGCGTTGCGCAAGGAAGCCGAAGCAGCAGCGGCATCGGCGGTGTTCTTCCGCTCTGGTTCGCAGAAGGCCGCGCCGGTGGCGCAGACACAGGTAGCCGCTGCGCCGGGCTTCACCGCCAATGCGGCCTTCGACCCGCTGGCGGCCGGGCCTGCGTCGACGGCGGCCCAGCCCGCCGACCCGACCGCCGTGCAGAACCGGCAAGACCAGAAAGAGGCATTCCAGAAAGCCGGAACCACGGAAGCCCGTGATTCCGGCAACCTGACGCTGCCGGCGTCGCCGTATCAGGTCATGGCCGGAACGGTGGTCGCCGGGGCGCTGGTGACGGGCATCAAGTCGGACTTGCCGGGCGATGTGATCGCCACAGTGACGGAGCCGGTCTATGACACGGCTACCGGCAAGTTCCTGCTGATCCCGCAGGGGTCACGCATCCTGGGCAAATACAACAGCCAGGTCAGCTACGGGCAGAGCCGCGTGCAAGTGGTGTGGAACCGGATCATCCTGCCCGACACGTCTTCGCTCAAGCTCGACAACTTGGCCGGCACCGATCCGGCCGGCTACGCCGGCTTGGAAGATGATGTGGATTGGCATTGGGATCGCGTCTTTGCCGGTGCGGCACTGACGACGCTACTGGGCATCGGTGCCGAACTGGCTGCGCCGGAGAACCGGCAGGACGGTGATCGCGTCATCATCGCCGGCCGCGATAGCGCCCAGGACAGCATCAATCAGGTCGGTCAGGAGATGACCCGGCGCAACCTCAACATCCAGCCCACCTTGACGGAGCGCCCCGGCTTGCCGGTTCGCATCATCGTCAACCGCGATCTGGTGCTGCGGCCGTACCAGCCACTTTTCTTCAACAGGGGGACTTCGCGATGACGACGCGCAAGCTACGGCTCGGGCCGCTGCCGAAAACGGAATCCACGAAGCTGACTTTTGCTTGCCCGGCCAGCCTGAAAGCCGACCTCGACCGCTACGCTACGCTGCACGCGCAGACCTACGGCGAGGCGGTCGATGCCACGGTGCTAATTCCGCACATGCTAGAAGCCTTCATGGTCGGAGATCGGGGATTCAGGAAGGGAGGCGCGGGCAAGGCCGCGCCGCCGAAGCCAAGCTGATGATGCCGGTTTCCGCTGGCGGCCATCCCTCAAACGCGCAGCCCAAGGCTGCGCGTTCTTCATTCTGGAGGACGGCGACCGATTGGGCTATGAAGACCAAACGCGGCTACCGCCTGCAGGCAACCGCCCCCGATGCAGCACGCTCGGGCTTTCTACCGCGAAGCTCCTATGTGGCTCCCAGCCCACAACGCCACAGCCCCGCAAGGCGGCCCGAAGTAGAGCCAAACCCGCACCCCATATAGACTTCCGGCCATCAGGCTGATTTCAACAATCGCTTGACTGCGGACATTTTTTATTGCTGCGCTGCGCTCCAGGCGTCCAGTTCTTCCTTCGTTTCGAACGACACAACTACTACAGCATCATGATCAGGGCGTTGCGGCTGTCGCACCATCTGAAAAGGCGGCTCAAAGGTCATATAGTAAATAGGCTGTTCCCGGCGTGCCACCCACTCAGCTTGTTTCCGTTCTGCCAGTTCACAGGCCTCATCATACGTGTCAGCCTGAGCCAGCCATGTCGGCCTATCCCACGCCCCGCCGTTCAGACAGTACACGTGAAATTTCTCGTTATGGGTGACGCAGTAAGGATGATCCCACCAGGCATCGAGCTGGGCCTTGCTGCGCTTCTCGTTAGGCGTAATGTCGAAATTCTTCGGAAGTGTAGGGTTGTTCGGGATCTGGTTAGGCATCATGCGCCTCCTGTTCATACACGCCACGGGGAAGCGCCCGCATGTCATCAGTAATGACAAAAAGCGATTCTGAAATCGTGTTGCCTGTTGGGCGCCCGTCCCCGCAAATTACCACGGCATCATTGCCTGGGTAGCGAGCCGACTCAATGACGGCGAATTCTATGCCATCTGCACGGCGAAACCAGTACAGGCTTTCACCTTCCGGTGATGTTTCAATAGTCTTGCGGAAAAACGTTCCTTCCAGTGTTTCGGGGATGTAAGGCATAAACACTCCTTGTGTACGAAAAAGACCACAAGTTGTTACCCCTGCGGCCTGATCGGGCGAATGCTGCCATTAAGACGGTTAATCGCCCTTGTAAGGTGAGGCAACAAAATGGATTCTAACGCTGTAGCTAACATTCCAGTAGGAATAATTATCCCCGCGAACGCGGATCTAAAACTGATCATCTTTGACTTTCCCAGCATCCGTCCGCTGGGCCAGCAGCAGCAAACACGGGTTCAGCAAGGCGATACACTGTACCGGGTACTGTAAACCCCTGTCCTGCCTATGTCGGTCAGCAGGACTGGAGGCGTGAAGTTCACGTGCTGTGGCCATATACAGACTGGTCTTCCCATGACTCACTGTCATGTTCAAGGGGGCCGGTGATCCATTGTGCGGTGCGTGAAGCTCGGGAGCGAAAAGCCCATGTTTCGTCAGGGCCGATAGTGACGTTTTCCTCCGTCAATGAGGCGTTTTCTGGCATTACAGGTAACTTGCGGGTATCACGATCACCGCTTCCCAGCCAGTGTTCTACTTGCGCCTGGGTCTGAAACAAAAAAGCATGCATATGGCAGGCTGTACCGTCATTGATACCGTACATCCGAAGTCCATCATCAAACTCAGCTATAAAAATATTGTGTGACATACATTAACCTCATGGAATTCGCTTTTTCAGGGGCGAATCCTGGTGCCTTAATTAAAGGGTAAAAAGGTAAACGCTCACCAATGGTACAATATAAAAAACCAATAACGTCATCCACGAACCTTTTTTGAGGCCGTAGATGATTTTAAACGTAGTATCTCTAAACTCGTACAAAATGGAGCATCAAAATAATGAAAATAAACATGGGTAGTCTGAAAAGCGCTGCACCGCTCTTTGTTCTTATTGGCTTGATGATCGCGTTTTCGGCCTATGTGAAATCATGGGCATTGTTATACACGTTGCTGGCGTCATCAGTCATGCTCACAGTCATGATATCGTTGCCATTTCTTGTCTCGCCTTTACAGCATTCAAAATTCATAGTCCTGCGAATTTTACGTTTACTGGTTATTACGCTCTGGGCGGTTGGCCTTGTCGGCGTACTCTTTTCAGTTGTGGAACGCCTTGTATGGGTTAATGCTGACAGCTATCCGTCATGGCTGGCGAAGGAACTGGATTCCCCGACCATCACGGATGGTGAAACTTTTATTAAAGCTACAGAGTCTTTTGAGAAGACCTGCGGTAAAAATAAAGGTTCTCTCAGCGTTGTCGCAAGGCATAACGGCATGTTTATGCGCTGCGATGATAGCGTCTCTTTCGACACCTGGTGGAAGGGGGTTTACCAACTTAAAACACCTGAGACTCGATGATGCATTTCTTTAGTGCAGCAACAGAATGGCCGTATTGTGGTTAAGACATTTTCGACGATATCAGCTACTCCACTGTGGCGGGAAAAGATTCCCCTCTCAGCCACCGGGTACGCAATCTTAGTGGCTCCACTATACCGGGTACAGTTTCCACTTCAGCCTCATCGTGCTATCAGGGCCGTTCACCCTTCACGAACCACTTTATCGGGTATATCTTCCTTCCCGTGACATCACGCCATCCGGGGCGGAGGCAGTAACGGGCTCCACTATACCGGGTAAAACTTGCCAACCAGTGCCGCCACATTTCCGGTGCCTGGTTCGCAAGGGGCCTTATCCACTATACCGGGTATGGATCACATTTTCGTGGCTCCACTGTACCGGGTATAGTTCACATTTTGGTTGAAAAACACACAGAATCGTCAGGGTAAGGCTGAAGAGAAAGGGCTGCATCGGAGTTTTAGGGCTGACATTACCCGGTGTAGTGGAGATCCACTGTACCGGGTAAAAACAGAGCGGAAAGGAGAAGAATATCCACTATTCCGGGTAATGCAGCCACCCACGCGGCAGGCAGCTGCATTATCCGGCATCTATCATGGCTTCATGTTTCTTTTCAGAATATTCAGTACATAATCGCCGTTTTCTTTGTCTATGGAGTATTCCAGAAAACCGATCTCTTTAAGCTGGCCCAGCGCCTTTTTAACTGTGGCATTCTGGTTGCCAAGATGTGAGGACAGTTGCAGGCGTTCACGCAGCCGGTCAAATCCGATACGGTAAAAGGTGCTCGGTAACTCAGCCAGATACAGATACAGGGCCTGTGCGGACTCCTTACGGGCCAGTTTCTGCAACGTCTTCAGGTAGAGTCGGGTTTTACCGTCGACGCGATACAGCGTATTGAGCTTCGAATTTGGCTTGATGACGATTTTCCCGGTGGAACTGTCGTAGTACGTGGATTCCACGAGGTGCATGTTTATCGTTATCTGATCGTCTGTACCGGGTATTTTCTTAATGAACGAGATACTGGTTCGGGCAATACGCGTCAATGAAGCATCAAAACGCTCTTTCAATTGCCTATCAATGCGCTTAGTGTCAAAACCGCAGAACTTAGCAAACTCCGGGAAATTCAGCTCCAGCTGACCTTCCGAGTCGAGCGGACGGTTAGACAATGCATAAACGATCCCACACCATGATTTGAAGTCAGAGTCCATGTCGAGGCGCGGGCCATAAATTTGGATCTGGCTGTAGCCTTCACCCTCGACAATGGATAGTCTCGAAAGGGGTTCGGTGGCATCGATGCGGTGACTCTTCCGGCCACCCTTATCCGTGGATTTCAGTGTTGGCACAAACACACCCAGACGGAGTAAAACTTTCGGCTGAATGGTCTGTCTTAGCGTGGGAAGCAGTTGGATAACTTCCCCGGAATCTTTTAGGGACTCTTCAATGACAAGAGATAACTTGTTGTTATTACTAGACATATAGAAAGATCCGTTTTGTGCATAAGATCTACATCCTACCCGGTATAGTGTATCGAATCCACCCGGTATAGTGGATTATGCACCCTGTATAGTGGATGGATTACCCGACATAGTGTATTTCGCCCCCTGTACAGTGGATGGCGATCCGCTGAGAGCCCCGATATTACTGGCCTGCGAGGATCGTTATTCCTTTTTGATCTGCTATTGATCCTATATTGATCTTTATTATTATTCTATCCTGTTGATAACTATGCACAGAGACGTCATGAAGCATTACGATCGAAATGTGAGTAAATTCCGATCCGTTCTAAGAACCGCACTAGCACACTTCTTCCCTTGTAGAAAAAGTTACTTTTTTGACGCAAGCGGCTACAGAGTTATGAGGAGAGAGAGCGGAGAAAATGCAGGAAATGGCGTCACGAAAAAAAGCCGCCAGAGTGACTGACGGCTTTTTATGGTTACTTCAGCTCATCAATTTGGATCATAAACTCAGCGGCTCCGGTCTTGCCGTTCTCTGATGGATAAACCGGCATGAGAAGATTATCACCCATACCCATGTCGATATTAACATTTACAGACTCCCCAGGAGCTGCCTCCGCTCCATTAAACACTATCCCGAAGTTGGCATCCTTACGTACTGAGAGGGTCGCGTTCTGTAAGCCTTTGGCTATTTCACCGTTAGTCTTGCGGAGCATGTTTGTAGACAGATAGGCAAGTGGCACGTTATCAGAGGTTTTGAGCGCCGACTTTACTGCAAGGGTTCGAAGGTTATGCAGCTGTACCAAGTTATTCGGGAGATAACTGAACTTCTGTGTGTAAGTTTTTGTGTTGGACTGGCTGTCCGACACTGTCACACTGAGAGCATAGTTTTCAGAGGGCTCGAAATTCGGGAATATGCGCGGATATTCCGGCGAGTATATGTCTTTACCAGCAGGTGACCAACTGAGTTCAACATTGTCTGATGTCGGTCCGCCAGTTAGCTGGAGACGAGTAATGCGAGGTGTGGTCAGGTTATCGCTCAGTGCAATGCGCAGATTTTCCAGACCATAGACGACGGTGTCATCCTTTACCGGCTTCCCTTCGAAGGTAATAGCAACCGTTGGGGGTGTGGCATCGAGAGCTATCACGCCATAGGTTTTGTTTGTCTGGTTACCGAAACGATCCTGAATATTCACTTCAACGTTGTATTGCCCTTCAGACTGCCGGGAAAGGTCATACTCAATCGTGTAGTTACCCGCGTTTCTGGACTTTTCGACTCCCACAGGCGTCATGCGCTGTTTGGAGTTCTTATCGGTAAGATAGAATCCGAGGAGTCTGAATCCGTCGAACCAATCATTATCTCTGTTGAGATGAGCTTCAACAGTCAGTATCTTAGATGTCGGGCTGTAGGTGATCTCACCAATTTCTGGGACGATTTGATTGTTCCAGCGTGTCATAACCCACTGCTCGACGTATAGGAAATTGAAAAACCAGTCGATACCATTGTCCACGCCTTATGCCACGTGAGCCTTTCTGCTTTTCCCACCACTCCGGTGGTTTCCCTCTCTGTATGGTCGATTTTTATACCGTAACAGGCTGTTTTTTATACTTTCACCGATTCCCGGGCACACTTAGCCTGTGTCAGGCCGGCATATACCTCAGTAGACTGATATCCCGCGCGTTTTTCTTCAGCCCTGATACATTCAGCCCCGCAATGGCCCGGCGGTATACCATCCGGCAGCCACACAGCACGCATTCGAACGGGTCACGACTCAGGAACTGTTTCACCATTTGTGCATAGCACACTTTCGCCACTGGTTCCGGTTTATCCATCCCCAGTGCACGGTACACCTGCGGCAGCTTCTCTCCACACACACGGTTGGCAAGGAACCCGAAGTACCTCACCATCTTAAAAAACTTCTCCGGGATGTGCTGTTTCAGCCTCGCGACCAGCTCACGCTGTGTCAGCGTTTCCGTCGCCGTTTCTCCCGTTTTGTGGTCCAGGTAACGGAAGCTCAGGCTTGCCCCTCCGTTGTAATGAGCCAGTCGGGAAGCCGCTATTGGTGGCTTCTTCAGATAACGACCCAGGTAGCGTGCCGTATTCCGCCCTCCGGCTGTCTTCTTCGACATGTACACATGCCAGT
Source organism: Enterobacter cloacae complex sp. 402C9 (assembly GCF_050030745.1). Taxonomy (NCBI): domain Bacteria; kingdom Pseudomonadati; phylum Pseudomonadota; class Gammaproteobacteria; order Enterobacterales; family Enterobacteriaceae; genus Enterobacter; species Enterobacter cloacae complex sp. 402C9. The sequence continues at coordinate 342,963 of NZ_JBLGUW010000002.1, read as the reverse complement.
ATTTTCCGCCGGATTTCAGCACCAGGCTTCTCCACTGTGATTCCGTCGTGATATGTGACAACGACTCCGGCATTGCCATCCCCTCTGACCACGCTTTCAGAAGCAGCTGCCGCATATTCCACATCCACCGTGAACGCATCGCGTCTTTCAGGAAGCTCAGCTTTTTCCACTGACCATGCTTATTCAGACCTCCACAGGTTACAGACACATGTACATGCGGATGCCAGTTGAGACGACGGCCATACGTGTGGATGGCGCAGAAGATACCGGGTTCCAGCCCCCGTTTTCGGGCGGCATACAGCAGATTCTCCACCGCCAGACGGCACACGTCATTCAGCAGCCAGCGGTTGCTTTCGAACACCGGCCACAGCGTGTCCGGCAGGGTGAAGACCAGATGTACCCAGTCGCAGTCAGGAAGACGATTCAGCTGTGTTGCTGTCCACAGGTCTGTGGCCTTCTTTCCGCAGGACGGGCAGGCACGGCTGCCGCATGAGTTGGTCAGGTACTTTACGTGCTGACAGTCCGGGTTATCACACCCGAACTCTTTTACACCCAGTATCCGTGTGCCGCAGGCCAGCATTTTGGTGACGGCTTCAACCTCGATATCGCGCAGACCGCCCGCATCCAGGAAGGACGTCCAGCACTGGTTGGCTGTGAACAGACGTTTCAGAGGGCGGGGAGTAAAACCGGACAACATGAGGATGGATTAAACCCCGGTATCCTGTAGCAGGGTAAGGGCTGCTGTATCGCCACGGCGCTTCAGGATGGAGGTCGTCACCATCGCAGGTGGTGGGTCCATGGGTTTGAGCATTTTCATCCAGTCCCATTCTCGTTGTGAGAGCTTCTCAGCACCAACAGAGAGCAGAACTGTATCGATACTTTTGCGGGTCAACATAAGGGGATGAGTCCTTAATAAAACAGGTCCTCAGAGCATACATATTCTGCGGGGCGTGCGGCAACAACAGGACGAACCGGGGCGGTTTTCAATTTGCAGCCGCCAGGCTGCCGTGGTTCGTAAAGATGCGGCCTTTGCGGTCAGTATGAATGGGGCGACTGTCATTCCCGGAGATTCGAAAGACATCACAATAGACTTCGGTCAAGGGGATGGCATCCTGATCCCGATCTTCCCGGCCACCAGCGGCAAAGTTGGCGAATCCCGCTTCATGATCGAGCTGCCGCAAATCCAATAAACACCACAGAACCGGCCCCGTCATACGGGGCCTTTTCATGGTGTCTTAACGTAGCCAGAAAGAAACGGAACAGGCTGATTTAGTCGAATGTCAGAGATTGCTGAGAAAACGTTTATCACGCATTTCGCTCCACTGGAGAGAATTTGCTATCGCGCTCCCCGGGTGCAGGGTCTCACGCCCGATCGCCATCAAATTCAAATGCAGCTCCAATTTTTGCGTCTTGGCGTCACCTGGTTACCACCCGCACTCGCCATGGCAGAACTGGAACACCTTCTTAAGGGGTATGACGCCGACCACTGTCGGCTACTGGAAAACGTCCTGGATACAGCCCACCGGCATTACCTGGAGTCCTGTGGACCGCTAAAGAGAGAAGGGGGCCGCGTCGGGAACCGCATATCAGGCACCCGCCACGACGAAGCACATTTGTGTGTACGGTTTATGTCAACACGCTATGAATTGGCCACTGAGCTTTGTGCCGCTTATGTGTGCAGCAGGTATGCTTATGGGTGATCGTACCGGTTACTTCTTGTCTTCCAACGAGGCCAAGCGGCTAATTTCTTTCATACCGAGACGAGCGGCCACGCCCATGGCGGAGGCTTCGAGTTCGGCCTTGCCGTGTGAGACGATTTTGTCCATGGATTCCTGCATCAACTGGGTGCTGAAGGCCAGATTAACCGGCAGGTTGGCGATTGCGCCGGACAGAGACTGATATACTTCTTCAAGCTCGCGCTTTCCTGCCTTGCCTTTTGCCACCAGCAAAGCCAGTGCTTTCAGCTTTTCATTCACTTTCGCCATCTCGCGCTCAGAGGCTTCCCGGATCTGACGCTCATAACGTTCGCGTGTCGACTCAATATAGCCAATCTCCGGCTGGCGCTCATAGTCGCCGCGAATCAAACTGTTAATGGTACACGGCACGCCGTCACTCATTCCGAACGATGTGATCATTGAGGCCCACTGAGCCGGAGACAGACTGACTTTCAGAAGTGGGGAACGGCGTCTGCCTTCCGCCAGCCGATGACGGATCACTCCATCGCGCTCAACCTGCTCTGATTCACTGAAGGTCAGCGTAATCACCTCTTTATGAATGAGGTCGGAGGCATACAAGCGCTGCCCCGTCGTTGTCGTGCGGCTTACCGATACCTGCCCGTATGCCGTGTGACGGGTGATCACCTCTTCCATCTCGTTTTCTGTTACCGTCGGTATTACTGTGTTTTCCATTGTCATGCCCTGAATCGAATTAATGTTGACAGCGTCTGGCGTAATACCGATGTGAGACCGGACTGCCTGGGAACTTTACCCGTATCACTCGCTAAATTGGACGCCCGCTGACCGGAGTAACTCTCTGACATCGTCTGCCAGGAAATACGTTTCTGTTGTGTTGCCCGGGCCATCAAAGAAACAGGTCTCGGGCAACTGAATTGCCTGCGACTGCTGCTGTATCTGTTCCCGGGACTCGTTACTTTCGACGATAGCATCGGCAATGACTTCTGTTGCCCAATCGCGATCAAAGCCAGGCATCGTATGGAGTGATGCCACCATGTCGCTGGGTAAGGCATCGATATAGTCCAGAGCCGCCTGAGCTACCGAAATCAGTTCTTTCATGGTTGTCACCTTACTGTTGTGCTCATTCACCGCGCTTAACTCGCGTGAGCCGATTCTTTACGTTTATTGATAAGAAACTCTTCACCGCACGTTCCGCATTTCAAAATGTATTCTGCGTGCCTGAGTTGCTTTAAGGACATTGCTTTGCAAACGGGGCAGGCAAGGTGTTCTGAAAGCCGACGCATCAGTTGATTAATTTCAGAGCATTGTTCTGGCGTTAACTTGTGGCGGGTTTCCCACTTATAGGTCGCTTCCCGCACGACACGAGCCACGATATTTTTACCCTTCATCACTCTTGTCCTCCGGTGCAGCCAGCCATCTTACTCACTTCCGTGCGCATGTCAGCGAATAATGACCAGGTCAGGACCAAAACTGAATCCATCGCCCATCCGGTCGGAATGCTTCGATACATACGATTTCCCGTACTTCTCCAGGTCTTGCAGGCTTGATTTTGCCAGATTCCATGAATACTCATGCCCCCAGATTTCCCCATCCCGATCAGCAAATCTTGCGGGTTTATAGTTGTCCTTGAGCAGAGCATAGACACGTTCGAGAGTTGGTAATTCTGGACTGGTCTTAACGTTAGATGCGTCAGCGTTCGTCATTATTATGTACTCATTCGAGTTGATGGATAGGGAAGGTTGCACGCGAACTGTGGCGCTCCCCGTTTTACTGATAACCTGTCGGTGCTCATGCACTACGAAATTAGAATGATTGAAGGCACGTCACGCTTCCCGAAAACCTTTTCCCGTTCCGGCGTTTAGGAAGCGAGTATTCGCCGTCAAACCGGTAGATGCCGACCTTAGAGCAGGGTCCTCCGTCTTTAACCAATTCCCAGATGAAATCGGCACGGTCACTGAAATAGCCAGGACCTTCGTCAAAGGATGAAAATTCACTATGCACAACACACAGATCGCCGTGCTGACCGTTGATAAAAACGAAGTGACCTTTATGCTTTTCGCCTGGCTTCGCATCGAGGTGTCCAAACGTTTGATACATTACGGAGGCTTGATGTTCTGCCCCTGTCTTTCCAAGTAATTCACGCATCTCACTCCCCCTTTGCAGTTGCGACCATTGCACGGTAAACATCTGCAAGACGCTGGCTCATTAATCGAGACATTTTTCCAGTGGCCGAAGTTATCTGCTTCCGGCCTGCAATTAGCTGTTCCATCGTGGGAACTACCGGGACGCGGGTCATACCTTCCACTTCTCCTGCGCCAGTAGTGGTAACTTGATCAACATACTGCTCAACCTGATGCTGCTCTTCGTCGGTCCTCCATTATGATTTCTTCAATCAGACGTCTTACAACCCAGTTACTTAGGTTGCTTTGTGACGGAAGGCGCTTATACCTTCCGCCTCGGCCATTTCGTTGCCCGCGCTGAGCATTCCAGCGTCGAAGTACGCCATCGTTAATTTTCGGTGGTAGTGTGGCAACATCGCCCATCTGCCTGACTCCTGTCCTGAATTATTTCACTCGGGGCCAAAATACCGCTGTGTTGTTTGCCAGGTTACACCCCTGGCACCAACAGGGACGGGCTGTTATAAGAAAAGCGGTCTACTGGAGCATCTTCAAATCCGTGGTTCGGCGCATCTGGTGTCAGAACAAGGCCGTCATGTGCCGCGTGAATATGCAGCAGTGAATCACTGCCCGTGTCGATGTGCAGCGTCGGTACACCCCGATCGATCTCAAAAATGAGGCCGAAACAAGTCGTGCCGGATTCATTCACCACTTCACACTGAATGTTTTTCTCTTCTAACAACACCTTCACCTGATAGGACTGACAGTCTTCTTCTGGCAGCTGGGTTTCACCCAGTTGCCAGTCCTGTAACGTCCGGATAATCTCTGAAGGCGTTGCCTGCGATTCCGGCGTCAGAAGCGCATACACCTGCTGGCGGAACTGCTGGCTCAACTCCTCCATCAGGGGATTGTCCTCGCCATCGAAATGTTCTTCCCAGCCATCAGGATCAGCGTGCATCCAAACGTTATGCGTCAGAGACGGTAGTGAGTCGTCAGGGTGTACGATGAGATATGGGGAGCTTTCTTTTGTTTCCAGATAGCGGACAGGCTGGCCATCCAGCAAAGCTTCATCAACTGCCGTACCATCGGTTTCCGGCAATGCGATTTCCGTGACATTGCCGCCGCAATGCTCTGCCACAACACGCCCCAGATCCTCCATCAGTGCGCGATGTTTTTCTGGAGAATCCAGCTCGCCCAATAATTCCGGTTTTACCAGTAATGCAGTAATAATTGTTGCCAGTTCACGAGTTGAAATTAATTTAGCCATGATAGTCATCCTTTCATCTGATGTGTTAATTCTAACAGTTTCGGTTTGCTGGCTAATAACCCGGCGTGAAGTTTTTTAAAAATATATTCGCCCTTTAAACAAAGAGCGAACAATGGAATTAAAAAAGGACAAATTTGTAATTAATGAATCAGGAGGCTGCTTTAACTAATAAGCCAGGGCGACCGTTGGTATACCTGTCAGGCGGCGAAATACCGAATTCATGATTCAGGGAGTCAGTTGAAAGGACCATGCCGCCGTGAGCAGCCTGGACGTGCAGAACTGAAGGATCAGTGTCACCCGCGTTTACATGGACCGAGGGAACACCATTTTCAATTAACAACGTCAGGGCCATTACCAGGCGTGATTCCACATCCTGTACTGCCAGCTGGGCATGACCGCCGAGCGCCATAGTAACGATAAACTCTGCTGAAGACCCGGGCTGTTCGTCGTCGAGGTTGCAGTAATCACGCATTCGTACCACCTGCGAGGGAAGATTAGCATGGTTGGTTTGTGTCTGAAGGAGCATCCGCTGGAGGGCGTAGCGGCGAACTGAGCACTCTTTATGCGTCGGCAATTCATCAGGGCTTTCTTCGTCGCTGCCTTTGATATGGTCAAGCCAGCCATCTCGGGCATGGTGACGCCAGACATTATCGGTGAGGGAGTGCATGTCCGCGCCGGGAGATACGACGAGATAAGGGGTTACATCCGGAGAGGTCAGATAATCGGCCTGGCTTGATTCATCGCGATCCACCGGCATGATCACACCGTCAATCTCTCCTCCGCAATGTTTCGCCACCAGCTCAGCGATATCCTGCATAAATGCTTTATGCGACTCCGGTGTTTTTAATTCATTCATTAATGTGGGTTGCACCAGTAATCCACAGACAATTTCCGCAAGCTCGGCAGGTAATAGACATTTTGGCATGGTTGGTTCTCCTCTTTTTTGAATGAGAACACTCTAACATTCCGGCTTATTTTCCAAATAAGTTGAAGGCATTTATTTTTTTAAAAATTCATATCCAAACTATAATTAAAATAGTCCATTTTAATCTCAGAAAAGTAACTTTTCTAAAGGCTTACCGGGAGGGCATTAACGAGTGTTTCGTAATCACATTTGTGCCAGTTGAAAGCCGGTGTGCATGACCATTGTTTCGTGACCTTAAACCCAGGAATCGTCGAGCGTCTGGGAGAAAGGCTGCGACACCTTCGGTTAAGATGGGTCTTGTGAGTGGGGAAGGGACGCTACAGCCGGAAGACAAACTGAATCTGCCATTTCAGCCCGCGAGTATCCCGACCCTGTGCCACCGTTTTATAGCTAACATTTCTCCTTTACTGTAGCATTCTGCCGTTTCGCCATCCTCTCGGAACTTCGGTATACCGCGAGCGGAATATTTGCCAGTCATATGGCCCTTACTGGTAACCGGAAAAAAGCTTCATGAAGGCGGATAGGAAGTTCCTTAGACGCATATGGTGTTTTTAAATTAACACATAAGCATTGCTACTCATAAGGATGTAAAATAACCATGCCCATTAAGGATGTAATTAAGACCTCATTGGTTTTTTTTTGGTATTTGTAAACAGACAATTCCGAAAATATTTCTCAGTAAAATTGAATCCTGCATATATAAACTGCCTTTAGCAGTGCTGCAAAATTATTTTTAAAAATCTTTCATTCAGGTTATTAGCCAGCGAGACCAATCTGTCATGATTACTTCAGACCAAACCTGAGGAATCAAAAATGGATAAATACTTTGACCAGAGCGGAATTGAAATCGACAACGCTAAGATTCAGTGTATTGATTCAGTAAAAGGCACCGGGGAATATATTTATCGGGTCACTTGCAATAAATGCAAAGGCCGTGGTGAGCGTAAACACTTTTATAGGAGCCGCTGCATGGCATGTAATGGTACGGGCTATAGCCTGGTCACAACCCGTACATGTTACACCCTTTCCGCGTTATATCGCACATACCCGGAAGCGGCACGCAAGATTTCAGCAGCTCAGGCAGTAGTGCGTCAGCGTGCTGTACAATCAAAGACTTCCGCGTTCAATCTGTGGTGTAAGAGCAATCAGGAACTGGTTGACGCCATCACACAGCAAGACGGGGAGAACAGCTTTCTGAACAGTCTGAAATCGACGTTATCACGGAAATATCCATTAAGTGATAAACAACTAACGGTCGCAGCCAGAATTCTCGGGATTTAATAAATCAGCTTCAGGCTTTTATAATTCTTATTTAATTTTACTCATTCCATTACGGAGGAAGATATGATCCATTCATTTAAAGACAGACGGCTGGAAAGCTTTTTCCGTAATGGAAAGTCCACAGCAGGTATTCCTGCTGATCTGTTAAATGCGATTTCATGCAGACTGAAAACGTTAAATAATGTAAAAAACGAACGCGAATTGTTATCAAGTAGTTTGCGTTACGAACGCTTAAGGATGACCGCAAACCGGTACTCTTCCATTCGAGTTAATTCAAAATATCGGTTATTCTTTGTGTGGAATGATGGCGTACATAACGTTCACCTGTCGGCGCATGATTATAAATCGCTAATCCATTAAGGTAAAAAATGAAACTTTTCGGTATTTTATCCAGGGATGCAGGCACGGATGCGATGTTTTATATTCAGACCAGCACTAAACAACAGGCAAGCTTCATATTTGATGCCCTTGTCCCCCGGCTGAATGCGCATTGCCAACTGATCGACCCACTGAATGAAACAATTATACCTTCACTAAGCCGGACGACACTTTCTTTACAGCCCTGGTCCCAGAATACCCAGACACGGACGAGTGAGCTGAAGATGACGACGCACGGTCTGACTCTCTCCGGGGCAGTGATGGTGGAACACTCCCGGCAGATCGTCGACTTCTGCGATAACCTGGGCCTGCGCCTCGATGCACCCACCGGGAAACCCAGCTGGACAGAACTGATCAATGCTGACCTTGAGCAGCTTAATTCCCCGCGTTTGTTCCCCGTCCTTACCCAATCTGGCACGGAAGGACAGTTTCAGATCTATGTCCCGGCACCGGCTGTCATTGACGCCGACGTAGTCATTGCAAGCGTGATCGGCGAGTGTTTTAGCGGCGTTACCCCGTACTGCGTGAACGGCACTCCATATCCGCTGACTGAAAAGCCGCTGATCCGGATGGAGGCACACGTTAGTGACATGCATACACGGGTTTTTGAGCTGACATTCGTCAGTTATAACCTGGCCCTTACTGCGACGGTATATGACAACAATCTGCGCCAGGTTCTGATGCTGTGTGAAGATTTTGGTGTCACCCTTCAGGGGCGAGCGGGTGCATCCTGTCATGCCTACATGCGTAACGAATACCGGCGGCTTGCACATGTAGGTGTTTGCTCACGCTCCGGGGCTGAAGACGATGTCCGCGCTTACAGCTCATATAAAGAGGAAACCCTGATCCGGCAGCTGCTGAATCAGGCGACGGCGGACAGCACATTGATCCCGGCGCGACACGGCCAGCAATTTAACGGTGTGCTGATGAATGCCACCCCGTCATCAGCAACCACCGGATTTATCTACCTGTCACAGGAATTCCCGCAAGGCCAGTTTATGATGACGGCGGAAGTGGTGAATGCCAGCAGCACGCCACGGGGGATCAGTTACATCGAAACGGTGGACGGTTACCGTTTTATTGTGACTGCATACGACACGAGAGCGATGAATTCCCTGACCGAATTTCTTGAAGTTAACGAGACCTATTTTACCCCATACCGCTGGGCGTAGCGCCAGCGCACCGGACAGCCAGGGAGGGCATCCGGAAAAGGTGATTTCACGCCATCAACAGAGCGCGAAACTCGCAGAAAAACAGACTGGCCCTATTTTAATACCCGATCACCGAAGCCAATTGCCTTCCGGGCAGAATGCCTGAGTATACCGGGTCTTAGCGACGTGGGATCAGGGCAGCCGGGAAAAGTAACTTTTGAAAAATTAGACGTGGTCAGTCGGCATGGTGTATTAAATTTCAAATCCTCTGGTTATATTCCTTCTTATAAACAATCCTCCTAATTTTTAAAGCTATCAATCACATCATCAACTATTCGGAAAAATTTTGCCGCAGGTTATTAGCCGTCGAGCGCGTCCTGGTATAATTGCCACATACCAACAGGAGACATCATGAATAAATTAGATATCATTTCCAGTCAGCTTAATTTCATTTCCCTTCTTAATGCTGTCGGTTATTCCGTATCTGATGTTGTATTTAAACGTCACGGTGCATCAACCGACTTTAATGCAGGTTTCTGGACGTTTGTCGCGGAGCAGAAAGATCGCTATATCGAAGTGTCGTGCAGCCTGTCACATCCTACCGCAGAAGGCACGCAGCATATCGATGTGCGCATTGATATGTTTGAAGACCCGATTGATGATGAGATCTCCCGGACTTTAGACACCAACACCTATGCCACGAATTATAAATATATTGAGCGAGTGCCGTTTACTGAATCCGTCAAAAGAGAATTTACCACCAGCCTTGGTGATATTATTTCAGAATAGTGCCAGCTTAATTCACGGCATGGATGCCTGAGATTTTCTTCAAAATATTCTCTTCCGGGTTATTAGGTTTTGAACCCAACCTGGTATTATATATCTACAGGCAATGCCAACAAATAATGAAGCGTCGGAGGCGATATGAGCATTCAGGAATTCGATTTTACCACCTGTGATTTATTTTCCATTCTGGACTCTCTGAATTATTCCCGCGAGGATATTAATGGTCTTACTCCGGCTATTTTCCGGGACGGCGAATTATCGAGAGTCTCTCTCTCTGTCGTCCAGTCTACCCGCTCGGCGGAAATCACGATCAGCCAGCGCGTGAGCACCGCCACAGGTCTCCGCTGCTATGTGCTGTTGATTGCGCAGCATGAAGACCGCATCCACAGTGAAGCCCTCAGCCAAGATGCTGAGGCGCAGTATCAGGTGAATCGCTTTATCCGCAAGATGGCTGAAGTCACGGATGCCAGCACCAAATCGATCAAGAAATGCTCTCAGATGATGAAAAAAATCATAAAGGAGCACCAGTTTAAAGCCAATCCTTCTTTCGGCCAGAGTTTCATCAAGGGTTGATTGAGTCTTGCCCCGGACGCCGGGGCAACGCTGAATAAACCCCTAACCAGCCGGGAGGCGCAGATGCCTGAAAAAAACTTCATTGTCAAAATTGTATGCCGGAATGGCGAGTATGAGCATTCCAGCGTGAAGCTTGTCGCCAGCGATACTGAGGCAAACGCCAGCCAGACGGCATTACTGAATGAGTGTCGCGACGAGGTCGAAGCACTGAGTTTTGAAGACGGCGGAGTGTATGATCTTGGCGGGGAATTCTTCTATCAAGTGAAGAGCTGCCAACAGCTGCCACCGGAGGATGCGGAGATCCTACTTCGTTACCTGTGAACCCGTGGACGGTTGCGTCAGCCGCCGTCCGTTGTAACGCGATCTTGCCTGCCCAGCCCGAGGGTTATGTGGTAATTTCCCGGCAACAGAATGATTCGAAATTAAGGTTATCAGTATGAAAAGTAAATTTGCTGAGCTGCCGGTGAAAAACGGGAAATCCGGTAACTGGACGCTGGACTCCTTTGTGATTACGCCAGAAAAAGCGCAGACCCTGAAGCTTCGCGCCGAATATACAAAGGATCAGGATGAATATATCCCGGCAGGCGTCTACCGGCGTTTGTCCTGTGATAACGAAGTGGTGATGTCCAATACGCCGATGGAGATCCGTACCTGTGAAGCTTTCATTGAGCGAGCAACTGGACGCATCCTGATTAACGGACTGGGGCTGGGAATGGTGCTGCACGCCATTCTTCAGAAGCCTGACGTGACCCACGTGACCGTCATTGAGAAGTCTCAGGATGTGATGAACCTGGTTTCCAAAGCATTTGCTCACGATCCCCGCGTTGAAATTATCCTTGCGGATGCTCTGAAATACTGCCCACCGGCAGGCGTTACCTTCAATGTGTGCTGGCATGATATCTGGCCAGATTTTTCGAGATCAAATCTTGATGAAATGGAAGCGCTCGAACGCAAATATCTCCACCTGTGCGACTGGCAGGACTCGTGGGGTAAAGAGCAGTGTGAAGCTGCCCTGATTCGTTTCGCGGCGCTGGAATCGTCACTGGAGTCCCTGATGCAGAAAGGGAAGTGACCTGCTTCACCGTCTTCCTGCGCCCACTTACGTTGAACTGAATCCATTTTAAGGATGACTGATGAAGAGTTGCTTTTCTAATTTACCTGTTAAAGATGGAACATCCGGTGCCTGGACACTGGACAGCTTCGAAATCTCCAAAGATAAGGCGGTTAGCCTTTTCCTCCGTGCCGCTACGGAGGATATCGACGCGGTTTTACAGCCCGGTAACTATCGCCGCCTTTCAAATGGCAGAAATGTGGTGATGACCAATTTGCCATACGAAATCCAACTCTGTCAGGAGTTCATAAAGCGAGCGACAGGGCACGTCCTGATCAACGGACTGGGGCTGGGGATGGTGCTGCACGCCATTCTTCAGAAGCCGGAAGTTAACAACGTGACTGTCATTGAGAAGTCGCAGGATGTGATTAACCTAGTTGCCGAGGCCTTTGCCCACGATCCCCGTGTTGAAATCATCCATGCGGATGCTCTGGAATACTGCCCACCGGCAGGCGTTACTTACGATGTGTGCTGGCACGACGTCTGGGCGGGATTATCGAGTTCAAATCTCGATGAAATGGAAGCACTCGAACGCAAATATCTCCACCTGTGCGACTGGCAGGACTCGTGGGGTAAAGAGCAGTGTGAAGCCGCCCTGGTCCGTTTTTCAAGGATGGCTGATGAGCAACCTTAACAGCGATTTGATTGCGCGGATCTATGCCGCGTCAGACACCCCGTTAACGAACGAAGAGCTGTATCGCGAGGTACAACGCGAAACGGGGATGTCGGATGCAGAACTACAGAAAATGAAGGCGTTCGGCTCGGACAAAATGCGAACCAGCGGCGTCAAGCATCAGGTTCGCTGGTATCAGCAGACGCTGCGGCAGGCCGGGGTGATCGAGCGTGTCCCGGAAAAGCGGGGCGTCTGGCGCTATGCCTTCAAAAATGACAAGAAGCTGCATGAGTCCTGGGACAAACTGTGCGTCGTTGGCTTCTCAACTTCGCTCGGGGCATCGGTCTTCGGGAATGCGTACGCGTTCTTCAGCAACATCAATGAGCAAATCCATCTCTGCCTTACGTCGCCCCCGTTCCTGCTGCGTAATGCCCGAAATTACGGGCACGGCGGCGGACGCGGTGAGCAGGCGTATATTGACTGGCTGCTGCGGATTCTTGAGCCTATCGTGAAGCAGCTCGTGCCGGGGGGCAGCGTGGCGCTCAATGTGACGCAGGACAGCTTTAATCCAGGCAGGCCATCGCGCTCTCTGTATCTGGAAAGACTGACACTGGCGCTGTGCGATAAGCTGGGTCTTGAGCTGATGGACAGACTGAACTGGGTGAACCGAGCGAAACCCCCGTCGCCGACTCACTGGGCGTGTAAACAGCGTGTTCAGCTCTGTTCGTCTTACGAGCCGGTGCTGTGGTTTACTAATGACGCGCAAAAGGTTCGTTCGAACAACATGCGCGTTCTCCAGCCTCATTCAGAGCAGCATCAGAAATTGCAGGCGTCCGGCGGCGAAAACCGCACTACATTTTACGGGGATGGCGCTTACCAGCTTAAAAATGGCGCCTTCGGCAATAAGACAGAAGGGACTATCTCCAAAAATACGCTTATGTTTGGCAATGCCTGCCCGGATACGCGGCTCTGCCATCGCATCGCCCGCGAACTGGGGTTTCCGCTGCACGGTGCAACGTCACCCACTCGACTCGCCGCATTCCTGATCGAGTTCCTCACCAGGCCTGGTGATCTGGTAGTTGAGCCATTTGCCGGTCTGCACAAAGTACCGGTTGCCGCTGAGCGGCTCGGCAGACGTTGGTATGCAACGGACAAAATAATGGAATGGCTCGGGATCTCGCGCAGCCTGTTTACAGAAATGCCGGGATACCAGAGCAGCCCGATACTCGATGACCTGGTTGCCCTTTACCGTGATGAACTGCGGGAAGGGGGATGAGCTGGGCGGTTTAGCCTGGCCAGCAGCCGGAAGTGACGCCAGCGGGGATGTCCTGCGGCGACGGCGCTGACAGAAAATGATTCAGCAACATACCGGCGTAATGGCCACCAGGATTCTTCTCCCGGATGCCTTAAAAACGACGGCGACAATTTTAATCACTGAAGGGAGTGTGAGCATGAAGAATTTGACTGAACAGGTTTCCCCCATTGAACTGCAAAAGGGCGACCGTGTTGAAGCGTACGGCGCATTAATGGAAGTGATGCACATCGTTGAATCCGGCTGTGATGTCCCCGGCGGCGTCCGCGTTGCCGCCTGCGTCTCGCGGGTTATCGGTGACACCACCGGTACTATTCCGCGTGGATGGCTGGAAACGCCCGAACAAATGTCGGAACGGGGGGCAACCTGGGCCGCAGAGCTTCCGGCTGGGCTGTACTGGAACATTCAGGGCAATGCCCATGCCAGAGTCAGCCGGGTGACGAACTGACGTTATGAGAAAGGTGAAAATATTGCCAGTAGTCACCCATATGGTATAATTGACATACCAAATGGGAGGGTCGGTTATGACTATGAAAGTTTTTTCTCCAGATTTATCCAAAATGAACCCGCACGGCTTATGGCAGGTGGTGGGTCTGGATAATGACGGCATTGCGCTGATGGACAAAATTAGCCACGGACTGGAAGGTAAAGTCGCTCATTCCATTTCTGAATGGGCGAACATCACGCCGTCGGAACTGCGCAAAATGTCCGGCATTCCGAACACCACCTTCAATCGCAGCGTAAAAGCCCGTTTCACTGCGGATCAGAGCGAACGTCTGGTGCGTATTATTCGCGTCATTGAACGGGCTGTAGAGCTGTTCGAAGGCGACAAAGAGGCAGCACAGAAATGGATGAACGAGCCAAACCGTGGCTTGAGCTGGAAGACTCCGGCAGATGTTGTCTCTTCGGAAACCGGCGCACTCGAAGTGATGCGCCTGATCACCCGTATTGAACACGGAGTCTATTCGTGATCCTGTATCGGATGACCAAGACCCGCTATATTACGACTGCATGGTCGGGATTAGGTGCGAAAGAAGCGGGAGGCCGCTGGAACAGTGTCGGCACAGCACTTGTCTATCTGTCCGAGACGGCCTCTCTGACCATGCTGGAGACGCTGGTGCATATCAATGCCCCGCAGCTTCTGGACGCTTACACGCTGCTGAGCATTGATGTCCCGGATGACCAGATCCAGGCCTTTGACTTGAACCTGCTGCCGCCGGGCTGGGCAAGTGAAGATGCGCCCGCAGAACTTGCCCTGTATGGCGATAACTGGGCTGAAAGTGGCTCTTCTGTTGCCCTGCGTATTCCCAGTGCATTATCTCCGGTGGAGTTTAACTACCTTTTAAATCCGGCTCATCCGGCGATTTTTGATCTGATGAAAACCGTCCAGAAAATTCCTTACCAGTACGACACACGGCTGAAATAGTTTCAGGTTTATATAACCTCCTGGATTGAGATGATAAATGATGACAAGCGAAAAAATCTTTAAAATCAGTGTATCGCTCGTTGTGTTATTTTCTTTCGTTTACTGGGGGCTTGATCCCGAATTTATCTGTAAATTTGCCAGTGACCCATCCAGTACCTGTGATTATTCTGAGCGTATTCCATTGCTTAACTTTATTTCTTCAGTATGGGCATTGATGCTGACTGTGACTCTGGCTGGCATTCTCGTTAAGTGGGTCAGAAAAAATTAGCCGCAGCTTTTGAACCGGGACAGGCTCTTCATAACGTCTTGTGTTCCGTCTGGTATTGCAACCGGGGCAGAGAGTATTTTACTTCAGATAATAACCTGAATATTTGAAATATACTTTTATACCAGACGATGCAGGTTCGTTGCGTACTTAATTCCGAATATGTCAAATGTGAAATGAATTGCAATCGGATAATGTGATTTTGCTGTTTCCAGATTTGTTCTCTTCCTGTTTTATTCCTCTATTTTTAAAAATTTCGCTTTGTACTTATTAGCCAGTGAACCGACTTTGCTAAAATATCCCTACAGCAACCCAACTGACGGTCGAGGTTAATAGTATGGAATCCGAACAGCTCATCACTAAAATTACTCAGACACTGAAACGCCCCGACGGCTCTGAAGTGCGTATTGTGGTGCAGCAGTCATTTGGCTTAGGCCTCACGCCTTCGCTGGGTGTGTATGTCCTGCGTCGCCCGACCACTGTCGACAACTGGCAGTTGTGCAAAAACACACCGCACAAGGACTGGCGCACCATGTCGGTGGATGAATACCAGAAACACGGGCGTTCTGAAATGCTGCGGTACGTCTCCATCGGCGAAATCCTTCGCCTAAGCGCCGCGATTGGCAAACCGATGAGCTACGTTGATACCTGTCCGGGTTTACAGGGCTGATGGTGTATTTTACCCGTAGCAGAACTGACAAATTTAAAAATTGCAGACGGAGAAAAATGATGATTAACAAACAGGGCAACGCTGTAAATCTCCCGGACTTAAGCCGACTGTATATTATCTCAGGCCGCATGATGTTTGATGATGAGGAAGAAGTGATGCTGGTTGAAGCCGACTCCTCCGGTGAAGCAGAAGCGGCATTCCGGCGACATATCGCCGACAGAGAGGCACACATTGAAAAGGCACTTGTCATTTCGTCGGCGTCCCTTCAATCACTGTTACCAGACCGGATCATTGTTTCCGCCCTGACACATACCTTATAACTGAATCTTTCCCATTTAATAAATGCCGCCCTTGTGGCGGTTTTTTATTTTTTCCGCATAATTACTTAATGCCGCCCTCTAAATAATGGCTGGATTAATAAATATGGCGCCTGTCTTCTCTATAAAAACTTCGAAAATATTTCATTTCGGGTTATTAGGTGCGGGTATCTGTTTTGATATTATCTATTCACAGACAGCAATCACACTTAATTAAATAAGGAGTTATGCAATGGCAAATAATTACACTCAGGCATCCTTCACAATTCTCTGTTCACAGGAACAGGCTCAGATGGCTCTGGACGCGATTGCGTATGTTACGGACACGGATGTGTCGGAAGGTGATCACCTGCTGTCTAAACCTGCTTCAGAGTGTTCCCTCACTGAACTGCTGGTCCTGGGTATTATTCAGAACCACCCGGAGTGCGATCCGTTTGAGCCGACTTTTGGTCAGCCGGAGTCACCAGAAGACAATTACGAGCTGGAACTCAAAGCGGAAATCACCGGTAGCGGTCTGGCAATCAGCCATGATGAAAGCATTAACCTCGACCACGCAATCGCGGTAACAACTGCCGTGTTGTCGGTGTTTAACCTGCCTGAAATGGTCACAATCAATGCCGCTTTCGTCTGCGACCGACCACGCGAAAACGAGTTCGGCGGTGCGACAATCGTGGTGACTAAAGATACACACCACTATGAGGAAGGCTTTAATTTTTCCCGCCTGATGAACGAAGCCCATGATGCCGGTGTTCAGTATGCGTTGGTGAAAGTGAACCAGTATAACCACGAAAACACATACACAGAATGCTATCTGATGAGCTGCAAAGCGTCTGAATCGCCTTATGACGTTGCACGCCACCGCCTGGCCTCGGACGAGAGTACTTCTGACGATCCTGATGAGGATGGAGTCATCATTCTCAGCGAAGAAGACAACACCAGCATGGCGCTTCACAGCGTCACCGAACTGACGCCCGTCGTGTACGACAGCCTGAGCAAATTGCTGCCTTCGCTGGACGTATTGTGCCCCGTGACTGCCTGATAACCCTAGATTGCCACCGGGACAGCCGGTGGCATGGAGAGCTGAAATGTTCAATAAACTTTTGATTGCGTCCGCTAGCTGCATCAATGAATTTGCGAGTGAAGTCCCGCAAAGCGTCTTCTTTTCCATTGATACATCGCTGGCTCAGCGTATCCGTGAACTGGCGGCATACGTGAAAGAGAATGATTTGTACGTTGCAGAGTTTTTCTTCTATGACTGCCTCTGGTCCGAAACATCGGAAGAGGACATTGAGGAACTCATGGCGAAGGCTGCATTTATTGAAAGTGACAGTAACGGGCAGGAAACCATGCTCCGGGACGTCATGCCGTCCTCTCGCACGGAAACAACTTCCATCCGGGTCATGAAAGAATCATTTCAACTGACGGCTGTACCCCGCCATTGCGGTGATGACATGATGCTCAATACCCCCAGAATTCCGTTGGCAGAGCTGGAATCAAATACGACGGTTTTAATTACCCAGCAGTATTCGTGAGAGCGTGGTAAAGATAATATATTTATTGCCGCGTAATTCTATTTATTCAGTGCTATTTAGTTAAATTGGCATAATTCCAATTTAACTAAATTTATCTTCACATATTGCACTGAAGATATTAGATGGGTTTAATAAATAACGCGATAATGCAGCGAAAGCCAAAATTCAGGAAATAATATGTATATCGAAATAAAAGAAACATTCCTTGAATTACCCTCAGAAATTCAATTTTCTGAGGCGGCTAACGCTGCCATTCTGACGCAGGATAAATGGGGCGATGTCTGGCAAACACTGAAGACCGATGCGGATCTGAATTATACCGATGCCGGTGAGCCGGTCAGTCTCGCATCGCGCGTGACGACGGCAACCAGTGCCATTTATCATGCGATTACCGAAGGCTGGACCATGTGCGTCGGCTACAGCGGCGGGAAAGACTCCCACTCGCTACTGCACCTGTTCCTCATGGCCCTGATCCGTGCCGTACGGAACGGGTCGAACGTCAGCCAGCACCACTTCATTCAGATCTCCAACACCCTGATTGAAAACCCTGAGATGCATCATCAGTCCACGCAGGTTCTCAGCCAGCTCCGAGCCTTTATTGCCGAACAGCAACTGCCCGTGACCGTCCTGGTGGCCCACCCGTCCATGACCCAGAGCTGGGTCGGACGCATTCTGACCGGGCGCGGACTTCCGACCTGGACAAATTCCAATACGCGTCAATGCTCTACAGATCTCAAACGCTCTCCACTGCGCCAGGCCAAAGCCCGTTATTTAAAAAATGCACCAGCTTCCGTCCGCAACAAAGTGTGCCTGATGCTGGGTTCCCGCGATGATGAGAGCGCCCGTCGGGCAGGCAACATCCTCAGAATGGGCGGGCAGTCGGACAGCGTCTCGCTCACGGAGCTCGGCGGCGAACTGTACCCGGTGAAAGAGTGGCGGACACAGGATATCTGGTCATTTCTGATGGCCTGTGGTTCGCTGGCGCGATTTCCGCTGCCAAGCTTTTTGCCGGACAACTTCAGCCTCGCCACGCTTTACAAAGACGCGACCGGGGAATGTATCTGGACGCCGGAGAAATACACGGCCCGGTCTTCTGCCTGCGGCGCTCGCTATGGATGCTCGCTTACTCTTGTTTTTATGTATTTAGAGTTAAACTCTACTTTTCTATTTTTAGAATTCAAGCTATTCATCGTAATTGAGAGATATCCTTTTAATGTTCAGCAAGCCTGTTAAAAGCACTTTATCTGAACCGCGTTTTGCCTAAATCCTGCTCAATATATACTCTCCCTGAGTTCTGAAATCCTCAAATTCCCCAATCTTAAAGCATTGATACATAGATGATGTCAGATAATGCGCAATCATCTCACCGCCAATATGGATCCGTTCCGGGTGTGAGTATGTCGCCTGTATAGCCCTTTGTTCATTCATCATTACAGGAATTGTCTGCAACAAATCCCCATCCAGGATTTGGCACTCAGGTTTTACTCCTGTTCCGTATTGTAATTGCTCTGATTCGAAATCATGGACTGAGCGATAGGCGAACGAAACGATATTTCCTGTTTCCTCGCAAATTGCGAACTGATAAACACTGGTTGTCACCGTTGAAGAAGAGGGAATTGCATGGTCATGCTTGTATTGTTTCCACAGCCTCCTTAGACAGGCCGATGTATGATAATTGAGATTTTGTATACCTGATACGACCATTCTGGTTGATGCTTCAAGCAACCAGGTGTTAGAAAATCCACCTGCCCCCGTACCTGCTATGATGGTTCTTAGCTGGGGGATGTAACCTGCTTTGGAAACAAAAGATAACGGCTCCCCATTATCGGTGACGGCAAGGGTATCTGTTACAATCAGTGCTTGTGCTTCGTCTGTATAAAATATCAGTGATGACATATTTTCCTCATCCAGAAAAGACATTACATGAATCACAGAACAGGTCACTACAACCACGTGAAAGGGAGTCAGACCATTTTCCAGAGGTAAATATATTCTTGTGTTTGGACGCGTTGCGGTTCTCTGTAAAAAATATATAGCACAAACAAAAGTCCCCGCAGGGATAAATATAGTTATATGCGCTTTTTCTGCTGGCTTTTACAATTGAAAGTGACAGGTAAACGAAATGTGTTACAGGTTTCTTTTGCTTTTCGTTGGGTTCTGTATATGCGAATTTACCCTGTGTGTTATTTTTGCAATGGACTCAGGCTGTATTCAATCAATTAAGGTTTACTTCTGGCATTAAGATGTATCCGTTGCCTGTTTTTTAAGGGCACGGTTTGTGCCGGGAAATGAAAATCACATCTTAAGTTCTTCACTCAAAGGATTTGTGATGTTTATCACGTATGGTCCGGGTAACGTGTTGAGGTCAATGTATTGCATCGTGATGGTGTCGTTACATCTTTTACTTTCCTCCTGATTTGCATATTCACTCCCGGCAACCTGGTTGTTTGTTTTTTCTTCTTCCGGATTTATAGTGTAGGCATGAGGTGGCGTTTCAGGGCGACAGACTGTGAGGATAATCACTAACATTCATGCGCGTTATGGGCGTGTCAGCAAACTGGATGCAACAGAGCCGAAACTGAAATTTGAACCCGGATTTCTGTATGCTGAAATACCTTATATTAGCGGCATCCAGAATCGAAAACTGAGCCGATATGTACACTTTTATCTTATGGATAAAGCTATCCTGCAGGCCAGGGATTTAAAGCCTTTAGCCCGGGCATTTTTACGCTGGATAAGGTGGCTGGAGGATAACGGACTTGACCCTTTCACCCCGGGAACGTTGAAATACCAAAGCCCTACATATGGCTTCAGGGAGTATCTTCTGGGGGCCGTAAGGCAGGGGCGCATCGCCTCATCCACCGCGGCGGTGTACATCAGCGTTATCCGACGGTTTTACGTATTTCTGGGCAAGTGTGGTGAGCTGGCTGCCAGCTCATTTTTTACGTTGGTCGAAAAAGTCGTTGACGGGCGACGCAAGGTGATAAGTTCGGATCTTGCCATCAGGATAACCAGCACAACAAAAAGGACAATCAACCCACTGAATGATGCAGAGGTTCATATCCTGGATGAGGCACTGAAATCTGAGTCCGGGTTGTTCAGTTTAATGATTGTGCTGATGAAAAATTGTGGGTTACGGCTGGATGAAATGCTGACCCTGCCGTCGTCACTCTTTACTGAAGAGTACCTTGCCAGTGTCCCTGTATCTGAGTTGACCATCAGGGGGCTTCATATTGGTCCGAGATGCGGAGTTCATACGAAGTTTGGGATGACGCGAGAACTCTTCATCACCAGACGATTGTACGAGCAGGTTCTGGATTATCTGGCGGATGAGGAGTATGAAAAGAAGATCCAAAAATGGCGTGCACGACAGGGTGGGGAAGGGCGGCACGAGCCTTTATTTTTAATGGCAAACGGGAAACGGATGTCTGAAAAAGCCTTTTACTCCCGCTGGTACAGTTTTCGCCATCGCCTGGCCCGGTCTGCTCCGGGAAATGTGTTCAGACATAAACCCCATGATTTGCGGGCAACGTTTGCGACCCATTTTTTACGCTCGGCACTGAGTTGCTATCCCGATCAGGCCGCAAATGCGCTGGGTACAGTAAAATACTGGATGGGCCATAAAAGCGAAAATACGACGATGAAATACATCGTCTTTCTTCAGCAAAACCAGATTTCTGATGCAGTCGCCGGGGTCATGGACGCATTGATTGACGGTGCTGCAGGTCGCGATGGAGCCATATATGAGCCGGAGTGAAACGCAGATAACGTGGATGGCCGAAAATGTGCTGTCATGGGAGACGGTCAGCGGACACATCACTCAGCGGGATCTGAACCGATATTATTTACTTGACGTTTATCTTCAGGCTCATTTTTCAGATTATGTGTTGCTCCCCGGATGGTTTAGTGAACATTCGCATCTTGCCCGCCCTGAAAAACGCGATTTTATTGCCTCTCTGAAACGATTTCTTCTGTCTTACCGTCCCGCCGGAAGGTTAACCATTTTCCGTTATCTCAATATGTTTTTTATATGGCAGTCAGTCAATCAGTATGACTATGGCACGGCTGAAGGCGTTGAAATGTATATTAAACATCTCATGAACGATATTCGTCGGCGAAAAATTTCAGTCAGGATGGCAAGACACTACTTGTCCGTGGTCAACCGGTTTTTGCTTACGGGCGGGCAGATTCAGAGGCGGTATGAATATGAATTCTTACCGAAAGGAACGTATCAGCAGCAGGGAAGGGATAGCTATACCAGGAATGAACTTTCCGAGATCCTGAGGCAGTTGTCATCCATGAATGAGTTCCTTGCGGGATGTATCCGGGAGCATATCGCTAAATCGGAAAAAGGGGTGCGGCATTTCTCACCGTCTTTGCTGGCACCTGTTTATGAAGCGTATTTCCGGTATCCGGGAGAGAACGGGGTCAGCAGGGCAGAGATCATCATCAGGGACGTTCTGGAAAATTACTTTCTTACTTCTTTTTTTCTGTTCTGTTACCACACATGGGGAAACACCTCTCAGGTTCTGGGTCTGACGCGGGATGATATACATCTGGATGAAAAGGGTATCAGCACTGATTATGTTTATAAGGGGAGAGCGAATAAGTATATACGTCTGACGATAGGTAAATCGGAGTATGTGACCAAACGTGCGGGCTATTACTGGTTTCTGTCTTTTATCAGGCTCAGGGACGACATCGTTAACTATCTGGTTTCCGCAGATAACTTCCCTCCGGTACAGGCGCTGTTTCTGAGTGAGCCGCAGGTGAAATTCCGTAAGCTTTATTCTCTTAATCCCAGTCATCTGACTAAATTTTCTAACTCTGAGGGGGCGTGGGCCACGATGCGGCAGCTTAATCCCTCGCTTCCATCAATTACCGTTTCTGGCTTGCGCAAAACGTCTGAGCAGTATACGGACAGAACATTAAAGAATGGTCTGATTACGGCGGAAAAAGCACAGCATAACTGGGGCACTTACAGGCGGAATTATGCTGCAGGTAACCCACAGGGGGCGAAGGAAAACTTCAGTGCTGCACTTGATACGCTTATGAATCAGGGGATTGCGACACGTGCGTTATCCGAGCGGGTAAAAGTTGCTGATGAGCTGGGGATCGATCTGCGTGGAAGCGATGAGGGTGTGGATCTTTTATTGAATGGCCTGGGATGTCGATCGCAGGAGCCGCCTACAGATATTGAATTGCGCTTTATAAAAAAGCAAAAACGATTTGGCCGGACACCAAAGGCTTGTGCGGATTTTTCTCATTGTGTCGAATGTTCAAAAAGTTGCGTTGTGGAAACGCTGGAGTCTGTATGGCTCCTGCTGTCATTCAGGCATGCTATCGAGTATGGAAAACCGTTGTACATCGGTTCGGTCAATGCTGTGGAGCGTTATGAAACGTTACTCCTGAAGATTGATTTACGGCTTGGGCTGGTAGATGAGGCGATCCTGAAAAAAGCGCGCGTTAAACTTCAGCGAGAAGGTGTGGCTCCGGTATGGCAGATTTGAAGAAAAAAGAGGTAAGCCGTAGTCGAATGGCGGAGTTTCCTGCCGGAACGCCGCTTCGTTCAGGGGATGAGTTTCCGACTGAGGATATCATCTGTGAGGCACTAGAAAACAAAAGCTTTGAACGTCTGAATAACTGCCTGGTTATCGCCAGCTCAGATGAACATGATATGCGTTTTATCAATGAGGAGACGCTGAATATTTATTTCAGGGATGATGTCTGGACCAATCGCTATGTCAGAACCCATATTGGTGAAACGTTAAGAACCGTTAATTTTTCAGGCATACGGGATCCTGAACTGCGTCTTGAAGCCAAAATCATCTCAGCCAGCCTGCTCTGGATTGTCGGCAGGACCGCGAAGACGCAGTCACTGATCCGGAAATGTGCAAACATTGTGGCGGGAGCCCGTATTATTGAGTCTATGGGGTATCGCAGTCTGTTTCAGCTTCGTTTTCCGCTTGTCCGGAATGCTTTCATTGTAAAGATGAAGGAGGAGGATGAGCACGGCAGGAAGCGTTCTGAAAGAACATTACGTAATTACTTTATGGACCTGGCGGATATCTCGCTGACAGGTCATACCCGTCTTCGAAAATACGGTTACTTTCCTGATATTAGCTTCGACAGTTACAACAGTGTGGATGATTCAAACCAGACATATTGTATGCCTTTCAGTCTTATGATGTCTGTCTGGGAAGGGCTGATTACTGAACTGGATGCTGAAATCAGTGATTTCGATTTTGACGGGTTTTCCCGGCTGTGCGCTATCATAAACGGTTTTTATGATTCGCCTTACTATACGTCGATGCTGGAAGCCCGTAAAAGAGGGACAGCAAAAAGCATACCGGATTACCGGGCCGCGTATTACTACAATATTGTTGCCGGGGAAATTCGGGCGCTTTTCGCGACACTTGGCCCCGGGATGCAGGGCTGGTTCTCGGTACATAAAAATAAGCGCTGGAGATCTGATTTTATTGGCGTTGATCACATAAAGCTGAACACCTGGCATTTTGAGCTGACGTTAAAAGTCATGAATGTGATACAGGCCATGTCGGGGATGAGACACAGCGAAGTGCTTGGCGTGATGCACGGTTCACTGATTTATGATGGTGATATCCTGGGACTTCGTTCGGTGTTGCATAAGTTCGCCCCGGAAGGTGGAAGTCACGAAGACTGGGTTGTTTGTCGCTATGTGGAAAAGCCTTTTCAGCATTTACGCAGAATTAATCAAATCATGACAGGCCTGGACGGGAAGACGCTGGACAATGTTCCATTGTCTTTAAATATCAGGTCGTGGTTCTCGGAGCAAAAACTCTCTTTTATGGGGACGCAGCGCCAGACTGAGTGGGCAAAGAAATTTGTGAAAAGACACCATCTGTTCATCCGACGTGACCATATTGATGAGTTCAGGCTTTTAAATCCAAACATACGTGATGATGAACGCGTTGCGATGGAGATTCGGGAGGGGGCTTTCTGGCCATTGCGAACCCATCAGTTTCGCCGTTCACTTGCTGTACACCTCAGGCGTCTTGATCTGATTTCTACTAATGATCTTATCCGGCAGTTTAAGCACTTAATCAGAGGCATGACGGAGTGGTATATGTCCGGTGCACTCAACGCTTCGCATTTTAGCCGGGCGATCCCTCAGGCATTCGCTGCCGAGATTGAAAGGGTTGATACCGAACTCTCAGCTTCCAGGGCTGTTTCTTATCAGCATGAAGGCCTGCTTTATGGCGAAGGCGGGAAGTTACTGATGTCCCAGAGAGGTGGGCACTTACATCAGATGACGTTTCCTACACTGAAAAAAGCGATGAGCATGGCTAAACGAGGCGGGCAAAAACTGGTATCTCTTGGAAACGGTTTTTATTGCATGAATGGCCATGACTGCGAGTTTAAGGCGGTTGTTCAGTCAGCGTCCTGCAATCCGGGATGTGAGAACATGCTGGCCGGAGCTGATTCTGTTCCCGTGTGGAAACGCAGGATGGCTCATTATGACAACCTTCTGGAGATTGCCGTGCGAAATAATGCTCCTCAGGCTGACAGGGATTTTCTGATGCTTGAGAGAGATTTTTATGCAGATGCTGTCCGCTTTTTTGAAAAGGATGAATAGAGCATGACGAACGAACAGTCGGGGGTTAAAAAAACACAGGCAAGAGCAGAGCAGGCCCTGAGGGAACTGATGTTATCAGGGGAGCGTATCAGCCAGTATGCTGTGGAAAAACGAGCGGGGCTGGCAAACGGCACCCTGAATTATAACTGTCCTGAGTACAGGCAGGTCAGGGAGGCTATCCGCAGTCTGAAAAAAACGTGCCAGGGCACCGCGCCGGTTGATGAGCAGGGCATTGAGCAGCAGATCAAGCTGAAAGAAAAGTATCGCCGTCAGAGAAATGAGCTGAGGGAAGAAATCAAAAAGATGATGGCTGAAAATGTAGAGCTGTTACATAACCTTATACTTTTACAGCAGTATGTCAGGGAGCTTGAACGCAACACCGGGAGGGAGAAAGGGGACGTCATTCCGTTCTCGGGTGGTGTCAGGGACTGAGGCTATACTGAACGGAAGGACGCGAGGTGAATCGCCACGGGTTTAACAGACACCTCAGAGTCATTTAAGATGGCTTAAAGAGAGGTGCCCATGAGCGGTAAGCGTTATCCCGAAGAGTTTAAAATTGAAGCAGTCAAACAGGTTGTTGATCGCGGTTATTCTGTTGCCAGCGTTGCAACGCGTCTCGATATCACCACCCACAGCCTTTACGCCTGGATAAAGAACTACGGTCCGGATTCTTCCACTAATAAAGAACAGTCAGATGCTCAGGCCGAGATCCGCCGTCTTCAGAAAGAGCTGAAGCGGGTTACCGACGAACGGGACATATTAAAAAAAGCCGCGGCGTACTTCGCAAAGCTGTCCGACTGAGGTACGCCTTTATTCGTGACAACACCTGTTGCTGGCCTGTTCGCCTGCTCTGTCGGGTGCTGGATGAACATCCCAGTGGTTTTTACGCCTGGCTTCAGCAGCCGCATTCACAACGCCATCAGGCAGACCTGAGACTGACAGGACAGATTAAACAGTTCTGGCTGGAATCGGGATGCGTCTATGGTTATCGCAAAATCCATCTGGATCTGCGGGACAGCGGGCAACAGTGCGGAGTGAACAGAGTCTGGCGACTGATGAAACGTGTCGGGATAAAGGCTCAGGTCGGATACCGGAGCCCGAGGGCATGTAAAGGCGAGGCCAGTATCGTGTCGCCCAACAAGCTCCAGCGACAGTTCAATCCGGATGCTCCGGATGAGCGTTGGGTAATCACAGCGTGGTTTCCTCAAACCCTCGCTGTGAATTAACTGAAATACTTCATTGAAGCTGTAACCAAACAGTTAACTGAAAGAATGAGCCCGCAGAGCATTGCACAGCGATGACACCATTTGTTGAGCTTCACCGTTTTCGCATACAACCGTCCGGAATTTGGAAAAGCACTGTCTTTTTGTACTGACCGATCATGATTAAGTGACACCTCTTCGAAAAAGAGAGCGCGATGAGCGATTAATATATGGCTCGAAAGACAATTATGTTGGGCTTTTATGACCGCTGTCAGAGGTATTATCTTACCCGGACGGCAACAGGGTCGGAATGTCATCAGCGGCACTGTAACAAGCTATCCGCCATCTTAAATATCTGCAGGTCCTTTCACCGAGTATGCACACCAACCGACAGAGTGATTTGACCCAAACTGGTGGATATTTTGCAAAACTATTAGCCTCTTATGACCGGTCTGCAGCCTGATATTGAGGAATTAGTGCGCTTTCATGGAATGCCTGCCGGGATCGCAAGTACGAACCCCCGGTACTGTTACACTGAATGTGCTCAGTCCTGTATCAGATTGTATTTTTCAGCAACTCAAGAACAACCCTTATTTTATCATTGTCACGTTTGTAGTACGTCCAGGGACCGATGCGCTGAGAAGTAACAAGTTGTGCCCGTTGAAGAGCTGAGAGGTAAAGAGAAACGGTAGACTGTGAGAGCCCGACCTTTTCCTGAATGATACTGACACACACACCGAACTCGTCCGCATCAGCATAAGGCTGATGGAAGTGTATTTTCGGTTCCTTGAGCATATACAGAATTTTTCTTCTAACAGGGTTTCCCAGCGCCTTAATCACGTCATTCAAATCAATATCAGGCATAAACTCTGTCACTTGTCGCATTGAGGAATTGCAATGTTACGATACTTCTCTACGTTAAGCATCAGCTTTTGAAAAGCTGATGCTCATAAGAATGGTTAGCCAAAGGCGGGATAATCTGTGTAGCCTTTTGCCGTTCCACCATACATGGTTGTTGGATCGACCGGATTCAGTGGCCATTCATGATAAAGGCGCTGCGGTAAATCCGGATTAGCTATGAACGGGCGGCCAAATCCGATAATGTCTCCCCAGCCAGCACCGATAATCCGTTCGGCTTTTTCTTGCGTATATCGCCCGGCATACATAATTACACCGCTGAATAACTTACGGACTTCAGCTCTGAATGCTTCAGGCAATTCGGGAGCATCATCCCAGTCGGCTTCAGCAAGAGAAATATAGGCTATTCCGATTTCTTCAAGAATTTTAACGGCTTCGGTATAGGTTTCATGGGGATCATCTTCCACCAGGCCAAGATAGACCCTTACTTCATCCGTGGTCTGAAAGAGCGGAGCAAAACGGACTCCCACACGGTCTTTACCGACCACATCAGCGACAGCCTGCGTCACTTCGCGCAGAAACCGCAGCCGGTTATGTAATGAGCCACCATATTCATCCTCTCTTTTGTTGCTATGGGATGACATGAACTGGTTAACCAGGTATCCATTTGCACAGTGAATTTCCACACCGTCAAAACCGGCATCAAGGGCGTTCTGAGCTGCCCCGGCGTACATCCTGACAATCTCACTAATTTCCTCTTTTTCCAGTGCGCGGGGGCAGGAAGCGGTAGCCAGCGCCCCCTCTCCCGGCCCGGTTTCGATGAATACCTTAACGTTTTCCCCTGCCGGTATCGCCGACGGAGCGACAGGCGAGGCGTTACCTGGCTGCAGGGAGTTATGGGATACTCTTCCGACATGCCAGAGCTGGGCAAAAATGATGCCTTCTTTTTCATGCACTGCCCGCGTCACTTTCTTCCAGCCTTCCACTTGCCGTGAGCTGTAGATCCCCGGGGTCCACGCATAACCCTGCCCACGAGGTTCGATTTGTGTTCCTTCGGTCACCATAAACCCGGCACTGCTGCGCTGTGCGTAATATTCAGCCATCAGTTCGTTCGGAATATCACCCGGTTGTGAGCTCCGTGAGCGGGTTAAAGGCGGAAGTACAACACGATTCTTCAGGGTGTAGGGACCTAGTCTGGTGGGAGAGAACAGGTTTTTCGTCTTCATTACATATCCTGATATAGCGAATTTTCAATATCACTGAAACGCCATGTCTCAGCATTTACGACCTGGCATGTCGTCGTTCGGCCGATGTAGCCGCAGAACCACGACACTTTATTCCACATATTGAGATTTACCAATATCTAGATTTATAAAAATTATGATCGGATGAGCGGAACGGGGGGGTTGCCTGATGGCTCACAGAATCGGCATCATGAACCTAAATGGTTCTGATAATGTTATCGGAGCTCCTGAACGGGAACGGTATGCGTCACGATTTTAATGACTATGTTGCATTCATGGCAGTAGCACAGGAGTGCAGTTTTTCACGGGCTGCTGTCCGCCTCGGGATTTCGGCATCCACGCTTTCACACACGATACGTCGTCTCGAGGAGCGCGTTGGCATGCCGTTACTTATGCGTACAACCAGGCGGGTGGCTGTCACCGAAGCCGGTAAACAATTATTACTGACGCTTGAACCCGGTCTTGCGCGCATTGAAGCGGGCGTGACAGCTCTTCAGAGACTGCGCCATACACCGGCTGGGCTGGTCAGACTTACGGTATCAGATCACATGATTCATGAATGTCTCTGGCCACGATTGTCACCGTTACTAAAAAAAATATTCGGATATCAAGGTGGAAATGTCGCAGCAGAACGGTTTTGTCGACATTGTTGAGGGCAATTTTGATGCCGGAGTCCGAATTGGTGATGACATATTAAAGGATATGGTGGCCGTCCGAATCGCACCGGACATACGGTTTGTCGTCATTGGATCGTCCACCTATCTTGCAGAAAGAGGTCTGCCGCTACATCCCTCTCAGCTGGAAAAACATGACTGCATCAATATACGTCTGTCACCCACAGGCCCGCTGTATGGCTGGGAATTTGTCAGGCAGGGGGAGAATATTGTGAAAAAAGTGGACGGGCAGCTTACTTTTTCAAGCATTTATCCAATGCTTCAGGCAGTAAAAGATGGCTACGGCCTGGCCTACCTGCCGGAGTCTTCTGCCCTGGCGGGGATTGAGGCGGGACACTATTGTCGGGTGCTTGAGGACTGGTCAGAGGCTTTTCCCGCCGACATGATAATTCCAATAATGTCCATTACAGGCTCCGGTAAAGATAATACCGACACCTTACATGAGAAAGGCAAAAGCAATATAACCTGCTGTGCTCCGGATTTTAAGAATGAGCGGTTTACGTAGCAGGATGAGCAGTTCGAACCAGAAATTTCGTTACTATTGCTAAAGTAAAACCTGATGACCTCTAATCGTAACGGAGACCAATATGACTTCACAACTGAACTGGCAGGCCCCGGCTATCAATCGCAAAAAAGTAGGTGACATGACTGTGACCATGCTGAGTGATGGCTATCTGGACGTATCTTTTGAGCTGCTGTCTGGTATTGACGGCTCACGTGCCGAGGATTTACTGCAGAAGCGCGGTGTGCCAGCAGTACCCCGTATTAATATCAACGTCTACGTTATCCAGACGCCTGAGCGAACCATCCTGATTGACAGTGGTGCCGGAGGTATTAATGGCTGGGGCGGTCGGCTTCAGGTAGCCCTGGCCGCGGCAGGCATTGACCCGCTTCAGATTGATACCCTTCTCCTGACTCACGCGCATCCTGACCATATCGGCGGGCTTGCAGGCCCCCTGCAGACTCCCGTTTTCCGCAATGTTCAGCAGTTGTTTGTGCATGAGAAAGAACTCGCTTTCTGGCGTGATGAAACCATTTCCGCTGGCGCGCCTGACGCATTCAAGCCGTTCTTTGAAGTAGCAAGGAACGCCTTCAGCGCTTATGACGACAAACTGGTGCCATTCCGCGAGGAAGCGATTTTACCAGGTATTCAGACTGTACCGCTGTTCGGCCATACGCCAGGACATACCGGTTATCTGCTGGGTGATGAAAAAGAGTCGCTGCTCATCTGGGGTGATATTGTTCACTTCCCGCACATTCAGGTTGCTCAGCCTGACGTTACTATCGCGTTCGACAGCGATCCTGCGGCGGCGGCGGCCATCCGTAGCAAAGTGCTTGACCGCGCAGCGAGCGATAACCTGGCTGTCAGTGGTATGCACTTCAACCTGCCTACTACCGGTAAGGTTATCCGTGAAGGTAACAGCTTCGCACTGAATTACGACCTGTGGTCACCCGCAGTCTGATCACCTTCCTTCCCGGTGCACACAATAGTGACCGGGAAGAGATCCCCTTTCATATCGCCCGACAAGAACCCACCTGCAATACTATGAATATCACTGCCTCACAAAAAAAATGGCTCATTACTCTTGCGCCCTGGCTTTTTGTATTCCTCTGGAGTCAGGGTTTGTCGCAGCCAAATTTACCGTGCAGTACAGCGCGCCGTTTCATCTTTTATTCCTGCGTGGCGCATTTTCCTGTCTGGTCCTTCTGCTGCTTACACTGGGGTTCAGGGCCCGTTTTCCGTCCGGCAGAGGAATGGTTCGCAACCTGATTGTCGGACTTTTCCTGCAGAGCTTCTTTCTGGGCGGATGCTTTTATGCCATCCATCGTGGCATGCCGTCAGGCATTGCGGCGCTCATCACCGGCCTGCAGCCGGTACTGACTGCAATACTGGTTTCACTCATGCACCGTCAGTCCCTGCATCCCCGGAAATGGCTGGGTATTGCGATTGGCTTTGCGGGCGTTTTCCTGGTGCTATCGCCAGGGCAGCATAGTTTTGCACTGGATCCTGTGGCTTTTGGGTCGGTCATGCTGGGGTTATTTGGCGTAACGATCGGAGCGCTTTATCAGCGCCGTGCTCAGGGAGATGGACATATCTTTGCGAACACGTTTTTACAGTACGTCACTTTGACAATATCGATGGGTGCAATTAGCCTGATGTTCGAATCTGCTCCGACGCAGTGGAGCTTATCATTTGCGCTGGGTCTGGGCTGGCTGGTTATTGGCGTATCGGTTCTGGCGATTATGTTGCTGATTTTTATGATACGAAGCGGTGAAGCAACCAAAGTCGCTACTTACTTTTACCTGGTTCCCATTCTCACGGCAGCTGAAGCGTGGTTGCTGTTTGGAGAGGCCATTACATTGCCTATGCTTGTGGGTATGGCAGTAACTATAATCGGCCTGATTTTTGTCATCCGGGAATAGACAACCGCACGCGTCGCTGTATGCTTTTGTATATGGCGACGTATAATAGCGGTCAAAGTCAAATTCCGGATGAATATGCAAACAGTCAGCTTTTCCGATTCTCCCGTTGATGATCTCCTCGCTGAGCTTCTTACCCTGGCACGCTCCCGTTTTCCACTTCCCTGCGATTGCCTTCGCGCAGAACAGACGCATCAGGTAAAGAAGTTCGAGGTGGAAGGTGCGACCCTTTCCTTCCCGCTGGAAGGAGAATTCCGGTATCGTGAAAATGAGAAATGGCACCGGGTGATCCCGGGCGAG
The DNA here is from genome assembly GCF_050030745.1 of Enterobacter cloacae complex sp. 402C9. NCBI lineage: Bacteria > Pseudomonadati > Pseudomonadota > Gammaproteobacteria > Enterobacterales > Enterobacteriaceae > Enterobacter > Enterobacter cloacae complex sp. 402C9. Next base: position 311,231 of record NZ_JBLGUW010000002.1, on the reverse strand, counting down.
ATTATGGTCGTCCCGAATGCCCGTAGCATCGATATAGAATATGCCCCTTCAGAACAAAGTGGTGAGTTTGTCGCCCTGAGCGTGGTGCTCGCGGAGGAACAGCTTGAAGCAGCCAGGCTGTTACTTGCCGCACCACCACCACAGGACACCGGCAGCATCGCAGCCATTTCCGTATCAGCTCTTCTTTCACCCCTTAACCGCTGGACAGCCGCAATGCGGGAAGGGAAGCGTCCGCTTTCCCTGCACGCCATGGTTGAAGTGGTGCTCTGGCTTTATGGCATGGGATACCATGCTTTGCTGCGAGCCCGGCAGCCAAGTCTGGCCATGAAAATCCGTCAGATGGTAGCGGACAAACCGGCTCATCCCTGGAGTGCTGCTGAAATTGAAGATCTGACGGGACTCAGTGGCCCCACGCTTCGGCGCCACCTGGCCAGTGAGTCAACCAGCTTACGCTCAGTTATCGCCGATGCACGTATCGCGGAGGCTCTCCGCCTGCTGATGACATCGACGCTGCCGGTAAAAACGGTCGCGGGGCGGGTGGGTTACAATTCAGTATCGAGCTTCAGCAGGCAGTTTTCTGAACGCTATGGAATCGAACCTTCAGGGTTCCGCTGACTTCAGTTCGTTCAAGGTACACATTGCGTCCCTCGCACTTCAGTAACTTGCGTGGATCTTTCGAATATAACGGAAGATATTGGCCGGCATTGCGTGTAACCGGTTCAGGAGTTCTCATCGTGACGGGAGAGCTAAATCGGTACGGCTGTTGTTCTCAGCTATAAGAACAACTGAGTATCTGACCAGCTGTCTGGTGCTGGCAGCAGCATGCAGTGCAATCGGTCAGGCTCAAAGGAACTGACCTGATGTCAGGTTATAATTTCGGACACATCATAACCCCAGAAGGAGACAACTGTGGTTCATGTTTTCATTATCGGTGGTGCAGGCAAAATCGGCCAGCGTCTGTGCAGGATCCTTTCAGGAAGGGGGCATGCTGTTCGTGCCCTCTACCGTAAGCCAGAGCAGCAGGCATTGCTAGGCGAGCTGGGTGCTGAGCCCGTCAGTGGGAGCCTGACAGAGCTGGATGCAGCTGCGCTGGCGATGCACTTTGCAGGTAGTGATACAGTGGTGTTTACTGCCGGTGCCGGCGGTAAGGGGGGACAGGAGATGACCAATGCGGTCGACGGCGAAGGGCTGAAAAAGTCGGTAGCTGCCGCCCTCAGTGCCGGTGTGTCTCGCTTTCTGCTCGTTTCTGCATTCCCGGAGTCCGCACGGGGAGAAACCACTTCTGAATCATTCGAAAATTATATGCGTGTTAAAAAAATGGCCGATGTGGAACTAGCACAAAGCGAGCTTGACTGGGTGATCCTGCGCCCCGGCGCGCTGCAGGATAAGACTGGTACGGGTTATGTACGTGCCGGCCTGGCCATCCCGTATGGTAACGTGCCCCGTGATGACGTGGCGGCTACGCTGGCTGAACTCATTGAGCAACCTGCCGTCAGCCGCGTCATCATTGAGCTGACGTCTGGCGATGCTCCTGTCCGTGAAGCCATACAGAAGCTGGCGGGCCGATAAAAGGCAGCGCACGTACCAGCAGGCTGCAGGCCCCCAGGCGTTTACAATAAACTTTCCAGCCAGTCGGTAAACGCCCGTACTTTTCGGGAGAGATGGCGGTGCGGATACAGAAGTTACAGTTTGCGATTCGGGGACGTATTATCTGGCAGAACCTCTACCAACAGCCCGCGATCGAGATAAGGCTGCAAAAAAATATTCATGCCCTGTAGTATTCCCAGCCCCGCCAGGCCTGCTGCAATGTAGGCTTCTGAGTTATCCACGACAAGCCTGCCTGGAAGTTCAATTTCGGTGGAGCCCTCTGACGTCCCGAATGTCCAGGGCATAACTTGTCTGTTGCTGCTGTTAATCCAGTTGACGGCCTGATGCTGCTGCAACTCGTCCATTGTTTCCGGGGTGCCGTGTTGATCAAGATACGCAGGACTGGCGCAGGTCGTCATTTTAACGGTTCCCACCTCCTTTGCGATATAGTCGCCATCGTCCAGCTCCCCCACCCTCAGTATGATCCTACCCACGTAATGTGGACACGGCCCTAAGCGAGGTTCTGGTTTTCAAATTGTTCGGGACTGAGTCCGCCACAGGCACTGTGTCGGCGCCACCGATTGTAATCACACTCGATATAATTAAACACCGTCATCCGCATGATTTCCCGGCTGATAAGGCGTTCCCCGTGGATACATTCCACCTTCAGCGAGTGGAAGAAGCTTTCCGCGCAGGCATTGTCGTAACAACATCCTTTGGCACTCATGCTACCGTGCAGATTATGCCGCTTCAGTAACGCCAGATAGTCTGCCGAACAGTACTGCCCGCCTCTGTCCGTATGCACGATGACATTTTCCGGGCGCTTACGTCGCCAGAGTGCCATCTGTAGCGCATCGCAGGCCAGCTGCGCTGTCATCCGCGACGACATCGACCAGCCGATGACAGCACGGGACCACAGGTCAATGACCACCGCCAGGTACAACCAGCCTTCGTCCGTGCGCAAGTACGTGATGTCACCCGCCCACTTCTGATTCGGGCCACTCGCGTAAAAATCCTGTTTCAGCAGATTTTCAGACACCGGCAGGCCATGTTCGCGGTATCGGACCGGGCTGAACTTCCGGGCCGCTTTTGCGCGAAGCCCCTGACGCCGCAGGCTGGCGGCAATGGTTTTGACGTTGTACTCAGGCAGTTCGTCAGCGAGACGAGGCGCACCATAACGCTGTTTTGCCTCAGTGAATGCCTGACGGACAGCAGTATCACAGACGAGCCGGAACTGCTGACGTGGTGTTATCTGCTGACGACGCAGACGCCACGCATACCAGCCGCTACGGGCGACCCGCAGTACCCGGCATATGGCTTTGACGCTGAACTCAGCCCGATGTTTTTCAATAAAGACATACTTCATTTCAGGCGCTTCGCGAAGTATGTCGCGGCCTTTTGGAGAATGGCCAGCTCCTCTGCCTGTTCCGCCAGTTGGCGCTTAAGACGGGCAATTTCAACGGACATTTCCTGCTCACGTTCGGAAGAGCTGCGGGCATTGTTAATCTTACTGCGCCATGCGTAGAGCTGGGATTCGTACAGGCTGAGTTCCCGGGCAGCGGCAGCAACACCGATACGTTCCGCAAGCTTCAGGGCTTCGTTGCGGAATTCAGGCGTGTACTGTTTGCGGGGCTTCTTACTGGTTGATGCTGGTTTTGTCATGAGTCACCTCTGGTTAAGAGTTTACTCACTTAGTCGTGTGTCCACTATTCGTGGGTAAGATCATTGTTAGTAAAATATTGATTAAGGTCTGTTAGCACATAACGAAGCATCTGCACGGAAAGCAATGACAGTAAAATAAAAACGACGGTCAACCAGCTTAGCCTGCTGCTGACCCTCTTGTCGTATTCAACGATGTTACCCAGAGCCAGATTTTTATACTTATCCAACACATCCCGGGAGCCCGGACATTGTAGGCTGACCCCGTGGTGGATGACATCGATAAGCGCTTTTTTAGTTGAGCCATGATGGTAACGTTCTGCATCAAAGTTAATGAACGTAAAATCATCTTTAAGCTTTTTCTGCAGGAACTTCAATATTGTTGACTTACCTGAACCCAGCTCACCTTCCAGACCAATAATATTGACATCAGGTGTCCTGATGATCTGAGCCACATTCTCTGCAACTTTTTCATGACTGCTGCCTCTAAACATATCCTGGTCAGCGGGTGATTCCGTCTGCAATCGTAGAGTCATTCAGCAATTTCCTTCGTTATAACGTAAGATTCTTTCACTATTAGACACAGTACAGAGCCCACAGCAACCAAATGACTGCAGCCGGGGCAGTTTAGTTTTAAGCATGCATAAGCCGATTTCGATGGAATCCCTTTCACACAATAATATTGAATTGAAGCAATGAAAACATTAATGTGTTTGTTGTGACTAGCTGCAGGGGCCTGGAAGAAATTCCAAAGCCTGACAAACCGGAACAGGGCTTGCTCTGCTCCGGTTTTATCCAGTTCATCTTGAAGCCCTTGTTTTTGTTACATATCCCTGCTCACTCTTTCAGCCATTGTTAAGCTTCTTGTGTGTAATCTGCGAATAATACGGATGCAAAATTGATGCAATGGATTATACATACCTACAGCGCACGTTACGCTGAGCTGAATCGAATTTCAGAGAACGTTCTTCGCTATTACCCTGCCCAGCCAGTTGAACACATTTTATCATCCGGCCCCGAGAGTGACATGTTCTCTGCCTGGTACAGCCTTCATCAGAGTCAAACTAGACGTTATTTACAGGCAAAAGAAGACAGCTACAGAGTTTAAGTCTGACATTATTCGTGGCTGTGTCTGCCTTCGGAGTTTTCAGCTTATCCCGATAACAGCGGTTTTGAAAAATTGACGTTTTTTACACCGGTACATTGCCCGAACGCAATCTCCCCCGTAGCGAAATACCGCCCCGCAGAAAATCGTCCATGCTCGGCATGCCCCTGGAACATCAGCATCTTTTCAATAAAGGTTTTACAGCCTATAGTCTGTATAACACAAAATACACCTTACCTGCTGTATTACAGGGCGGTACTCCCTACTCAGTCTGCGAGGCAGGTCACTTATGAATAATCAGTTCCCGATAAAAACGCTGAACCAGCTCAGACCTGTGCTAATCGGGTTTCGCAAAATCAAGGGCTTCACGCAAAAAGATGTGTCTGAGAGGCTTGGCGTAACGCAGCAAACCTATGCCCGCCTGGAAGCAAACCCTGCTAGCGCCAGTATTGATCGTCTGTACAAGGTATTCAGTATTCTGGGCGTAGAAATAACGCTGTCATCTATTTCCCCTTCACCCTTCATTTCCCACACAGAGATGAGGGGGGCATTTGACAGCACTCCCGCCAGACGGGAGAAATGGTGACTATTAGAAGTTTGCTAGTTTTGTCGAATGACGCCAACTACATGTCCGCATCCATCGAGTAGTGGCTTCAAGCCACGATTGTCACTGCCTCCGCTGCCTTTTTCCAGTAACTCTCTCCTTTTAATTCTAATATTTAGGGGTGTCAACGCAAAGCAGAAACGGCACCTTCTTTGCGAGACAGAAATGACCTGTGATTGCCTGGCCGATTTATGGCAGCTAAGTGCGAGAAGCGGATATAGCGAATTCGCCATTGTACGGGATTAGCAGGTTTACTGAAGCAACCTGCGATGGCGTTATGGCAATAGTCAGTCCCCTGTCCAGTCGGCATAGGTGGCCACCTCGTCACCGCCGGGGATAAACTGATTGAAGCCTCCGCGCAAAATCACTTATTCTTTTCCGTTAATAAAATGCAGGAGCAAAGTCATGACTGGCGAAATTCGTGGGCGAGGCAGGCCACGAAAAACAGAGAGTACCTATACAGATACCCGTAATGACCTGATCCGAAGCGGGCTTGAACTGCTCACGCAGAATGGTTTTCTTTCAACGGGAGTCGATGCCATTGTCAAAAATGCCAGTGTTCCTAAAGGCTCATTTTATTACTATTTCAAGAGCAAAGAAGAGTATGCCCAGACTGTTCTGAGCGCCTATGACAGTTTCTTTGTGCATAAACTCCAAAAACATCTGTATGAATCATCCTTCACACCAATGATGCGTCTGGAAAATTTCATCGACGATGCCTGCGACGGCATTAAAAAGTACAATTTCACCCGGGGCTGTCTGGTTGGCAATATGATGCAGGAGAGTCCGGGTCTTCCACTGTCCTTTATCAAACAGCTCCACGAAATACTTGAGCGCTGGCAGGCGCTTGTGGCGTGCTGTCTGTCCGACGCGTTATCTTCGGGCGAAATCCGTTCCGATATGAATAATACGCAACTGGCGGCCATTTTCTGGAGCAGTTGGGAGGGTGCCGTAATGCGTGCCAAACTTTATTGCTCAACCCAGCCTGTGTACGACTTCTGGAGCTATTTCAAAAAGTCAGTACGCTATCAGCCCTCTAAGGACACGGCTGTTGAAAAGTAAAAAAGGGGCCGCAGCCCCTGATAATAATTATCAAACCCAGGCTGAGCCTGGCTTCCACTTCATTAGCTACACTGAATTACTGCCCGGCCACGAATTCCGCCACTCAGAAGTTTTTCGGCCACATTGATGGCATCACTCAGCGGATAAACGGTGGTCAGGCTATCCAGTCTGGACTCCGGTAAATACTGTACCGCCTGCTGCCAGATCGCCGCTCTTTTTTCCTTCGCGAACATGACACTGTCAATCCCTTTCAGCGTGACGCCACGCAGGATAAACGGAGCCACATTCCCCATTAGTTCCATCCCCTGTGCCATGCCGCAGGCTGCAACAATACTGCCATAACGCACCCCGGCGCATACATTGCAGAGCGTATGGCTACCGACTGTATCAATGGCGGCAGCCCAGCGTTCTTTCTGTAACGGTTTTCCGGGACAGGAGAGCTCGGAACGGTTAATAATCTCGTCCACACCGACCGTTTTATAGAGCCAGGCAGCCTCTTCCGGGCGTCCAGTAGACGCCGTAACGCGGTACCCCATTGATGCAAGGATCATGGCCGCAATGCTCCCGACGCCGCCGCTGGCACCGGTAACAAGTACCGGACCATCTTCAGGCTTAATACCATGATTCAGAAGTGCGTCTACGCACAGCATCGCGGTAAACCCAGCTGTTCCGATTGCCATTACGTGTTTGCCGTTAGCGCCAGCCGGGAGCGGCGTCAGCCAGTCTCCATTTACCCGTGCTTTTTCGGATAGTCCGCCCCAGTGTTTTTCCCCAACACCCCAGCCGGTCAGGAGAACCTTATCTCCGGCCTGATATTCGGGATGTGAACTGGCGGACACTGTACCGGTAAAATCAATGCCGGGCACCATGGGAAAGCGTCGGACGATTGGGCCCCGGCCCGTAATGGCCAGTGCGTCTTTGTAGTTGATGGATGAATAGTCAACATTGACCTCCACATCCCCCTGCGGTAGTTCACTTTCAGCGATTTCAGCAAGTTGCGCACTATAGCGTCCATCTGTTTTGTTGATTAATAAAGATTTAAACACGTTCACCTCGTTTGTCCGGGCGTTTACCGTTCAGTCATTAAGTCGTCAATAAATAATATTGACCGATCGTCTAATAATCAACACTACTATCCCAGTGCTTTGCCAGCATTCAAGAAACATTATTCATTTCATGCACTTAAAGCTGTCTTTTTTGACCGACATCAAACTGTATTCTGGTTTATCTGGTGCAGAGGGAAAATCAGCATCCCTGAAGATACATAGCTAATGCTTCAGAACACGGCTGATGATGCGATAAAACAACCAGGCTTTAATGAGTTAGTCTGAGCGGACCTTCGGCTCAGTAAATAGGTCCGCTCCGTGCCAAGAGCAGACGCTGGTAATTCGGGTAATGGTGCCAACTTACTGATTTAGTGTATGATGGTGTTTTTGAGGTGCTCCAGTGGCTTCTGTTTCTATCAGCTGTCCCTCCTGTTCAGCTACTGAAGGCGTGGTGCGTAACGGTAAAAGTACTGCCGGACATCAGCGCTATCTCTGCTCTCACTGCCGTAAAACATGGCAGCTACAGTTCACTTACACCGTCTCTCAGCCCGGTACACACCAGAAAATTATTGATATGGCCATGAATGGCGTCGGATGTCGCGCCAGTGCACGCATTATGGGCGTTGGCCTCAACACGATTTTACGACACTTAAAAAACTCAGGCCGCAGTCGGTAAACTCACGCATACAACCGGGCAGTGACGTCATTGTTTGCGCGGAAATGGACGAACAGTGGGGTTACGTCGGCGCTAAATCACGCCAGCGCTGGTTGTTTTACGCGTATGACAGGATACGGAGGACGGTTGTGGCGCACGTATTCGGTGAACGCACGTTGGTCACGCTGGAGCGTCTTCTGGGCCTGCTGTCGGCCTTTGAGGTCGTGGTATGGATGACGGATGGCTGGCCGCTTTATGAATCACGCCTGAAGGGAGAACTGCACGTTATCAGCAAGCGATATACGCAGCGCATTGAGCGGCATAACCTGAATCTGAGGCAGCATCTGGCAAGGCTGGGCAGGAAGTCACTGTCGTTCTCAAAATCGGTGGAGCTGCATGACAAAGTCATCGGGCATTATCTGAACATAAAACACTATCAGTAAGTTGGAGTCATTACCGGTGCTCTGATATATTTATTATACTATAGTGGGGTATGTGTTGATCTTAATGTAATACTCCCCTATAGTATAAGAAATACAGAGCAGTGAGGTAAGCAATGCCCAGTACTCCTGAAGAGAAAAAAAAGGTCCTAACCCGGGTTCGCCGTATCCGGGGTCAGATTGATGCTCTGGAAAGAGCACTTGAAAGTGGCGCTGAATGCCGTTCCGTTCTCCAGCAAATCGCCGCCGTCCGGGGCGCCGCTAACGGACTGATGGCAGAGGTGCTGGAGAGCCACATACGGGAAACCTTTGACCAGAATGACAGCTACAGTCATGAAGTCAGTAAATCAGTTGACGATACGATTGAGCTGGTTCGTGCCTATCTTAAATAGGTGAGGCCATTATTACATTGAGGATATATTACGTATGAAATCACGTGCCGCTGTTGCATTTGCACCAGGGAAGCCCCTGGAGATTGTTGAAATTGATGTTGCTCCGCCTAAAAAAGGCGAGGTGCTGATTAAAAACACCCACACAGGTGTCTGCCATACCGATGCCTTTACCCTCTCAGGGAATGACCCTGAGGGCGTTTTCCCGGTGGTTCTCGGCCACGAGGGAGCCGGTATCGTCGTTGAAGTTGGTGAAGGCGTCACCAGTGTGAAGCCGGGTGACCATGTTATTCCGCTCTACACCGCTGAATGCGGGGAGTGTGAATTCTGCCAGTCCGGTAAAACGAACCTCTGTGTATCGGTTCGCGAGACTCAGGGCAAAGGACTGATGCCTGACGGGACCACTCGCTTTTCATACAACGGTCAGCCTCTTTACCACTACATGGGATGTTCCACATTCAGTGAATACACCGTTGTGGCCGAGGTTTCTCTGGCAAAAATTAACCCGGAGGCGAACCATGAACACGTCTGCCTGTTGGGTTGTGGCGTGACTACCGGTATTGGCGCCGTCCATAACACGGCTAAAGTGCAGCCGGGCGATTCAGTTGCCATTTTTGGTCTGGGGGCAATTGGTCTGGCTGCGGTACAGGGGGCCCGTCAGGCAAAAGCGGGACGTATTATCGCTATCGATACTAATCCGACAAAATTTGACCTGGCCCGTCAGTTCGGGGCCACTGACTGCATTAACCCGAATGATTATGACAAACCGATTAAAGATGTTCTGCTGGATATCAACAAGTGGGGTATTGACCATACCTTTGAATGTATCGGTAACGTTAACGTCATGCGTGCAGCGCTGGAAAGTGCTCACCGTGGGTGGGGGCAGTCCGTTGTCATTGGTGTCGCAGGGGCCGGACAGGAGATTTCCACCCGTCCTTTCCAGCTGGTCACCGGGCGCGTATGGAAAGGTTCCGCGTTTGGCGGAGTAAAAGGCCGCACTCAGCTCCCCGGTATGGTCGAGGATGCCATGAAGGGGGATATTGACCTTGAGCCATTTGTAACCCATACGATGACACTGGATGAAATCAATGACGCCTTCGAGCTTATGCATGAAGGCAAATCTATCCGGACAGTGATTCATTACTGATCCCATCAGAATTTTAATCAACTCAAACTGAAGGAAGTGGAAAATGACAACTCCGGTAATTTCTGGTGACGGCATCTTTTCTCATGTGTTCATTGGCGCAGCCGATGTCGAGAAATCCTCCGCATTTTACGATGTCGTCCTGGGCACGCTTGGTATCAATAACCTCGGCCCGTTTGGCAACGGCTGGGTACTCTATGGCCGCGAAAAGCCGGCATTTATCATTGCCCGTCCGGGCAACGGTGAAGCACCTTCCGCTAACGGGGTGACTGTCGGCTTCGCTGCTGCCACCCCGGAAGAGGTTGATGCTTTCCATGCTGCCGGCCTTGCCGCCGGTGGAGCTGATGAAGGTCAACCTGGCCCGCGTGGTCACCTTCCCGGGGCCTATGCTGCCTACCTGCGGGATCCGGCGGGTAACAAAATCACGGCGTATACGTTTATCTGACGTCCGGATTTAAAGATACTTCCCCTGGCTTCGGTCAGGGGAAATAACCATGAGATAACGGCTGATGGAACTCATTGAGCAGCATGCCAGCTCTGGCGGCTGGCAAAACGTGTACCGGCATTATTCACAATCCCTTAATTGTGAAATGAATTTCGGTGTGTATCTTCCTCCCAAAGCAGTAACAGAAAAACTGCCGGTACTATACTGGTTGTCGGGCCTGACCTGTACTGAGCAGAATTTCATCACCAAATCAGGTATGCAGCATTATGCAGCCCGGCATAGCGTCATCGTTGTTGTCCCGGATACCAGTCCCCGGGGTAATAATGTCCCGGATGCCGACAGTTACGATCTTGGCCAGGGGGCCGGTTTTTATCTGAACGCGACGGAACAGCCGTGGAATGTTCATTACAGGATGTATGACTATATTCTCAGAGAGCTTCCGGATGTCGTCATGAATCATTTTCCTGCAACGGCAAGAAAATCTATATCCGGTCATTCTATGGGAGGGCTGGGTGCTCTGGTGCTGGCTCTGCGAAATCCTGGTGAATATGTGAGCGTATCAGCATTTTCCCCGATAGTATCGCCTTCTCAGGTGCCATGGGGGCAACAGGCATTTAGCGCTTACCTGGGTGAAAACAGAAAAACGTGGGAAGCCTACGATCCAGTCAGCCTCATTTTACAGGGTGAAAAATTACCAGAAATCTTCATTGATCAGGGGCTGAGTGACGCCTTTTATGAAGAGCAACTGCGCACCAAAATCCTTGAGAGAGTATGCAATGAGATGAACCTCAATGCGTCGTTCCGATATCATACTGGATACGACCACAGCTATTATTTCATTTCCAGCTTTATTGGTGAGCACATTGCTTACCATGCCAACAGGCTCAGGCTGTCAGCATGAGTTGATTTCCAGCCTCAGAAAATGTGCTTAATTTTCAGGCCTGAACAGGGCCTGAACCCTGCAGACCTGAGATGTACTGTAACTGAATCGCCACGGATAATCTAGACACTTCCGAGCCGTTGATGGACTGACCCCGCCCCGGTAGACGATCCTGCCCTATAGTTTGGACTGACCCCACGCCTGTAGACAAATCCTGTCCTCACGACGAGGCCTGTTCGAAGGCCTCCGGACTGACGTCGCCGAGGTGGCTGTGGCGCCGGGACCGGTTATAGAAGACTTCAATGTAATCGAAGATCCGCCCGGGCCAGATCCCTGGTTTTATATATGCGTTTTCTGATCCGTTCTTTTTTCAGCGAACTGAAGAACGATTCGGCCACCGCATTATCCCAGCAGTTGCCACGCCGGCTCATGCTCGGCGCCAGGTTATTGGCCCGGTAGAAGCGCTGCCAGTCGTCACTGCCGTACTGGCTGCCCTGATCGCTATGTACGATAACCTCGCTGTCTGGTTTTCGGCGCCAGACCGCCATCATCAGCGCGTCGAGCGCCAGTTCGCGTGAGAGAGTGGGTTTCATCGACCAGCCGACCACATTACGGGCGAAGAGATCGATAACCACCGCCAGATACAGCCAGCCCTGCCAGGTGCGGATATAAGTAATATCGGTGACCCAGACCTGGGTGGCCCGGACAACGGTGAACTGCCGCTGCACGAGATTAGGAGCAACGACTGAAGGCCTGCCAGCGATACGACGTGGCGCTTTATAGCCGCGCACAGCTTTAATCCGGTCCAGTTGCATGATCCGACCCACCCGGTTTCTACCACAGGTTTCCCCGATTTCGTTCAGATCGCCATGAACCCGCCGGTAACCGTATACGCCTCCGCTCAGGGAATATGAGTCGCGGATAAGCATCAGCAGGCGCTGGTTATCTTTATCACGCGCCGAGACAGGGTTATGCAGCCACGCATAGAACCCGGCCCGGGCGACATTCAGTACCCGACACATCGTCATCACACCCCATACAGTTCGGTGCTCATTGATAAAGCGGTACTTCAGTCGGGCTCCTTTGCAAAGTACCGCGCGGCCTTTTTCAGGATATCCCGTTCTTCTTCGGTGCGTTTTAGCTGCGCCCGGAGTTTCAGGATCTCGCTTTTAGCTTCCAGTAAATCCCGGGCATGCTGCTCGCTGTTATCAGGTTTGATAGCCCGTAGCCACTTGTAGAGGCGGTGTGCAGAGACGCCCAGACGCTCAGATACTTAGGCGACGGAATAACCGCGTTCCGTTATCTGACGGACGGCTTCTTCCTTAAATTCAGGTGTAAATCGTGGTGTGCCCATACGCTCCTCCTATACTCAAACTATAGGGCAGGATCGTCTACCGGGGCGGGGTCAGTCCAGGGAGCCGTTAACGACCTGATGGCGGTTGTTCTGGAAAGCTATCTTCGGGAGGAATTCCCCGATACGGGCAAACGAAATGAGTCGCAGAAGAGGTCAATCGACGACACCATTTCGATAGTCCGCTCCTATCTCCGTTAACTCTGCCAGGCAGATGTCTGATGGGGTCTAAAACTGTAATGAAAGGAAATGACATATGAAATCACGTGCATTATTCATCTGTATTTTTTAATTGGTACCCGAAACCGCCTGAGTGTCGCCATCAGCTGGGTCTGGAACCACAGCGTCGCGTACCGGGGAGCCCGCATTATCACGGGAGCCAAATCTCCGGTCCCGGGTACGCCGCCAGCCAGTTCTCATACAGAAGGCGGATCCGCAGGGTACCGCTGAAACTTCAGCGGTGTCCCACATGGTACCACCGGGCCCAGCTTCAGCAATCTGTTTCCAGTCACACAAACGCTTTTTTCGACGGGCTTTCTGATCGAGCGGTCCGGCACACCAGATACCGTCACAAGAGGTGGCCTTATTAAGAGCGGACACACCTAGCACAGGAAATTCTATGGCAAAGAAACTTTTCGGTTATCATCCCATCCTGACTGACGACAACAATTCAGTTGTGATTCGCGGTGCTCGCGAGAACAACCTTAAAGAGGTGGATGTTTCCATTCCGCGCAACGCATTGGTTGTTTTTTCGGGTGTGTCAGGCTCGGGTAAGTCTTCACTGGCCTTTGGCACCATTTATGCTGAGGCGCAACGGCGCTACTTTGAATCGGTTGCCCCCTACGCTCGTCGCCTCATTGATCAGGTCGGGGTTCCGGATGTGGATGCCATTGACGGACTGCCGCCAGCCGTTGCGCTTCAGCAACAACGCGGTGCCAGTAACGCGCGCTCCTCTGTCGGCAGCGTGACCACCTTATCCAGTCTGGTGCGAATGATGTACTCACGGGCGGGCGCTTATCCTGCCGGACAACCGATGCTGTATGCCGAGGATTTTTCTCCCAACACGCCGCAGGGGGCATGCCCTTCTTGCCATGGTCTGGGCCATATCTATGAGGTAACTGAAACACTGATGGTGCCCGATCCCTCACTTAGTATCCGTGAAAAGGCTATTGCTTCCTGGCCCCCGGCCTGGCACGGACAGAATCTGCGGGATATTCTGGTGACGCTGGGGTATGACATCGACACTCCCTGGAAAAATCTGCCAGCGGAAGACCGTCAGTGGATCCTTTTTACCGAAGACACCCCCACTGTACCGGTTTTCCCGGGACTGAGTCCGGAAGATACGCGCGAAGCCGTCAGGAAAAAAATGACGCCGGGTTATATGGGGACCTTCACCGGGGCACGTCGTTATGTGCTACATACCTTCGCCAGCACGCAAAGCGCGTTGATGAGAAAACGAGTCTCCCGTTTTATGGAAGGCAAGCTGTGTCCGGTCTGTCACGGGAAAAGACTGAAGTCAGAATCATTGTCCGTCACCTTTGCCGGTGTGGACATTGGTGAATTTATGCAGATGCCCTTAGACCAGCTGGCGGAATTGCTCCTTCCAATCTCCCGGGGGGATTTCAGTGCCCACCACGCCGGCGCAGATGCCGACAGGGATATCACCCGTCGGGATCTGACAGAGCGTGCTGCATCCGGAAAAGCGGTCCATTCCGATAACGCCGATGTCTGCCGGACATCGGCGTTATCGGAAGAGAAACGACTGGCGGCACAACGGCTGATCGGTGGTGTCATGGCCCGGTTGTATCAGTTGCAGAAGCTGGGGCTGGGTTATCTTACGCTGGACAGAGCAACCCCAACTCTATCTGCAGGAGAGCTTCAGCGACTGCGTCTTGCCACGCAACTCAGTTCGATGCTGTTTGGTGTGGTCTATGTTCTTGATGAACCGTCTGCGGGTCTGCACCCCTCAGACAGTAAAGCGCTTTACGATGCGCTTGAGAACCTTCGTGATGCCGGCAACTCGGTGTTTGTCGTTGAACATGATCTTAACCTGATGCGACGGGCGCAATGGCTTGTTGATGTGGGACCGTCGGCTGGTGAACAGGGAGGACATGTTCTCTACAGTGGTATTCCTGAAGATCTGAAAGCCGTCACCCAATCTCGTACCGCGCGTTATTTATTTGATGAAGTCCGGCCACCACAATCTTTTGCCCGTATCCCATCCGGGTGGCTGAAACTGCAGGGGATCCATCGCCACAATCTTAAGTGGATCGATGTTGATATTCCTCTGGGTGTGCTGACAGCCGTGACGGGAGTCTCTGGCTCCGGTAAATCCAGTCTGATTGCCCAGGCCTTACCGGAACTGGTGCTTTCTTCACTTGGCGGTGAGCCAGAAGACGTGCTTTCCGAAGCCAGCGACGCTGAGGGGCCATCCGTAACGGAGAAAACGTACGGTACCCTGACCGGTGATACCGGACTGGTAAAGCGTCTGGTTCAGGTTGACCAGAAACCGATAGGCAGGACCCCCCGTTCAAACCTGGCGACATATACCGGGTTGTTTGATCCTGTTCGTAAGCTCTTTGCCGGAACGACTGACGCCAAACTCCATCATTACGATGCGGGTCAATTCTCTTTCAATGTGGCAAAAGGCCGCTGTGCAACCTGTGAAGGTGAAGGATTCGTCAGCGTGGAGCTGTTGTTTATGCCGAGCGTGTATGCACCGTGCCCGACCTGCCATGGCGCGCGGTATAACCGGGATACTCTCAGGATCTGCTGGCAGGACAAAAATATCGCGGAGGTCCTGCATATGACGGTGGATGAAGCCAGTCAGTTCTTTGCGACTGAAGAACCAGTGGCTCGTCCCCTCCGTCTGCTGAGTGAAATTGGTCTGGGCTACCTGCGTCTGGGACAACCAGCAACCGAGTTATCCGGAGGGGAGGCGCAAAGGATCAAGCTGGCAACCGAACTACAACGTAGCCAACGTGGCCACACGTTGTATATCCTAGATGAACCGACAACCGGCCTGCATGCTTCAGACGCCGACCGCCTCCTTGTGCAGCTGCAGCGGCTTGTTGATGCAGAAAATACGGTGATAATGATTGAACACGATATGCGGGCGGTTACTCAGGCAGACCAGGTTATCGACATCGGTCCTGGAGCGGGACATGAGGGAGGACGCCTGGTTGCCGCAGGAACTCCCGAACAGGTATCGCAGGTCAAAGAAAGCCGTACCGCACAGTATATTGCCAGGGAACTCTCACGGAACGGTTAAAAAGGGCTGTGTCGTCATTGCGTCAATGGCGGCACATTCCCGGCGTGTTCTGTATCAGTAATCTCCCGCAGGTATAATTTCAGCGCATCCCACTGGTTCAGCGCGTACGCGAACGCCTTCGACAGCTCCGAGTGCCGTGACAGCGTTTTCTGCTTTTCACGCAGCCAGCCCTCCAGCGCGGTCAGCAGCGGTACCGCTTTTTCCTGCCGAATGGCCAGCCGTTCCGCCGCGCTTTTGCCCCGGATGCCCGCCTCGATGCCATACAGCTCGCCGATACGGCACAGCGCTTCGGTCGTGGTGTCAGAGGGCGTCCGCACGTGCACGTCCGCCTGCAACACCCCGCTGAACCCCGCAAGATGCGACTGCGGATGTGTAACGCTGGCGTGATAGAAATTTTAAGTCAGTCATCAGGTGTCCACCTAATTAGGGGTCAGTTTGGATATCGAAAATTATTGTACGTCAAGGTTATTTTTTGACCTCTCTACTTTAGCGGGCCTCAGCCGACGAAACTTATCGGAAGCCGGTACCGGCCAGTCTGACTGAAGATGGAAGCAAAATTAATGCTGTGGGCTACCATACCTTCTTTAACAGGTGATTTGTGAACTGCAACTTCTCGGAACGGGAGTTTGCGCAAGGACCGGAAGTCCGCTTTTCGCTCATAGCGGACCGTTCCTGCGCACATGTCTGCTATGTGGTAGAGGCAGACAATACTTACAGCACAGGGCGTTAATAAATACGGAACAGATCAACCGCAGATGCCTCCTCCTGAATGTATTAATTTTGCTATCTCGTCGGCAAAATCAGGGAACAAGTCTGGATATGGAAGCGCCTGGCAGCTGAAAGTATGAATAATAACGCCCTGACAGGATATTTTATTGCACCCTGTCAAAAGTCATACATTCTTTCCCGGTTTTTGCTTTCTCATACCGGATAACTCTATTTAAGGCTTAAGGATAACCTTCGTCCATCCTTCATCCCGCTCATCGAAGTGCTTATATCCGGCAGGAGCCTCTTCAAGCGAAAGACGATGAGAAATTATTTTGCCCGGACTGGCTTTATCGTGATGGATGAGGCGAGACAGCTGACGGTTATAGGCCTTAACGTTCGCCTGGCCGGTACGGATTGCCTGTCCTTTAAACCAGAAACTCCCAAAATCAAATGGCATCTTACCCTCTCTGGCAAGCTCCGATTCAGCCCCCGGATCCTGAGGAATAAAGACGCCAACCACACCAATTCCCCCGGTTGCTTTCGTCGACGCAACAAGACTGTTCATGGTAACAGAGTTATCTTCATGGCCATGTTTGTTACAGCACTGATAGCCAACACATTCGCAGCCACAATCCGTACCGCGTCCATCCGTCAGGTCGAGAATTTTTTGTACAGCTTCATCGCCAGTAGCATTGATGCCCGTCGCCCCCATTTTTTCAGCCAGAGCCAACCGGTCTGTGTGCGTATCAACCACAAACACCTGTGAAGCACCTTTAATGATCGCCGAATGAGCTGCCATCAAACCGACCGGCCCCGCGCCATAAATGGCCACGCTTTCACCAGGCTTCAATCCGGCAAGTTCTGTTGCATGCCAGCCGGTAGGAAAAATGTCAGAGAGCATCACATAATCATCTTCTTTTTCTGCCGCATCAGGGGGAAGAACAAGGCAGTTAAAGTCGGCAAATGGCACCCGAAGAAGTTCCGCCTGACCTCCCTCCCAGGGACCCATTTCAGCAAAACCATAAGCTGCGCCTGCCGTACCCGGATTGGTAGTGAGACAAAAGCCGGTCAGACCTTTTTCACAGTTTTCGCAAAAACCACATCCCACGTTAAACGGCAGACAAACATAGTCGCCCACCTTAATACGTTCAACGCCTGAGCCAATTTCGACCACTTCACCCAGGTTTTCGTGACCCAGAATCCGTCCCTGTTCAAAGCTGGTCCGGCCCTCATACATGTGCAAGTCCGACCCACAAATGTTGGTGGTGGTGATGCGGACGAGTACATCCGTGGGGCGGACAATTTTCGCATCCGGTACGTCTTTTACTTTTACATCATAAGGACCGTTGTAAATTACTGCTTTCATGATCTTCTCCTTCTTGCGTGCGGAAAGGAAATGCTGCCCCGCGGATTGGGGTATCAATCGAGTTTAGCTGCCATAACAGATCTCGCGATCGGCGAAAGGACGATTAGGATGTTTCTTAACTAAGTGCATTGAAGTCTGTAAGACAGGTACTTACCGATGAAGGCTGCCTGGAAAACGTAAAAACATCACACGTTAATCCGGTTTTTTTAAGCAGGCAAGGGATTACGGACAGCTTTGAGCGAGAAGCGGATAAAGTAAATCTATCTCATTTCTGCATTGTGCCAGAAGTAGACATAGGTGAATTAGGTAACCCTAGAGATGCACTTTGAATCAATGATATGAAATGCTGAAAAGGTAATTAACTAATTCAAAATTTGAATAATCAGTTATCTCTTCCATGCTTAATACGTAACCTTAGCTAAGGAGAAATTATGTTAGACGAATACAAAAAATGCATCGAAGCCTGTTATCTATGTGCAACGGCATGTGATAACTGTGCGGCTTCGTGTCTCGACGAAGAGAATCTGGAGATGATGCGCGAGTGCATAAAACTGGATATGCAGTGTGCAAATATCTGCCGTCTTGCAGCTCAATTCATGACACTAAATAGCGGGTCTGCCCAGGATCTTTGCCGTCTTTGCGCTGATGTTTGTCAGAAGTGCGGTGACGAGTGTGGAAAGCATGAACATGACCATTGTCAGGATTGCTCAAGCGCTTGTCATCACTGCGCCGAACAATGCAGAAAGATGGCCGCCTGAGAAAAACTCAAATTACCAAACCCGCTTCGGCGGGGTTTTATATTCCCGGTAATAAGTCGTAGAAGGATGAGATAGATGAGTTTAAGAGTACGGGCGGGAAATAGATCTACTCGAAAGTACTAGCCTCAATGACAAATTCTGGCACAGATTATTTGATTGGCTCAATGTCCGTTTTCGCTGACAGCGGACTGCACCCCGCCGGGGTGACCGCTTCGTGCCAGAATTGGACGTTTCCAAAATCTGCATGCACTAATCGGTGGAGAGCAGATCTCACTGCATAGCCATGCAGACGCGCAGAAATCATCAGGGGCGTTTGAAAGGTGCCGGAAACAGGCGGGAGGCCGCAGAAACGTGCTGAGGGCGCCTGCGGCGGTGCGCCCAAGGGTTGTTATGTTTAATATGGCAGAACTTTCCTGTCGCTATCATTTTGACGCCCGCTATTCGCTCATAGATATGCCTGTCGCGTTTGCGGCTTTACTTGTTATACCCAACCTGCCTGATTTTTATCGCCAGCATCCCGGAATTGAAATTATCCTGAGCAGCTCAGACCGCCGACGGAATATGCTGCATGATGGCCTGGACTGCATACTGATCTTACCCACGAATAGTGGACACACGACTAAGTGAGTAAACTCTTAACCAGAGGTGACTCATGACAAAACCAGCATCAACCAGTAAGAAGCCCCGCAAACAGTACACGCCTGAATTCCGCAACGAAGCCCTGAAGCTTGCGGAACGTATCGGTGTTGCTGCCGCTGCCCGGGAACTCAGCCTGTACGAATCCCAGCTCTACGCATGGCGCAGTAAGATTAACAATGCCCGCAGCTCTTCCGAACGTGAGCAGGAAATGTCCGTTGAAATTGCCCGTCTTAAGCGCCAACTGGCGGAACAGGCAGAGGAGCTGGCCATTCTCCAAAAGGCCGCGACATACTTCGCGAAGCGCCTGAAATGAAGTATGTCTTTATTGAAAAACATCGGGCTGAGTTCAGCGTCAAAGCCATATGCCGGGTACTGCGGGTCGCCCGTAGCGGCTGGTATGCGTGGCGTCTGCGTCGTCAGCAGATAACACCACGTCAGCAGTTCCGGCTCGTCTGTGATACTGCTGTCCGTCAGGCATTCACTGAGGCAAAACAGCGTTATGGTGCGCCTCGTCTCGCTGACGAACTGCCTGAGTACAACGTCAAAACCATTGCCGCCAGCCTGCGGCGTCAGGGGCTTCGCGCAAAAGCGGCCCGGAAGTTCAGCCCGGTCCGATACCGCGAACATGGCCTGCCGGTGTCTGAAAATCTGCTGAAACAGGATTTTTACGCGAGTGGCCCGAATCAGAAGTGGGCGGGTGACATCACGTACTTGCGCACGGACGAAGGCTGGTTGTACCTGGCGGTGGTCATTGACCTGTGGTCCCGTGCTGTCATCGGCTGGTCGATGTCGTCGCGGATGACAGCGCAGCTGGCCTGCGATGCGCTACAGATGGCACTCTGGCGACGTAAGCGCCCGGAAAATGTCATCGTGCATACGGACAGAGGCGGGCAGTACTGTTCGGCAGACTATCTGGCGTTACTGAAGCGGCATAATCTGCACGGTAGCATGAGTGCCAAAGGATGTTGTTACGACAATGCCTGCGCGGAAAGCTTCTTCCACTCGCTGAAGGTGGAATGTATCCACGGGGAACGCCTTATCAGCCGGGAAATCATGCGGATGACGGTGTTTAATTATATCGAGTGTGATTACAATCGGTGGCGCCGACACAGTGCCTGTGGCGGACTCAGTCCCGAACAATTTGAAAACCAGAACCTCGCTTAGGGCCGTGTCCACATTACGTGGGTAGGATCACAAGGAGTCATTATTAGGGTGGCTTTTTTATGTTGAGGTGGCCGCGTTTCTTTCTCCTGCCATTATGGTCGCAGGACTGGCATGCCTGCAGAACATGGAATGGTACAGAAAGAAAGGGTATTCGAGTATTGGTGATTTGTTCAAACGCAACAGTACTGACAGGATTGAAGAGACTTGGCTAGTTAATAAGGAGGTCGGAGCTATTGAGCTGGCTGAAGCTCTGCAGGGATTTACCTCCAAAGAGGTCATTTCCCATGGAGATCGCTTCATCCTTATCATTGATAATCTGGACCGAATCAGTGCAGACAAAGTGAAAGAGCTCTGGAGTGATATGGAGCTTATTGCCGGAGCCACTCATGAACACTT
Source organism: Enterobacter cloacae complex sp. 402C9 (assembly GCF_050030745.1). NCBI lineage: Bacteria > Pseudomonadati > Pseudomonadota > Gammaproteobacteria > Enterobacterales > Enterobacteriaceae > Enterobacter > Enterobacter cloacae complex sp. 402C9. Next base: position 290,562 of record NZ_JBLGUW010000002.1, on the reverse strand, counting down.
CAGGATAGTGGTGCCCTATTCGGCAAGACAGGTTTCAGCCTCACTTTCTGTGGCGGGTTTCAGCGGGCGTGAGTTTATTGCAAAGCGGATTCCTGTAAGTTTTCAGGTTCCTCCTCTTATTTCGGCAGGATGGCAGGAAGCGTTAAGGCAGTACTGGAAAGAAACAGTAAATGAGGATGCAGGGATAGCGTGCCGGGAAGCAACGGTGTTGCTTGAGCGCTGGAAACCCTCTGAGTATCCTCGTATCACACCGCGATTAATGAAGAAGTTTGTTAATGATATTCATATTCTGAACCTTACCGTTCCTGCAACAGAAGATCATCGCCATATTCTTATTGCTCTCTACTTACTGGTGGTCAGATACGGGGAGCGAGATATTAAAGTATTACTTCGCGATCCCAAAGCTAGTCAGACCGAACCCGGTATTGCTCCGGATGATTTTGACGAGATGCTCTCGCTAACTTATCAACAAATATCCCGAATTTTTAATAACGATACAGAAAGATGGAGCGAATTTCTGATGAGCATCCACTATCAGTCCACGGTGGAGCTTGCCAGGAGCGAGTTGCTTGATACGCCTCTTAAAGACGCGATTGGTGCTATAAATATCCCACGGCTTGAAGAACTGACGGCCTTGTGGGGTTTCGCTGAAGCATGGCAGCGAGTGGCACCACATATTCAGATGCGAGACTGGCTGGTTTCTTATAGCCGGATGGATGAGAAGTGTCAGGCTCTCGCCGAACCGCAACTCAAAGTCGCAGTGCAAATGCTGAATCAGAGTTATGCTGTTTCACTCAGAGAAAAGAATGATGAAGGTTTCGTATTGAGTCTGCAGAAACTGATGGCTGACGGGCGGATAAGCCTAGAGCCTTTCGTCGAAAGGCAAATATCGTTTATTGTGAGTAAACTTGATGAAATTCAGGATTCAGAAAAATTGGAGGCTGAATCCACGCAGACGTTGCTGCAGGAAGCTGATTCATACTCTGTTCTGGCCGGTGAATCACTACTGAATAAAATGGAGAATTTTGTAGATGGCGTATTTTATGTGGAATACCTTGTCAATAATGAAGAGACCTTGTCAAACCTGAAAATTGGCACACTAGATATCGGAAATCACGGTCGGGAGGAGATGTTACGCTATGGAGCTGAGCAACCTCAGATAGACCTTTTTAATCCGGGAATTATCCGGCATATCAATATTGCATCGAAGGCGGTACAGAACGTAATTGGAAAGAATGATGGTACAGGTGGGGCTCAGGTTAGCTCTGCAATAATGACGCTTAAAAATCGTCAGGTTGTTGAGGACGTTATCCATTTCAGAAAAATTGTTCTGAGCCCGGACTGGAATAATAATGTTTTAAATCAATATTATCTTAATAATACGGCGACGAGGAATCTCTTCCCTGCGGAATTTGCTGCACAGGCTGTTGCTCACATGGTGCTCCATGGTAACTATGCCGGTATCGAGTCGTACAGTGAACATATTGGTGAGGAACGGTTTGACCTGGCTTTGGCTGCATATCTTCGTTATCTACGTACTGCCGAGAGTATCTTTATAGCACTTAAGGATAAAAATGTTCTGCCGTACATCAAAAATGCTGTTGGCAGGATTGTTGATTTAGGTCTTCTGGTGAATATACCTGTCCTGAGCTTTGTTAAAGGTCAGTATGACGTCATCAAAGAAGCTACAAATGCAACCTCTCTTTTAATATTTGTGCGAGAGCGTCAAAAAGCACTGTCAGAGAAAATAATTGAGTCTGATGTGAATGCTATGGGTCCAGTATTTCTCCATGACGTATATCAGTCAGGTGAGCAGTTTGATATTTTGAAGAAAAAGCTGAACGCCCTGGCATGTGGAGTATTTAGTTCTTCTGAAAGGCTTATTGAGTGTTTTACGGTTCTTCCTGTGAACATGCGCTTTATCCTTGAACAAATGCAACTTCAGGGGCAGCATATCCGGATGGAAGGTAGTGTGGGTATCTTTGCATCATGGTTCCGTGATGCAGAGCCAGACGTTGTCACAAATGCCGAGAACATTCATTTCCTGTGGTCTTGCCTCGACGATACCCAGAGAGAGACTGTACTTGATGAGTTGCACGATGTCTTACTTGAAAGACATATTCGTATTGACAGCCGTATTGCGATTATTACCCGTTTTCATAATGAGTTGTCGTTTATTGAACCTGAGAAGGCCGTTGAACGCAGGGCTATTGCGGCGCTGTTTAGCGCTTCTGTTGATAATGTATTATTGTCTCAATGGCTTGACCGTCAGACGTTTTCATTTTCATCATGGTCTCCGGAGGACGCCCGTACGGCAACGAGTTGTATAATGAATAACTCGGAGATTTTTCCTCTCATCTGCAGGAATTCACAGTATATTAAAAACAGAATGTTACCAGAGAAAGCGGACGTTACAGAAGATAGTGATACGTTTCCGGACTGAGTTCGTTCTTTAAATCCTATACCTGAAGACCACAGCGGTGGTCTTTGGGAGTTTTTTTATTGCCTGATATACATTAAGCATGTTATATCTTGCTAAGAAATAATCATTCAGGGATTAATCATAACTACTGAAGTTATGTTGTGTTCTTTTCTTTTAAAAATAAATTATTCAGATTTATTTTCTATTGATTTAATGAGGTAGGGAATGACAGAAAGTGCTTTGCTTTTGCGAGAGGCATTTAATGAATCGGTTAACTATATGACATGGTCTTTTTATTCACTGATAACTGCTTACGTTTCGATGGCTTTTTATGATAGAGTTGAGGTTAAGACCCGAATAAATAATTATCTGAATAAGTTACTTTTCGTGATTGCTATGTCCGTTTTTATCCCAAATATGTACTTTGTTTCAATGGTGTTCAGTCAGAAGTTAGGCACCGCAGCTGGCGTTGCGTCATTCATTATTGGGCTACTTTTCATGATGTTAAACTCGGCGCCTGTAATTACTGGTATCGTACAGCAGCGCAAAGATTGAGTTTTATGAGTATAGTCAGTTGGGTTTTCATCTGTTTTATCAGACTTAGAAAAATGAAATCTTTCAATTCATTGATTTTAAACGCAAAAAAATTTCTAAATGATCAGAATTATAGGGTGCTCCTTATGCTGCGCCGTCGGCATTGACCACTCGATGGAAACCTTACTCCGCACTGATCCTGAGAAGTACGGCTACCAGGCTGGTCTAAACCGCCTTCAGCGTTTCCTGACCAAAATCCAGTACGACTGGAGCCTTCGGGATTATATCGGCCGCAAAGTGTTTGAGGGCGGGTATGTGCGTCTTCAGCCCAATGTTTTCTCGTCGTCCCTGACCGAACGACTGTTCCATATCTGTTGCAGCCTCGATTACGTGGAGGCCCAGCGGGCCGCAGCGGTGCGGGAAAAGTTACTTTCTGGCGAGGTCGAAGATACGGCGCATAACCGCCGCATGGCGGAGCCGCAGTTTCGACTGGTGCAGGAAGCCAACGTGCTGCATATCGACTTTCTCTGGTCACTGCATTGCTTTAACCCGCGACCATTTCGCGCCATCGAACTTTACCGCCAGGTGTGGGAAGGGGGGGCACTGGATCTGCTCGACGATGAGCCAGCTATGCAACCCGTACCCCGCACGCCGATGCCAGCACCACGCTGGATGAAGTTGCCGGAAGGCCGTATCGGGACGTCATTTGACGGGCTGTCTGATCCGTCTGCCGAAATGGCCTATTTTGACGGTCGGGAGGATGACCGTGCTTCCCGCAGCCTGCTGAGCAGCGGGGAAAGCCTGAACATCGTTGCATTCGAAGAAGAGGATGAGCTGACGGTCGATGAAGACACTGCGTCCTGGATTATCTGGCATGAATATGACGGATTACGCCAGCGTGTGTCTGACGGTGAGTTTACCCCCGTGGCGGCGGCACAGTACCTGCTTAGATACGGCGCCGTCCGAATTTCCCGGGGGAAAGGTGCGGTGTACCACCGCCTCGCTCAACGCGGGCAGGCCTTTTCACGTCTTGGCATTAACGACCAGACGCCGCTGCCGTCCCTGCTCGTCAGCCACCGTTTCAAGATCCTGACCGACTGCGATTACCGCCTGCTCGTTGCCCGTAAACTGCGGGGGCAGCGGCAGAAACTGCGCTTCTGGTGCTGTGTTGCGGCCTGTGTGGCGCTGCACACCCACAACCGAACGCCTCTTGGGGCATGGATCACGACGCAACTGGAGAACGAACGCCAGCAACATCTGGCCCGGACGGGTGACGAACTGAAAGCCGGTCTGCTCGACGCTGTACTGACTCTCTGTAACCTGCGGATTAAGCCTCAATCAATGCAACCGGAGGAACGGTTGTATTACCGGGCTGTCAGAAAACGCTTTCTGACGACGTTAGCCAGGTGTATTTCCCAGGAGTACGACGAAACCTTACGGGAGGTTATTTGGGCGCTGAGGATGCTGTCCGGTCCCCAGTCTTCGAAAAAGACGGGATTCCGGCATGTGGATGATTGCCGGGAGAGTACTGCGGCACTGTTAAGGCCTCTGCTGAATCGTCTGGTCCGCCTGCTGGCGTGAGGCAATTAGCACAATCAGACAGACCTAAAAAAGCGTGAAAATAGCCCCGTTAACGGAAAAATAGATGAAATGTGTGTGGTGTAATGCTCGCAGGGGTGAAGTCCGTTACGGTGCGGGTTTGAAAAGTAACTTTTTTCATCAGACTAACAACATCCATTTTAAAACTATTAGGGACTGATATATGACCGATAAAGAGGATAAAAAAAGGAACTTAAGGAAGATAAGGGGCATTTCAATCAACTGGGAATTTAATAAGCCCACTGGTAAGGAACACCTGCTATTAATTATTGCCATAGTGGCATGTATTTTCCCTAGTCAGATTTTTTTCAATTCCTCTCTATGGAGCGGCTTCCTGTATTTAATTTGTGTTGCGGGTAGTTATGCATACCTGGCTATACCTCATTTTAAACATCGTAAGGAAATCTGGAAGGGATGGCTTGACCAGTCGCTGAAAGAGTACCAGCCGCTTGATCTGCAAGCTTGGGAGGTTTTTAAGGCCCGCGTTAGTGAGGAAGGCATGACTTATGTTGCTTTTGAATCATGGATGAATACTGAGGCTAGTGCTTTATATAAAGAACCCAAACAAGAATGGTCATTTGTCGACAAAACACCGGTCGGAGAAAATGATCAGTCAGAACCTGTTCAACAGATTTCAGTAAGTAATAAAAAAGAATAGATAATTTTAATCGAAAACCGTCCTGAAAACAGGGCTAATTATCCAGAGGATTGCACTATGACTATTCAAGAAAAAAATACCGTTTTCATTTTTAATGCCTGCCACGCTGACAAGGCCACTGCCTCCAGCGCCAATGCACTTTACAGCCTGGAAGTTGAATATCCGATGACCCTGAATGATTTGTCATTGCTGTGTGAGTCTGTCGCGAAAGCGTTGGATGCACCTGGTTGCGTGAAATATGAAATTACGACCGAGCCGGTAGTGGAAGCGGATGAAGATTAATTCGGGGTGTGTACACCACGTTTTCAGGAAGGGATGTAGAGTCCCGCGACCGTGTAACGACTGTCGTTTCCAGGGATGGGCGAATAAAGATGGATAGGCTTCTCAATGTGTGAACCATGTGTGAAAGGAGAAACCACAGTGAAGACACGTGGAATGCTTTTTAAAGATGAAATGGTCAGGGCAATTCTGGCAAACCAGAAAACACAGACGCGGCGGATTATAGAGCCTCAGTACAGTTCACCTGAATGGTCGGTAAGGCCTGCGCAAACACCGCGACATCGTGGGCATACGCATGACTGGTGGCTTCCAACAGGAACTCAGCCAAATTCGGCGCTTCGCGCCTGTCCGTACGGTGTAGTTGGCGACCGTATTACTGTACGTGAAGCGTTTTCCTTGCTCGGGAATGAAGATGCGTGCGCGGTGGACTGGAATGACAACATTGTGATGGACAGATCTGAAGCAGCCCGCATTTACCGTGCGAGCTGTGAACAGCGTTCGGGGGATTATGGGCTGTGGTCGATCCCTGATGAGGCCGACTGGAAGCCCCGTACAGAAAATATGAAGTTCGAAGGTGCGTGGACACCTTCTATCCATATGCCTCGCTGGGCCAGCCGTATAGTACTGGAAATCACCGATTTGCGAGTAGAGCGGTTAAACAGCATCAGCGAAGAGGATGCGAAAGCTGAAGGAGCCCCAACCGAATGTTGTGTTATTGGCGATAAGCATTTTCTTGGCTTCCGCAGCCTTTGGAAAGACACCTATGGAGAAGACAGTTGGCAGGCCAACCCGTGGGTGTGGGTAATCAATTTTGAGCGCATTGCTGGGGAAGTCGCATGAATAATGAGGTGAGTTCGCTGGGTACGGAAAAACCCGAAGGTCCTTTTGTTCTTCTGACGTTAGTCGGTGATGGTTTTATCTTCGATGAGCGGCACGAGATTATCAGGATAAATGGAAGACCAAAGCAGGTCGGAGTAAAGCGAAATTATTTTGAATCTGATCTGGGGGAAGGGAAGGCGAAATACTGGACAGTGGATATTAATGAGGCCCATGTATTCCCCACTCTGGATGCCGCGACCGAACAGCTATGTAAATTAAGCCGACCACACCTGATTAAAATCCGAAAACTAATTCAGGAAATTTAATAAAAAACCGTCTTAATATGGTTGGGAGGTCCGGTGAAAGTTCTAAATAACAAAGGCTCAGTAATCGAATTACCCAATTTTTCAGAACTCCTCCCGAAGGTTAAATCTGATGATGGGCGATTTTCAAAGCCCAAAAATAAAATATCCAAAGAGCAACGAGCCGAACTGCGTTTGAAATTTGGTGGTCGGTGTGCCTATTGCGGCTGTACTCTGCCGGAAAAAGGCTGGCATGCCGATCATGTTGAACCGGTGAGGCGGGATTTTGAAATGGTCAGAGCCCCCGCTGGAAGTCGAGTGACACACCAGGCTCGAAGTACCGGTAAGGTCATGCATCCTGAACTGCATGCAATCGAAAATCTTTTTCCGGCTTGCGCCCCCTGCAATCTCTTTAAAGGTGCATTGAGTGTTGAAGGAATGCGGAAAGAAATAAGCCGCCAGGTAGAACGCGCCAGGGCATACAGCGTCAACTTCAGGACCGCAGAGCGATTTGGATTAATTGAAGTCACGGAGAAGCCGATTGTCTTCTGGTTCGAAATGTATCAAGCGACACCGAAATAATTGAAACCATAATAAACGAGGATAATGACGATGTTTTTACACCTGGTACCTAAAATCCTGCATCCGATGGGAAATCTCTGCACGCTGGATTCCGTGAGCGTCACGGAACTGTCGCTTCACCTGACAGGAAATGACCTGGTTGCGATGCGCCCTTATCCGAACAAGCAATACCTGGTGGGTATGCTGAAGGGTCGCAAGGCATTGAATGGATTTCTGGTCAAAATTCCCCGAGCGTTAGAAGAGTTTACGATGGTCTCCGTCTGGAATATTGAAGGATACGGCAAAATAACGCACACCCTGAAGACCTTTGTCGAAGATACGGAATATGACCTGGTTTCCCATGACGTGCTGCTGGCGCAAGGGAGCTACCGGGCACAGGCGTCTGAAGAGTATCGTGTTCACCCTGTCTATAAAAACATTGCGCCGGTACACATCGAACCGAAGATGGAGTCCCTGCTGTCGACCGAACCCAATTTAGAGAACGATGTCTGTGAAACCTATTCGTGGGGGATGCTGGTGCGTACGCGGGAAGAGGGGTTTAAGGCAATGACGATGCCATCAGCCCGTCTCAGGGAGTCTGAGGCACTGCGGGGGGATCGCCAGCCACAACCGGAGCAGGCCATTGTTATTAGCGGGTGAGTGGCGATCAGCCTGATGTCGTTGCACAGGCTGACAGACTCTCAATGGATATACCGGGGAAGTTGATTTTCCAACCTGTAGGTTATTCGGTTCGTACCCCGATTCGGTATAATTAGTTAAATCATAGTTAGTTTATTATGTGTAAGGACATAAACATGGATGAATATCTGGCGCTGGACAAGGCACTCATCGAAGTTCTAACCCCGGTTCCTAAGCCGTTCGCGACATTATTTGCCGGAGAAATCAAAGCAGAGTGTCACAGGATTGCCGCTAGGGAAAGCAATCCGCAACCATTGCGGATTCTTGACCGCCGTTTGCAATCGCTAATTAAGGACGGTCGCATTTCTTATACAACCGGAAAAGGTTGGCTTAAATGTGGTGGCACCGTATAACGGTATTTTCAATACAAAAAATTGGAAAGAATCATGACCAGCAATCGCTCCCGTGAAATAAAAACACCGCCTGTGCATATTATTGCGGATTACGTTCTTCGCTTCATGAAGAACAATAAAGAAGCAAAATTGTACGAAGCAATGAGCCGTCTTGAAAGTAAAATCAAACTCTTTGTTGCTGACGGCCATGATGAGCAGCATATCCGGACACAGTTAAATCAGGCCACACAATGTCATACCAAAGAAACACTGAAACGGGCCTGTGAACGGATTTGTATTTAACCTCATGTTATACATTCTGCGAGTGGTAGGCTGGCCTTTGACATCGTAGCCAGATTCTACCACTGAAAGAGGGACGCAATTTTAATGAAATTTATCCTGTTGTTTTTCATTTTAGTCATTCTGATCTGGGGGTTTACAGGTCTGGCTTTTAAAGAAGCCATTATATTTACGTCCGTCGGACTGAGCATTTCGGTTGTGGCTTTGTCTGCTCTCCTTGTGGTAGTTCTGACATTTGTAATGGCTGCAATGTATGCAACTCAGGAACTGGGTGCGCTGGGAAAAATGATTATCGCTCAGGTTGTACTGACCGGATTATGGAACCTGGCTTTTTCTATTATCCCGGACGGAAAGTTACTTTCTTTTTTCGGCGTAAATATCTGGCAATCCGGCTCATACCTGGTTTACTTCATGGCAGTGTTGATAGCTGTTTTCGCGACGTTCGTCGCGTTCCAGAAGCAGCAGTATTTTTTACCTGATGCACCATAAGCCTTCCGATATGGAAGGTTTTTTCCTTCAGTGCTGAGTTTATTTATAGCGGGTCTGTCTTTACACCTTTTTAAACTAAATTCTGTCCTATCTAATTTATCTATTTTTTTTTTTTTGCTCTTTGGGTTATTAGCCGGGAGAGTCGGTTTGTTATATTGGGTTTACACCAACCGAGGGCAAAAAAATGCAGATTAATAAAGTCATGTCTTTTCTTGATATTCTTTCTAGCTGGCTTGAAGACAATATTAATATGGAGTCTGAGCTGGTCTTCGATAATGATGTAGACAATACCACCTCAGAAGCCCTGTATCCCGCAGTGGAAAAAGCTAACGCGGTATTGAGCAAACTTGCATCTCTGTCGTCTGATACGATTCAGGCGACGCGTCAGCGTTTACAGGACGCTGTCGAAGGCAATGGGGAGGTTTCTCCTGCTGACGTCAAAGAGCTGCTCTTGGCAACCAAGCATTTGATGCTAGCGCCGGATTGCGGAGAATAATCAGATGAGCAGATTAACATTCGAGATTTCAGGGGTAAAAAAACTGCTTAAAGAAATCCAGTCAGCGGATCAATTCCTTGCAACCGTTGATCAGCTTTTTGAGCCAACAAATTATCCGGGGGGGGTGCCTCTTAACGAAGCTGGTAAGACGGAAAAAGAAGCTTGCCTGGCAGGGGAAGTTTTCTGGCCATCGCCAAAGCATATGGTTCAGACCCGTCTGACCCCTCAGATTACTCTGGTAAAAGGCCATGGCGTCTGTCTGATTACCAATGCTTCTCTGGATGGAAGTCCTGTCTCCCGAGATACAGCTATCTATGCCCGTGGAATGAATCCGTCGCTTGATGAAGATTGGAATTATGAGTCTGATCAGATTATGGGAGGAGATGATAGTACAGTTACAGTACCGCTTGAGTGGTTTGAACTCGCAATCGAAAAGAAACTTAAGGCTTTTAGTCTCAAAGTATCCCCTACAAAAATAACGCTGGTGAATGGATAAACGAGTCACAGGCTGTATCGGTCTAACATGGTCTGTCCCTGATCTTTCAGCCAGCCGAACAGACCCACCTTAAAAGGAGTATTATGGCTGACACAAAGCGACCTATTTCCCCGCTTACACAGGCCCAAATCTATGTGTTGCATCGTCTGGCAAGCGGAACGCAGTATGAGATCTGCGGTGAATTTCGTCGGGCCCGGGAATGCCGGATGTATAGGGGGGCATCGGATGATGTGCGATGCCGTAGCACCCCGGTCCTCTTTCGGCTTGGGTTGGTTGAGCTGGCCAATCCGTCCCAGCGGCCTTTACCGGGAAGTTATTATCAGGTCAAGCTGAGCGCCACTGGGAGTGATCTCCTGAGGTCCATCGAACGCGACTAAATTTTTCAATTGGAACCGTTTTTCTCTCTGATATCAGGACGGGATGACCACAGGTACCTCGAAAAGAACCTCGCCATTGCCAACCCTGAGGCGCTATTTTTTTCTGGTCAAAATAGGCCCGTTAGCGAAAAAAAAACGGTATCTGATGTGGTGTAATGCTGTTGTCATTTCACCCCAGAAGGATAGCTACTGATGAAATTGTTTTATAGCAAACCAGTTCGCTTTATCGTCATTATCTGTGTATTTCTCCTCGGCGTTGATAACTTGAGCGATATGTTCGCCGATGTTTCCCGATCTGTATTCTACGGCGGTCTCGCTGCTCTCCTTGCAATTGCCGTCGTCATTGCCCGAGTTGGTTACACCAAAAATGCGGACAAGGCCAGCCAGGCGCAGTAACTTTTACTCAGCCACCTTTCGGTGGCTTTTTTTTCATAAGGACTGACTCATGCACAACATTGAAATTTCTACCGTCGCCATTTTCAGCGCCCAGTTTAAAAACATCGAAGACGCCGAGAATGCCGGGGCCCTATATTCAGTCGACATCGAATATCCGATGACGCTGAATGACCTGTCGCTGCTGTGTGAATCCGTAGCAAAAGCCGTTGGTGTCCCTAATGGAGTAAAGTACCAGTTTGTCACTCAGCCGCAACCGGAAGAAAGTGATTATTAACGCTTATGGCGACTGGCTGAACAGGAGAAGAACATTGCCCCATGTTGATCACACCCGGACGCTCCGGGTCCAGCTGTACGATGCCAGCCGCTTTCATGATGGCGCGACGGCGGAACAAGCTGGCGAACTGCATACTGTCGCATTCAGTAAACCCGCGATTACCGATGATATTCAGAAAATTGTGGATACCACTGCCGAGGTGCTCGGTAGACGCTACAGCGTTAACGTATTCTCAAACTGAGCGCCGGAGAAGGAGGTGTCCAGGTGACCTCCTTCTACCTTTTTTTAAATCAAAGACCGTCAAATTTAATTCCCCTGTCAGACGTCATCGGCACACTTAAAATAAAACCCGTCCTTTTCCCGGTTGCCATTTTCACTTTTCAGATATTCGTCAAAATATTTCACCACGGGTTATTTGGGCCAGAGGCCGTATTGATATAATGAGTTCACATTTCTGAAAGGAGTTTTAGATGAATAAGTCTCTGGTCAGCTTTGCGGAATTATCCGGCGATGCTATTAATCTTGCGCGACAGTCGGTTATCGAGATGGAAATGACCGCTGCCCGGGAAAAGATTGGAAAGGCTCGTTCGTTATTCCGCTCAGGTATTCATCGTGCTGTTAATGGCTATCCGCTGATTCAGTCGGCGGCTAACCAGATGAGCGTCATTAAACGACTCCAGAGCGACACAGAATATCTCGATGCCTGTATTACTGAGAATCTTTGTATGTTCTCGACAGAGGGTTATCTGTACCTGTTTATGCAACGCCGCTTCATTAATGAACCCGTGTCTGAAGGCCGGGAACTGAACAATATTTCCATTTAAAGGTGACATTATGAAACCATTTGGACTTGCCGGAAAACCGCAGCCTGAGCCCTGTGGCTGCTGCTGGTACTACCCGGAGGATTGCCGTTATGCTGCTGCGAAACCGCTTTACCGCCGCAGCCAGCGTAAGGCTGAGCGTCAGCGTCAGCGTGCGACTATTACCCGCACACTGGCCGAATCACGATAGCCGTAAGGACTGCTCATGCCTGGGCTGACAGTACCCTGTTACCTGGCGGCATTATCCGCTGTGAGTGATTATGATTAAATACGTCACCACGTCGACTTCCCCGATATCACCGGAGCAAAGATGAAACTCAGTCAGTTGGAGGCGGGGATGACCGTTTGGTCACTCTTCCGAACCAAAATGGGCAATACCACCATTAAGACAGTAACTCTTCATTCTGTCGTTATTCAGGAGGTTTACGATAACCACGTTATCGCCAGCTGGAACCGCAATGCGCCGCGTCGGTTCGGGGAAACGGCGATAAGTAGCTGGAAAAAAGATAAGCCGCTACTCATCCGCGACCGTTCCGGAAGTGCCCGTTTGGCGACGCGGGAAGAAAAATCCCGAATATTGGAATCAAAATAGCGCCCGTCCATCTTATCGGTTTGGCCCGTTCCGTTCTCAGCGTATTCCGGTGATGGCAGTTTCCCCCCCCCACTTAACTGTAGGGAAACAAAACAGCTCATTGCATCCCACCTTCCTGCTGTCATTTCCCTCTTTAATCCCGTTTTTTTCGAGCCCTTAACCCGCAAACTAGCTCCCGTTCACCGGGTATGATCAGCGTGTCTGTGACCATTAATTTTCAGAGTGAGGAGAGGGTACATGAACCAAACTGAATCGGACCCGTCCGGATATACCGCAACAACGGTCGATGAAGAACGCATGGCCATCAGGGAACTGATCGGCGAAGTGGTCGGCCGCTACCGTAGACAGGTACCGCCTGATCGCGTCCAGAAAGCTACTTTTGAGGTGAATGGCGGGCTGCTCATGGGGCTTTTGCTTGCTCTGCTGATGCTGGTATGTATTATCCAGCGTGTGGCAACTGGCGACCGACTGATGAGCTTTACCGGAGAGCCTGACGTCCGGGATATTCAGTTTACCCTGATGCTGGTCATGGAGCTCGCACTTGGCATTGTTGTCTGGTTCCTGATTGCGACGGGGGACTATTCGCGTCCCTGGCTCTATCGTCTTACTCCGGCAAAACCCGTCTGGCTTTTTGATGAAGTGGAGGACTCCGATTTGGTGCTGCTTTCCAGCAATCCCTTTATCAAACGCTGGCTTCACGAGGAACTAACGAAAATCAGGCGACTGACGTATACCCGCCTCGATGAGAAACTGGAGAAAATCGCCCATTACCCGGATAGCCTAATGCACAGTTGTGTTCGTGCTCACCGTTTGTCACTGATCGCGGGTTCGAAGACTGACTGATTACAGTCGGAAAGAAGCGGGGGACCGGACGGGCTGGCGGCGTTGAGTGTAGAGATTTGCATCCGTCTGTTTCGTCAGCGATTACGTCAGCCGTCCGCTGTTACGGCCTGCGAGGCAGCAAAACCTGAAATACTTACTTATTAAATATTTAGGCGGTCGACCTGTTCGTTTGAAGGGGGCTGGGTGGTATAATGGCTTCGGTGCTGGAGGCTTTTGCCCCAGCCAGCAGAATCACTGTTTGACTGTGGTAAAAAGCAGAAAGCCCCGAGTAATTTTTTCAAATTAACCCGAGGCCCCTGATGCTAGTCACATTAAAGGTTAGCCTCTTACCTGCAAAAATGCAAGGAGAAGAAGCCATGTGTTAACACCAAGCTGTAATGTCCCCTTTGAACCATTCTAAAATGTCCCCAGACAATTCTCTGGGGGATTTTTCATGATCAAAGAGACTGTTACGATGAGTCATAAGGAACTCGACCGACTTCACATTATTCAGGAGTCACTTAATCGCCATATTACTCAGGAACAAGCTGCGGCACGCATTGGCATTTCTATTCGGCAGGTTAAACGTCTGGTGCAACGGTATAGAAATGAAGGGCCTTCTGGTCTAGTTTCCCGCCGACGTGGAAAGCGTCCCAATAATTCCTTTTCTACCGAATTCAGAGCAACAGTAATTTCACTCCTCAAAGGCCGCTACGCTGATTTTGGACCTACGCTTGCGTGCGAAAAATTGCGCGAGATACACGGCTTGTGTTTATCCATTGAAACTCTCAGGAAGTGGATGGTAGAGGAGGGCATATGGCGCGAACGTCGTCGTAAGTTTGCCCGAATTTATCAGCGCCGGATGCGGCGCCCATCCTACGGTGAACTCATCCAGATTGATGGCTCGCCTCATGACTGGTTTGAAGGTCGGGGCCCCAAATGCACACTGATAGTCTTTATCGATGATGCTACCAGCGCTCTGATGGCGCTACGATTCGCTCCTGCAGAAACAACCCGGGCTTACATGGAAACCCTCCGGGGTTACCTTAATGATCATGGCGTACCACTGGCTCTCTATTCTGACAGACACAGTATATTCAGAGTAAATAACCCGGAGCGGGAAGGAGAGTTGACTCAGTTCACACGTGCGATAAAGACACTGGGCATCGAGCCAATCCATGCCAACAGCCCGCAGGCAAAAGGGCGGGTAGAGCGTGCCAATCAGACACTGCAGGACAGGCTGGTCAAAGAAATGCGGCTTCAGGGTATCAGTGATATTGAAACAGCAAACGCATGGTTGCCGACCTTTATTGAAGCCTATAACAACCGGTTTGCTACGCCGCCTCGTATTGCTGATAACGCCCATCTTGATGTACACCATTCTGAAGAGGAACTGGGTTATATCTTCAGCCTCCAGGCGAAGCGCGTTCTCTCCAAAAATCTCACTTTCCAGTACAAAAGCAGTGCGTTTCAGATTCGCAGTGAAGGCCGGGGATATCGACTTCGGCATTCGGTTGTCACGGTATGCGAAAGCTTTAACGGTGAAATTAAGGTTCTGTATGATGGGAAAGCGTTGGGATGGGAAAAATATGTTGATGGCCCGGAGCCTATACCACTGGATGATGAAAAAAGTGTCCATGAACGTGTGGATAATGCCCGTTTTGATTTACGCTCAAAATTCTACGTAAAACCTAAAGCTGACCATCCTTGGCTCACGCGCCGCACGCAAAGTAATCAGCAAGTGAAGCCCCCTAAATTACCCAGAAAGAAGGCTGATCCCGATAAAATGGACTGAAACCAGGCGTTATTCAGTTGAGTGCATATCCAGTCATAGGATAGATTCTTACGTAGCGTTTCTGGCGTGCATTTTCGGGTGGTTTGTTACTGTTTTTAACGGGGACACGTCAGAAACGCGCTCAGGCCGTCTGAGCGGTACGCGTAATGCGGCGTTATGGTAAATAGCCTATGCTAATGTCCGCTAAGAGCGAGATATAGTCATTCGCACCCTGAGAATTACACTTTAAGTGATTCAGGGTATGCGCTTACTGGTTACGAATATTGAGCGAGAATCACGTGATGATCGCCGCTTTTCTTTCGAGCCAGTGGGTGCTCCACGTTCGCTAACGAATACTCAGGGCATGCAGATAAACTGCTGGCTATATTTCTTTCGAAGAGCGTGGAATGCATACCAATCCCCGATAAAAAGGAGTTGGTGATGACTGCGACTAATCAATTTGCTGCGCACGTTGGTCTGGACTGGGCAGATAAAAAGCACGATGTCTGTGTTCAGTTTAAAAACGGTGAACGCACATTCCATGTGATTGAACATACGCCGGAAGCACTTGATGTCTGGCTTACCGAGTTACACCAGAAGGTAAAAGGCAGGATCGCTATCGCCGTTGAGCTGAAGAAAGGTCCCGTGGTGTATGCTCTTCAGAAATATCCATTTATCACCGTTTTCCCCGTCCACGCTTTGTCCCTGGCTCGTTACCGGCAGGCCTTCTCGCCCAGCGGCGCTAAAGATGACCCGCAGGATGCCGAGCTGGCATTAGAGTTAATGCTGCGTTATCCCCAAAAGATAAAAGCCATTGAACCCGACAATGCGGATATCCGGTTACTCCAGCAACTGGTTGAGCAGCGCCGTCAGCTGGTTGAAGATAAACGCCGTTTTGTGAACCGGATAATCAACACACTTAAACAGTATTATCCTCAGCCACTGGAGTGGTTCTCACATCGGGGTAGCTTACTATTGTGTGAGCTGATTATCCGGTGGCCCAGTCTGCAACAACTGAAACGAGCGAGGCGCGACACGATCCGCAACTTTCTGAATGCCAAAGGTGGCCGCGCAATGGCTCTTACCGAGCAACGTGTTGCGAGTATTGATAACGCGATCCCATTGACTACAGACCCGAGCGTTATAGAGGCTAATGCTTTGATGGCAACAGCACTGGCGACACAAATTAAAGTCGTGAGTGAAATCATCAAAACCTATGACGAACGAATCGAAGCGTTGTTTGACACATTGCCAGATGCGGAGCTGTTCAAATCACTTCCGGGCATGGGGCCGTGTATGGGCCCACGAATGCTTGCTGCACTTGGTGATAACCGTGACCGGTTTAACAGCGCTGAAGAAATTCAAAACTACGCAGGTATTGCACCGGTGACAGAACGAAGTGGCCAGAAATCCTGGGTTCACTGGCGATGGCAGTGTGCCAAGTTCGTCAGGCAAACCTTTGTTGAATGGGCTGCCAAGACGGTTAATTCATCATACTGGGCCAGACTGTATTATCAGGGCCTCAGAGAGAAGGGCAAATCTCATCAGTCTGCGATCCGGGCACTGGCGTTCAAATGGATAAGGATCATTTACCGCTGCTGGAAGGCCAGAACCCAGTACGATGAAGCAAAATATTTGCTGGCTCTCGAAGCGCGCCACTCGCCCTTACTGAAGCCATAAAAAGCTTGTCGAATGTCTCAGGGCGTGAAGCGGACATTGCAGACTGCCCAGTAGAAAAAGTGCTATCAGAATTATCTAAAGGAAGATCGTATTTACCATGTCTCATTCTAACTGTTTAATAAATTACAAAAATTAAAATTTCCATTTAATATCATCGCGTTAAGCAAGAGAATTAAACCTCTCATTTAATTTATGATTCTTATTTAATTCATGAGTTGGTGTAAAAATAGGTTGCCGCACTATAGAAAGACACATATTTAAACCCAGCAGGAAATCATATTTGAAAGTAATGTGTTTAAGGGGCTGCGTAACAAGAACAGCAAGTAAACACATAGTAATAACAGTTACCATTCCCATTTCGCAAGTGGCCATATCAGAGGTGAACTAATGCCTGCTGCAATTTTAAGAATTAAGGTTATCCTAATAATTCTTTTGTATGATTAAGATCATCGATAAATTTACTAAGGACTCATTAATGAAATTGCGACTCTGGAATCTATTACCCCATGATTACGCTCCTTTTTTTCGTATTCTTCACATCATTGTGGCATTTCTAATATTATCACAAATTATTAACTCTAATCTGACAGAGACCGAAGCAATTGGTGAACATAGTCTTGAAGGAGTTATAACCTGGATGCACATTATTTCAGGGTTAGGACTGATTATTTGTGGTTTTATTATGTTAAGTTGGATGCTTACTCAAAGAGGTTTTACTTATTATTTTTCATGGGTAGGGCTTGACTTTAGTGGTATTAAGCAAGATATAAAAACGTTGACTAGTTTCCGACTGCCCGATGCACATTCGGGAGGTATTGCCAGTACAATCCAAGGATTTGGAGTTCTAGCATTGCTAATTGTAGCACTTTCAGGTGGCCTATGGTTCTTGTTGAATACCATGCAGTCAAATCTGGCTGAAACAGTAATCCACTGGCATAAGTTCTTTACTACTTTCATTGAGGTCTATTTTTATGCACATGGTGCAATGGGAGTTTTGCATATTTTAATTGAAAAATATAAAAGCCGCTCAGTTAACCTAAGTGACTAATCTGTTGTGAGATAATATTACTTCAAGTTGAAGAAAACCCTAAAAATAAAATTTAGTTTACTAGAAGATGAAACAGCACTTGCAGAGACTTTTTAATTAAATTTAATAAAAACGAAAAAATATTCATGGCGAAATGATTGTTTAATTATCTATCATGGATAGAAATGTGAGTTAGTCGTCCTATTTTAGGAAGTTAATAATGACTAAAACAAAAGGGTTACCTCGTCCGCTGACGCACTACGCTTGGCTTTCCATTGCCACGGCTATTGCCACTATCGGACTCAAAGGTGTGGCGTGGAAAATGACCGGTTCGGTCGGTCTGCTATCTGATGCCATCGAATCCGTAGTTAACCTCGCAGGAGCCCTAATGGCGCTCTGGATGCTGACCTTGGCTGCGCTTCCGGCCGATGAGAACCATGCATATGGGCACGGCAAAGCCGAATATTTCTCGAGTGCTTTCGAAGGATTTCTGATCCTATTGGCGGCAGCCAGTATCGCCTATACCGCAGTTGAGCGGATGTTAACTCCACAGCCGCTTGAGGAGATTGGTCTCGGATTACTGGTTTCAACAGTCGCATCAATCCTTAATTTTGTGACGGCTCGCATTTTGTTAAGGGCTGGCAGGCAGCACAACTCTATCACTCTTGAGGCAGATGCTCATCACCTGCTGACCGATGTCTGGACGTCGGTCGGTGTCATTTTTGGTGTCGGACTGGTTTATCTGACCGGCTGGTTTTGGGTCGATCCGATCGTTGCATTGCTGGTCGCAGCCAACATCGTTTGGACTGGTTATCAGCTTATGAGTCGTTCAGCTGCAGGTCTGATGGACGTATCGCTACCCACGGAAGAACTCAAAAAAATCGAGTCACTGCTGGCAGGATATCGTGAACAGGGGCTTGATTTCCATGCACTACGTACACGCCAGGCTGGCGGGCGGGCGTTTATGACAATGCACATCCTAGTTCCTGGGCGATGGACTGTTCAATATGGGCACGACTGGGCCGAGCGTATAGAGAATGATATCCGCACCGCACTGCCTTTTATCCATATCACCACTCATGTGGAACCGTTGGAAGATCCCGCGTCAATGAACGACCAAACGCTCGACATTTCTGATCACTAAACTAACCACATGTCGCTGGTCGGGCAGGGTAACAAACCTCGCTCTACAAAAATTTCAGGTATTCTCTATAATTCTGAGGGTACTTGATGTGACCTGCGCCCAATTGTTGGGCACGCAATATTTTTAAAAAGTCCGCTTCTGGCACAAAGCGGACAGTGATCACCGTTCTTACGACTACTTTCTGACTTACTTCGTGACTTGCCCTAAGCATGTTGTAGTGCGATACTTGTAATGACATTTGTAATTACAAGGGGTGTAAGACATGGGTAGCATTAACCTACGTATTGACGATGAACTTAAAGCGCGTTCTTACGCCGCGCTTGAAAAAATGGGCGTAACTCCTTCTGAAGCGCTTCGTCTCATGCTCGAGTATATCGCTGACAATGAACGCTTGCCGTTCAAACAGACACTCCTGAGTGATGAAGATGCTGAACTTGTGGAGATAGTGAAAGAACGACTTCGTAATCCTAAGCCAGTACGTGTGACGCTGGATGAACTCTGATGGCGTATTTTCTGGATTTTGACGAGCGGGCACTAAAGGAATGGCGAAAGCTGGGCTCGACGGTACGTGAACAGTTGAAAAAGAAGCTGGTTGAAGTACTTGAGTCACCCCGGATTGAAGCAAACAAGCTCCGTGGTATGCCTGATTGTTACAAGATTAAGCTCCGGTCTTCAGGCTATCGCCTTGTATACCAGGTTATAGACGAGAAAGTTGTCGTTTTCGTGATTTCTGTTGGGAAAAGAGAACGCTCGGAAGTATATAGCGAGGCGGTCAAACGCATTCTCTGAACCAAAGCATGACATCTCTGTTTCGCACCGATGGTGACACTTCTGCTTTGCGTTGACAGGAGAAGAAGCCATGAAACTGCCGAACCAACCCGTTGTTTTGTGCGTATTGATAGTATGTCTTACGCTGTTGATATTCACCTGGCTTACGCGCAATTCGCTCTGCGAACTGCGGCTGAAAGACTGTACGCGGGAAGTGTCGGCTGTGATGGACTACGAATCCGGTAAGTAGCTGAAAGAGGGGGGGTAACCCCCCTCGATTCAGATGTGGCCAGCAAGCCAATAGCACCTTTAGAAAAGGGTTTCTCCGGTCGGGGAAACCCTTTTTTCCTTCCGTTCGGTGGCAGACCGCCACTCAATTACCCAAGGCATTCAACAGTCTCAGTGGAATACCGTCGGATTAAAATTCTCCCCAGAACGGCTGCGGCTCGCACTGGGTACCTCCTCCTGCGTCCTGTTTAATTCTCAACGCCTCAATTTTTCGAGGACCCGCCGCAATTTCCGAACCTGGCTGGTCGTGGAGAGAGTACTGGTTTGTGGATGACATGCACTGGTCTTCTCATTGGGCTGTAGCTCATAGGACATAGCCAGTGCGGTCAGTGCTTCTTCAGCATCCAGCAGAGCTTTAATGGCCGTCTGGCGCATCTCTGCACGGCGTTCAATTATGGTCATGTTTGTCCTTGCTGCATCCGGTAAAATGACGCCGGGTATTCAGTCTTTCACGTTTTTCAGAATGGCCTGGCGGCAGGCATTCCAGATCGTCTGGGCATTCGCATCGCAGTCCACGAACCCGCCGCATTCCTGATAGATGACCTGGTAGACGCTGTCTGGGATCTTCTCCGGTACAACCGGGGAAAAGAT
Source organism: Enterobacter cloacae complex sp. 402C9 (assembly GCF_050030745.1). Classification (NCBI taxonomy): domain Bacteria; kingdom Pseudomonadati; phylum Pseudomonadota; class Gammaproteobacteria; order Enterobacterales; family Enterobacteriaceae; genus Enterobacter; species Enterobacter cloacae complex sp. 402C9. Next base: position 270,022 of record NZ_JBLGUW010000002.1, on the reverse strand, counting down.
GCTGACGGATGCCTTTCCTTCGGCGGCGTCACAGACGGCGTCCAGATGATTCGCCATCCATTCGGTTAAATTCAGATCCTCCTGAATTGCCTGCGCCTTATAGCGTTCTTTTCTTGTTACAGTGGCACGCATCTGAATTTGTACGCTCGCAGGCTCTTCGCCCTTCATCGCATTCTGAAGTGCAGATTTGGGCTGTTTCATCTTCGTTTTCATTTTCAATCGCACTATTTGGAAAGCGGCTTGTCTTCAGTGGGCTGAACCGGGGCTGTCTCCCCCGGCGTAACCAGCACACCAGCTTCACTCAGCACATGTCTCCACTGCTCATCCCGGTAGGCCGTTGCGGCGTCGGCAGAATCAAAGCATTGGTCGCAGGGCGGACAATTTACGGTAACCAGGCTCACTACCGGCTTAACGTAGTACGCTCTTCCCCGTGGATAATCTTTTCCACAAGGGGCATAGAGCTCCTCGTCCCCACCAACACGGCGGAGGTGGAATTCTGGTTGCTGGCTGGCCTGCTCGGACAGCTTCACGGATGCCGTCTGCCAAGCTGCGATAGCCCGGGTCATGTCGCTTTCATGCCTGGCAAGATCTGCATCCCGGCGAGCCAGTAGGTGCGCGATAATATTGGCTTCATCGTAATTGATGACCGCCATTAGTTGACGGGTCGCTTCATCCCAGTCCTGTACTGCGGAGCCATCCAGTGGATTAGCGAGGTGCGCCTGGTATGTCGTACGGTAATTTGCGGCAGCACCTTCCAGCTGGTGCAGTTTTTCATCCGATAGTTGTTCGGTCATTGCACAGTTCCTTTTAGATGCAGGCTCAACGCTTGCATTAAAATTCATGCCGTCTGTTTGGCTGCGGCTTTACGCTGGGCGGCGATATGGGCGGCAATCTGCTTTTTGAGGCGCTTATAGTCAGCCCTGAAGCGTGCCACGTCATCGATCTCAATCATGTACCCGCAGCTGTAACCGGCATGCCCAAACGCATCGTCATCTTCGTAGTTTGGACAGTGATCGCTTTCCCAACCCGCTGCATCCAGCAATTCATCAATAGCGACGAGGTGTGCCCTGGGCGCATTCTCAATGATGAAGTAGAGCGAGCGACCCCAGAAGTGGCTGCGGGTACCTTCGATAACAGCAGTGTCGTTCGTGGTCTGGCGGGAAAGTTTCATTGGATACTCCTTTGCCCGGAGCCGCCGGGGCGGGGGTGTGATGTTCACACCTTGTGTTTGCAGTATGCGGTCCTTTTCAGGCAACCGGGAAAGTAACTTTTCGCTGCTGCTGGTGGACTGTCGCCTATTGCTCGCCAGCCTTTTTCTTTAGATAGTTTACGTCTGACTCATCACATACCTGATCCATATGACGCTGAATCCATGCCGAGATAGTCAGGCCATTACGCTTCGCCTCACGGACATAGCGTGATTTTTTCTCCGGGGTCATACGCATCTGGACCAGTGCCGTTGCTTTGTCGGCCTCATCTTTTTTCGCGTTATCGTTGCCCTTCATATGGATCGCGTTAACGTGCTTTTCATTGTTATCGGTCATAGTGTTCTCGGTCAAACAGAGCCGCGTAGTGCGGCTCCCAGGGGGAGAGTGCAGCCGTGTCATGTCGCTGTTGAAACCGTCGGGTCAGGGGCCAGTCCTGTGGCGAGGTTTACGGAAACGTTCTGCACGTTAGAATGAATTGTCTGGTCAGGCTGTTGGTCTGTATTATGGACGACGGTGTCTGATGGATTGTCAGCCATTCGAACAAGATCACCGGCCATAACTTCGTGCCGATGATCAAGCATGACTACGCCAGTCCGTGCCTGGGCACGGGGTGTGCCGTTAGCGCTGCGGATGAATGCACTTCGAAATCCCGTCACGGTACGAACAGTACCCTTGTCCAGGACCCGCTGGCCCGACTCCAGAGTCTCAGCTGCGGCCGCATGAAATTCCGCCACGGCAGCAGCAAACCACTTTTCGAAACGGGGAGCAATGGTCTTCACGGCAAGCGAGGTACAGGAATAGACCTGTTCAACCTGCTTAGAACCGTTTTTATCGGTAAAGGCGATAATGCCGATTCGGCCACAGTTAACGGTGTAGAAGGTTGGTCTGAAGCCGTTGGTGAGGAGTGATTTAACAGCTGAGAAGAAAGCGGATTTAAGCATCGGTTTCATGGGGTTATCCTGTATGCCCGGAAACGCCGGGGCGTGCGGCCAGAGTGCCGCTGTGTGATTAAATATACAGAATCAGAGTTGTTTTGTCAATACAAAACAACGGGTGCTTTTTCCACCTGATAGCTGTATTTATTTTTTAAATCAGACTGTTAAAGTTGTAATGCGCAGTGCAGCAGCGGGCTGAGTCAGCCCACCGAGATCACCGCCGTTGTGGCTAACTCCTGCCCACGCCCGGTCAGCCGTACGCGATAGAAACAGCTCTGTTCTAACCCACTTTTCAGAGTGAACTCAATCAGGCCCAGCCGGAAGAGGGGCGGCAGACTGGGGGCATTAACCGGAAAATATCCCAGCGTACTGAGGCAATCTGGACGCTGCTCCATCCCTTTCTTTCCGTTGCCCTGCATCAGGTAGCGGGTTCCGGTATTCAGCCGACGCAGAGTATAAATTTGGGCGTTAGTCAGCGTCATGATCATCGCCCTCTTCAGTGGAAGAGCTGACCGGCTGTTTCCAGCCGCAGTGACAGTCCTGTAGCGTTCCATCCCCCCCTTCAAGGTACGCCAGGCACTCGGGGCAATACAGCTTCATTACCACGGGACCACCTCGACATGTTCACCCAGCCAGGCCAGCTTCTCGCGAAGCAGTTCGGCGGCATTCATCTGGTCTTCGGCCCAGAATGGAGCGAGTCCCATAAATTCGCACCAGTACGCCAGACCGGATTTTCCGTCGTCCCGGTAAGTCCAGACCGCCTGGCCGTGACCCACGCCGGAGTCGACGGTTACATACAGCCCGGGCATGCATTCACAGGGCTCCTCGCAGTCGCAGGTGCCACTCTGGACCACGCGTACTCGTCTCAGCTTCACTGCGGTACGCAGGCGCAGGAGCTCCTCCAGCGCATCAGCGTCGAATTTCGTCGTGCTGACAAGGGTGTTTGCACTGGTTTTACGCAGCGCCTGAATACGGGTGCGAAGCGCATCGTTGCTGATAGTAGCCTTAATCATCATTATTCCCCCATCTCACCCAGCTGCTTGCGGATTGAAACGCTTTCCGCACGGAGTTCATCTTGTTTTGCCAGCAGGAAACGTTTTACAAGCGCCATCGCGTCCAGAAATTCAGTGGGCTCACATTCAACCCGTTCGCACACGCTCTGAACGGCTTCCGTCACCAGCGGCATTACGTCCAGCGCTGTCTGCATTTCCGAAATCACAGAGGAGTTGCCTGCGTAACGGGTTGCCAGTGACAGAGTCTCTTTGCTCATGGATCGCTCCTTATGCCGAGACCGGACGGACAAACAAGTCATGCGCCCCATCTGCCAGCGGCTCGCAGTAATCACCGAAACCGTCTGGCACAATGCTGCCATCGGCCACGATGCAGGAAGCCACCGGTTTCTGTGCCCGGTACGCTGCCAGTTCGGCTGCGTCGACTTTCGCGCCATCGGTCAGGTCAAAATGCAGATCGTCATACGCAGAGCCGTTCAGCTCTTCTTCCAGACTGATAGCCGCATTCAAGGTAGCCAGCGCATCAGCGACGTCACGTGAGTTGATTTTTGCGTCGCGCAGCTCTAGCTCAAAGGCCAGTTGCAGGCGGCGTACAGCGACGATGTGGGACTTATGCTGGGACAGACGAATGAGGGTGTCGATATCGTGGGTCATGATGCTTACCTTATGCCCGGAAACGCCGGGGCGTTGGTGCGGATGCCGCGCCATGGGATTACTATGATCTTCTGAACTTCTATTGTCAATACAATAGAAAACAACGTTTTGAGGATTTTTTATACAGGACGGATGCTGCGGTAAATTCAGTTGCACACAGTCATTAGCCCCTGCATTTACAGAAGATGGAGGCGGTTTAATCCAGGAGCTGACATCTTGATATGGACGCCAGCCGTCACAGCATGATTCTGCCCGGGGACACCGCGCCGAGTGTGACCTCCCGCAGACGGAAGAAGAGCGGGGGAGAATGTGCCCCTTCTCCCTGCGGTGGTCGCTGGGTTCAATATAGGATTGAAATTCCCCGCTTATCGACCAGATGTGGCATGCGAACAGGGTAGAATACTATTCCGGATTCACGAATTATCAGCGCCAGCCGGTGACCCGCTGACGTACCCGCTGCAACCTGTGCCGAAGGTGTCGACATGATTAAAAAGGAATGTATGAAAGAACGTACACAATCCCCGGGTGAGTCGTTTGCTCACGCTGAGTTTATGGAGAAAGTCTTTACCAACTTACGGATGTTTTGTGACGCCGAATACCGACGGTTAGCCACAGGTGAGAAAGAAACCCAACAGTCGCAACCGGAAAAGACCATACATTCGCATTATCTCGTGTAAGACCCATGCCGCCGTATCCTTTCCCGATGGCCGGGCAGATTTAGCCTGGCCCGATTTTAATTCCCTCATTCTACCTGCCCCGCGTTGAGATGTTCGACAGTGATCCCGGTTATTCTTTTATAGCGATAGATAGATTGCCATTCCATATTTTGGAAAAGTAACTTTAGATGCCTTGTGACGCCGCAGTTCCCCTCTTACTCATCTTCCCTTCAGCGCATGTAACACCTTTCATGCTGACGGTTCTGCATTATTGTGGGTTCTTGCAGACGGAAAAGTAACTTTTTCGATAAATTCCGGCTTTTTGGTACCCGATTTCACACTAAAGTTAAATTTGGCCTCCTTAGCGAAAAATTAAAACGGACGGATCACGTACTATTACCACGGGAAAAAAAGTTACTTTTTTTTTCGCCTCAGGTTATTAGGAAATGAATCGAACCTGGTATTGTTGTGTTGTAGCGAACAACCACCCTAAACGAAAATTTAAAAGGAAGGCCACAATGTCCACTATCGAAAATGATGTAAAAACCGCTAACAACGATATCAGCCTGCGCACTTACCTGGAGCGTTCCGGTAACGGCGCACGCAAAAGCAATGGTCTGGTCATCAACCCGGCAGTGGTCGAAGAGGAAGAAGGTTTTAACACCCGTACCGCTGGCATGGGAGAAAGCTACTACTCCTTACCCCACGTGGTAGCCCACCTGAACAGTCTTAAAGAGTCCTATAAGTCTGAGCCTTTAAGCGTACCAGCTATCGTCGTGCAGGTTCTGAATGGTCGTCCTGTTCTGCGTCAGGGGGCATGTCGTATCCGCGCCGCCGCTATGGCAAACATCGAGCTGGCAGAGGAAGGGCGTGAACTGATTTCGTTAATTCGCTGCGAGGAGTTTCGCGGTAGCCGCGCCAGTGCCGAACAGTTTACGCTGGACGGTAACTCTAATCTGGCTCTGTCTGTCGTGGCTGAGGCGCTCTCCATCAAACGGATGGTCGAAGATGCTGAAGAACCTAAAACGTTCGCAGAACTGGCCAAGCGTCGCGGTAAAACAGAACAGCACCTGCGTCAGATGGTTCGCGTCCTGGACCTGCCTGAAGCCCTCCAGGTTATGCTGGTGACAGGGGAAGTGAGCATGTATGTCGCGCTGGATGAATATCTCTACAGCGGCGATAAGGCCGTGAATAATATCACCAAAGCCATCGACGTCTATGGCAAGGCTACGGCCAAAACCCTTAAATTCGTCAAAGCTGGCAACATTGATGCAGCCATGCAGCCGAAAGCGCCGGTCGTGCAGGAAACGAACGCAAACACCCCTGAAACCACCGTGACGGAACAAACATCCGTCGAAGGTACTACGGATGAGACCACCCCGCCGCAGCTGGTGGACGGGAATGTTGGGACCAACCCGGAGCCAACTCCGGAAAACACCCCGGAGCCGAAGGCGAAAGATCCGATCAAAACGCCAGAGCCTAAAACTGTATCGGTCTCCAGCGTACTCAACAAAAAGACCGTGACGACGATTGCGGACACGGCAATCCCGCTTTTTTCGCGTATTGCGGAAGAAGCAGAACAACGTGCCGCTAAGAACCTCAGCGACGATACGTACACCTTAGTGCTGACCAATGATGAGATGAATGCCATCTGTGAAGCCCACGGCAATCTCACGCAGTACCTGCGTAAGCATGCCGAAAAGCAGCAACAGGGCCAGGCATGATTTTCTGACCGACCCTCCACCCGGTAGGGTCGGTTACCACCACAGGTCAAGGAGAAACAGGGTAATGAAGAATATCGCGATCAACGTCAGCACGAAGGCACCATTGCAGACAGTTAAGGACCCTGTGACCCGGGTCAGCATTCAGTGTACGGCGAAGGATGAGAAGGGCGAAGACGTGGAAGTGAATATTCTCGATCTGGAGCAGCACCACACCACCAACGAAATTAAAGTGACTTTTGGCGGCTCCCCCTCCCAGGCGCTGACCATGCTCAGCCGGGTGATGGACGTGCTGCAACAGCAGGCGGACGCAGAGCTGCAACTGAATTCTTACGCTCGTTTGCAGTAAACGTAAAAGGTGAATGATCCGTTTTAATAAGTACCTGCAAACCCCATGGATACCGATTTGACGAATGGCACACCCATTTATAAATCTTAACCGCCACTGAACAGGCAATAAACAGAGTTATTGTGAACTTACATCCGAGGGAAAATAGGTGGCTACCAGCTTTTAGGATGGTGATATTCAAATAACTGCAAAATTACGAATTAGCAAGCGTATTGTAGGGAATACATAATGGTAGAATAAGATATGGTTTTAATAATTTACAACGCTTAAATCCACATTCGTCCATATTTAATATTTATGGGAATTTAAAAATATATTCAGTGTAGGTTATTAGCTAGCAGGTCGAATTTTATATAATACCAAAAAACAGGAGGTATTATGAAAACCAGTCTGGCTTACGCATCTAATTGTTCCGACGCTCTCTATTCCTTTATTTACAAGGCACTGCAACAACGCTCAGGTGCCGAAAATGAAAGTCTCTATCAGCAGGCTATTTCAGCGTGCCGTACTCCGAAGCAAAAAAAGAAAATGGCCGGTTACTACGCCGGTCCGTGGCAGATGCTGTTTAACGCCTGGTGTTACAACCGCCTACCCAACATTGCCGTACTGCCCGTGTTGGCACAGCAGTGCTTATCCTTTTTGCAGTGCGAAGAACTGATCGCCGACTGGCACTAATCACATTATGTCCTGCTGGTGGATGCTGGCAGGTCTGGAGTACCTTTAAATGTACAGATATGACAGGAACCGGCAGTCGTTCAACCTGGTCAATGCGCTTCAGCCGGTCTATCGCAACAACGGTGGCGGTTTGTTTGAGTTCGACCGCAGGAAGCAACATGAAACGGCTGATCTCATCTTCGAGGCACTGACGTTTTCCCAGGCGCCCGAACTGGAGCTGGCGAAATTTGTCCGTCTTAAATCTGTGCGCCGAATTGCACAGTTTGACGACGGTGAAGTGCGCTATGGCGTTCACGTTGAACTGGCCGACGCTGTTGATAATAATTCCTTCAGAATTTTCAAAGATGATAATACAGGTGGATTTGATTTTTATTTATTTTCTACTTCAAATAATGAAGCAGAGCTTGTCCGCTTTAATCTGGATGTCTGTGGTATTCATTTACAGGACATTTTTGAACGGTCAACCGGCTTGTGTCTGTCGTACTGAATTATTTATTAAATATTTCACTTCAGGTTATTAGCCACGAAACCGGTTGTGGAATAATAATAAAAAACGACGAGGTGAAATATGAAAAATCTTAATATTCAGATTAACGACATCGCAGCAATTAACACACTTGGTGGATCAATGCTGGCGGATATCATCGCCACCCAATATAAAGTAATTGGTGATAACAAAGACACTGCGGAAATGCCTATGCCGTGTATTGCTTACGGGCAGACCCCTGCAAATATCGACCCAGGCGTCTTCATCAACCGTGTGTACTGCTTGGACAGTCAATCGCTAAGTGCCAGCCTGCGTTACGAGCTGTTTAACGGACTTGCGAACCAGGCGTTTACCTTCTTCTGCCAGTCGGGCTGGTACGGTGCATTCCGGGTGGTGTCTTTCCGTGATAACGGACCTGCCGGACTCCTTAATATCGGCATTGTCCATGAGAAGGTGTTAAACGAATTTTGCGCCGATTTTCCCCGGGCTAATGTCAGCGAAACCGGCTTTAACTGCGGCATGACATTTGACCAGATCCGGATGTTTATTTCAGACCGGGCCTATCAGATGCCGCTCTACAACAACCAAGATCACTTCGTTAAACTCGCGAAACGCCTTGTGGCCTGACACCCAGTGCCAGGCTCAGGCCTGGCCATTATGAAGGAAATGCCCATGAGCGGATTTTTCAGCAACGAATCACCGTTATCACTGGCTCAAGCCCGCGCCGTTGCCGCCGGTTACCAGAACGTCTTTATCGAAAACCTCCAGCCAGCAGGCCATTTCCAGATTGCCATCCGTAATCATCGCGACCACGATCGCCAGCTGATCTGGCGTAACTGGAATTATGAACCCGATGCCTATGATGCGCTCAATAGCCACCTGCAAAGCCACGGACTGAAGGCCAGCTGATCAGCACAAGAACCCGGTAACTCCGGGTTTCTTTTTATGGACTCAGCTGTCAGTGCTGGCAAACGGGGAAGGGAGTCTGGGTCTGCCCGGGGCCCACAGCTGGTGGTATAAGTCTGACCCGCATGCAGATGGTTTCGCCCGGTGCCGAGATGGCGCCGGGGAACTGAAAAGGTATCTTGCATCCGGAAAGAAATCGTCGTGACCTCCCGACCTGCGTGTAGATATGCCTGGCGGATGCCTGCGGTGTGTCGTCTGTAACTGAACTGAGCCATCTTAATTCGCGATCGAGAGAAAAGGGACGTGCTAGCAAAAATTAAGCGCGAGGGACTTTGATATAAATACTCAGACAATTAACGATGACTCACAGGATTTCACTGGTGCTTATGATTCTCCATATTGTTTTAACCCTCTATGTGGTTGTATGTCTTTTCTGCTGTCTATTTTTGAGAGCCCGTAATAAAAAGGCACTTTGCCATTCCCAGACCGAAGGGCGTCGGTATACGCAGGATAGTAAGAGAGGGGGGATTGCCGACGGAAATGGTTCCTTCTTTACCCCCGATACCTCAGGCGGTGATGGTGGATGTGGGGGTGGTGGTGACGCTGGTGGCGGATGTGGGGGTGGTGGTGATTGATGCTGTTCGCAGGCGTCCGCTGGTGGGGAGCTATCGACATTGGTAATTTTGACGGTTTTTTTCGTAAAGGTTGCGGCCGTGGGCTCTGGCTGGTGGGGCGTGAAGTCAGAGAATCTAAATTAAATCCGTCGTGCAGAAAAGTACCTTTTCTGAATCTGTCAGACGCATCCGGAAAGAAAATATCTCTCGGGGCAGCAAAGGCACGCCGGAGGTGATTTGCAGATTCAAGCGGGAAAGTCTATTTTTCATGCACCGAACCTATTTGGGCTGGGACGGAACCTGGTATAATGGACACATACAAAGGAGGGCATTATGAATACTTTTCTTTACGTACTGGTAGGCTGGATTGTCGTGCTGTATCTGGTTAATAAAGTGCGCGAAAAACGCAGCAAAGCGAAAGCGGTTAAAATCCTGGTGAAACGCAATGGCGTTTATCAAGAAGTGGATGCCGTAATGTTGCCCAAATACCAAGGCAGCGATGTGAGTACAGTTAAGACAGGCAATGAATCAGCCTCGCAATGGTTGAATAAAGAGGATGATATTACTGAACCGGAGTACTACAGTGGCGCTTCATTATTGAAGGCAACGAGAGATTTTGAAGCTCAACAAATGGAACAAAAATTCTAGCTACACTAGCCAGTTTTCACGACTAGGAACTGTTAGTTGAACCCTATTCATTCAGATTTAATAGGGTTGGACGGGAGGAGTTTAATAATGACAACGGCCAACGTAACCACCACTACTATCTACCGCTCCGATGATATTGTGCCTTTTCGTCGGCCACAGGGCGTTCTGGATAATCGTTATATGCCGCAGGCTTATGCTCTGGTACGGAACTGGGCCAGCAAACCAGCGGAGTACGGTTCTGGTGTTCTGGCAACCTACAGACAGGCGGTAGTTAATCTTGCGTATCAGGTTAAAGGGACTCGTGTGATTTTAATTCTGGTTCCCATTGAATGTGAGCCGGTTGGCGTAATCATGACTGACACAGTCTTATGGCCGTCGCTACCCATTGGGGAGGTCATGCAAATTATGCAGGAAGCATGGCAAAATATTCCGGTGTTGAATCCATAAAAAAGCCCCGCATAAATTAGCAGGGCTTTTTTTTACTTTGTCGAACCGAATATTTTACCCGGTAGATTCCGAAGAAAGCGCAAAAGGTTATAGGTAATACGCTGCTCCAATCGCATAGTTGTTTTGTATCTGGTGGTAACGTTGTGGATATGGTCCAGATCAGTATAAAGGCCAGGAGGCTTTCTCTTTAACTTCAGCTCCCCACGGATATAACTTACTGCCTCAGGCTTGAATACAGTTAACTGGCGCCGCTCAGTGACTTTCCGAACAAAATCACCCATACCCATGCAAAGCCAGTCTGGCTTCTCACCTTCAAACTTGCAGGGCCCGTTAATGATGACAACATTGATACACTCCAGTTCGCTGGCGCGTAATGTAGACTGAATGGCCTTGATGTGACCGTAGTTTTGCCTGAACGGGTTTTGTAACTTTAGTGTCCCTGACGATTTCCATTTTCGCCAGTGGCTTTCATCCAGCTTCCCATAGAGCTTTCCAGCATAGTTCTTCTGCTCGATGACGTAGAGCCCATGAGAGGCGATAAGGACGTGATCAATCTGCGTGGTGCCAGTGGCACTAACCGGCAGAGTTAAATCGCTCAGAAGGCCTTCTGCATCATCAGGAAGGTACGCTTCAATTTGCTTGGCCGTCCTGCGTTCAGCAATGGCTGACGATACGAATCCCATCAAGCAATAAAGCACAATGAGTACCAGGGCAATAATACTTATTGCTATCACCCGCCACGCCATCAGGATCACGTCCATCTTATTTCACCGTCGGATAGCTGGTGGCCTGAACAGAATCAAGTAACCGGGAGGTTGTGCCCGCCAGCGTTTCGATGTTGGTTGACAGGCTCATTAACATACCGAGCGCGGAGCGAAGCGATCGTTGCGGCTCGTTGTACGTTTTGAATGTAGTGGTCGAATACATTTGAGACAGACGCGAACGGACCTCGACTGGTGTCAGGTCACCGTCGATGAGACCGTACTGGATTGCTTGCTGCGTTGTCCATACCCGGCCGGAATACAGAGCGACAGCATTTGCCTCCGGGCGGCTAATTAGTTTGTTACCCCGGCCTTGCTCAACGTCCGAAATAAATTTTTCATGCATGGAATCCAGGATTTGCTTCTGCATAAAATCCCGGGTGGCCTCGGAAAGCGGATGATAAGGGTCGAGTGCAGCTTTAAATTCCCCTGCTGTGAGCGGCTCATTTTTAACACCGACCGTATCCATGACGCGGGACAGGTTCCAGTGATCCATTCGTATGCCGATCGAGCCGGTCAGAGCGCTGCTATCTGCATAAATGGCGTCAGCAGGGGACACGGCGTAGTAGCACGCTGAAGCACAAATGCCTTTGACGCTAACGATAATAGGCTTATAGCTGGTTTCCATATCGGCAATGAAACGGCCACTCCCGGCGGAGAGGACCTCCAGGGTATTGCGTTTCGATTGTTCGGCATTGATATCGTCCTGCGAGCGTGAAGCACTGGTATCACCCGTATTACGGGTCTTGCTTGCGGATTCCGCATGTGAAATACGTTCAATCTTCTGCTGGTGGCTTCGAAGTGCATTAATCTGGCGATAAATAATAATCGCGTCTGAAGGTCCGCCACCACCTGACTCCGCCTCGATAATGACAGCTTTGGCATGCGGGTTGTTGTACGCTTTTGCCAGTGCTGCGGCTATCACAGAACCGTCACCGGCCTCTGACCCGGTGCCCATTTCTCCCGATATGCGCACGACGGCAATATGATCCATTCGTCCTTCTGATTCCTGATACTTATCGTAAATATTAAAGGCCGAAACCCCTGCTGCTGCTAATGCCAGAAGGGAAATAACCACTTTTGAGGTGGTATGGATTCGGAACATCTTATAAAAACGGTCAGCGTTCTCATCAAGCGATTCTTTGATATTGGCAGGTGACTTCTTATTTTTACGGTTAAACATCTGACCACCTTATTACATAAGTTTTTGAAAGTTAGACCACAAGCGGTTGAGTGCAATTCCCAATATCAGCAATGCGACAGGGGGGAACAGTTGAGCGATATTGTTAAAAAGAGACATATTAGGCATTGAGAGGTAAACAAAGGTTAATGCACCAATTATCCAGAAGGCTCTGAACCAGATCCTGTAAAACTGAACGGTTACATTACCGAAAACGTAACGTTTTAATTTCCATTGATACATGCCGTCAGCGAGCATAGCAATTAAGTAAGGTGAAAACACAATCAGCCAGCCGAGTATCAGATTCCAGCGGAAAATGGACTGATAAATGAGCAAGGGGAGATTCTTTGCCACAGTGTAGTTTACCGATGACATCTTCTCTGCAACGTAATTCAGCCCACGCGCAGGTTTCGTCGTTTCCGGGATCAGTATCGTATTCAGATATTCGATCAGCTTATAGTCATTAATCAGAGTCGACAAAGTAGCTTCACTATTTGCAATAACCGACAACCACCGGTCATTAGAAATGAGGCTACGACTGGCGTTCACCTCCTGAGTGATTTGTTGCTTTAGATCGTCAGTATTCTGGAAGCCCAGACTATAAATAAGATAAAGCATCATCCCTAAAAAAAGCAGTCCTCTGATGAATACTGCCCGTGCAGAATTATCCGCAGCCATTTGCGTCCCTCCACTCCCTGAATAAGTCTAATCGGTCGCCATGGTCACGGTAGTGGCTTCGCCAGATTGTTGGCACACCCAGCAACCAGTGGTATTGCTGCGGGATTATGTGGTTGATCAGGCTGAACTCAGCCAGTTCCTTATGCTCCGGACTTTTCCAATGAATTTGACCGGGTTCAGGAACATAGACACAGGCTTTTTCCTTTGCAGCCTGACGGCTAAACTCAACAAAATTAATCCCCCAGGGCGTCCAGTGTCGGTATCTCCCGGTGATCCCTGTATTAAATACCGGGAGCGTTAGCATGGTGTCTGCGTAGGTTGAGATGACCTTTTTGCACACACAAGGGCTATCAATTTGCTCCCGGTCGAGGTGTGTTAATAGTGCCCGGTCCATAATGTGGTTGAACATATTGGCATACAGCCCGGTCGGGTCGGGCAGGCGGTCAATCGCCGAGATTAGTTTAAATTTGATACGAGAGAGAAACGCCGAGTCTTCTATGGTAAGAATGTGACTTAATGTGGTTTCAGGGTGAATGAGTGGCTTATTGCGTTGTACTTGTTTAAACGTGACGCTGTCAGGCAGCGTAATAAACGCCGATGCAGCACTCGTAAAATTGACAAAATAGGGAAGTAAATAACTCCCCAGCATTTTTGAATTTTTATCAACAAGGCGGCGGCGCTCTTCAGAATTGTCGAATGTAATGCGAAAACCAATAAATTTTCGCTGTCCGTCTTCGCTCGTAAGAAGAGACTGAACCCATTCATCACAAGGTCCCTGAGCTACGGACCAGTAACTTGTTTCATGGTCACCGTATTCATTGCTGGTGGACAGTTCCCCTTGGAGCAGAAAAAGCTCGGAAAGGATAATAGCCAGCGCTGATAAAGACTCAGCATCGTTGTCATGGCAAAATTGCCCCACAGATTTCAAAGCACCTTTTTCAATCCCTGCCAGACGGTCACGAACATCCTGCGAATCGGCAAACTTCAGGCCTAATGACTGCATACGCCGTTTAACAAGCGAACGGCTTTTACTGACTTTCAGAGATGAACTGAAAATTTGATTTTGTGTCAGAGTAATTTGCTCGTCCATCAATGCAATTTCCTTAGATGTTTATTTAAATAGTCTAAACCCACATTCTGACGCAAAGTTACTTTTCCGGCTGGTTTCAGGAACATCTCCAATAATGTTGTATTGGGTCTCATCGAGTTTTCACTTACGGCAATCGGGATCTGCCCGACGACTTTACGACCATCCTGAAGTCTGGCCACAATATGAAATTTTGGAACCTGGCCTAAAAGCTCTTTCGGAATACTTTCTTCCAGCGTTGTTTGCTTTCTTTCTGATATCGAACCAGAGAAGTTATTATGCGGCAAAGTGGTTTCTGATCCTGTCGTATACGTGACCATATTTGTACTAATTGGACTTTTACCAAAGTTTTCTACAACCAGCGTTTGCGTTGGGGTGTCGTTTACCCGCAGGCTAATGTAATTGTTACACAGACCCGTAATACGATTTGCAGTCTCAACGTTTGCTGCTGCAATAAAATCGGAAATGGTTTGCGTGCAAATAAACAATGCAATTTGTGCGGCACGACCCTGAGCGAGTAAGTTTATCATTGAATTGTTGATTGCGGAGTGTGCTTCGTCGACGAAAATACTGATCCTTGAATGTGAGGACATATCACCATCATCAGAGTTATAGCGACTACCCGCGCAGGACGTCAGGTCTGACATTATCAACTGCGAAATAGCCCGGGCGGATTCCGGGTTGGAAAGACCATCGAGCGAGATATAGAGAACACCTCCGGTACTGAATATTCCATCTGAAGTGACTATTTCACGCGAAGTGAGTGAATTAGGTGACGGCGAAAGCAATTCATTCAGTGGTTGTTCGGTCAGACGACTGAACAGCGGCATAATACCCGCTGTCATTTTTGACATGTGCTCAGGATCAGACAAAGAATAATCTACTAACCGGCCGACGGTATCAATCCAATCAATGGGCTCGGCACCTTCATAATTCAAGAAGTGGGCAGAAAACCATTCAACAAGGCGCTTAAAGCGGACTTGTAGAGTATCATTCGAAGAATATTTCACCTTTTCCATCCATACATCGGGCCCGTAGTGCCGTGCATAACAGCATTCCAGAACTTTTACGGTGAGGTTCAGGATTGCCATGTGGCTTTTCATGTTTTTATGAATGAGATATATCGACGGTTTTTTATCCGTGTAAGACAGACCGGTGATCACAGTTGAAACGAGAGCCTCGGCATATTGTACGAATGGGTTAACTTCCCCGGGAACCGAAACCAGACTAAGAAGGCGTGAGGTGAGGTCCGAAACATTGGTATAAGCGTTGCAGACATCAATACACACTGAAGAAGAAGGCTGGGCAGGGTGAAACTTATAAAATGGCAACCCAAGTTCCGCCGCTTCATCCATAAGTGACTGCCGCCAATCTGCGTCGTTCTTTGGATCAATAACCACAATGACGTGGCCTAAATGCAGCATACTGATGCTCAATAACCGCTGAAGGACTGTTTTACCGGTACCGACGTTTCCGGTAATGAGGGTATGGCCGAACCAGTTATCTTCGGTAACAAAAATTGGCGCCCGTTTATCAACAGCAAAAATGGCGTTACTGCCACCCATGGATCTGGCCATCGCCTCAAAATGCCGCGCTATGGGGTTTAGGGCAAATGGCAGGGCTATCTCTCTTTTATCGCTTGAGAGATTGGCAATTTGATACGCGCGATCTGCATGCTCGGGACCCCATTCAAAGCCGTTACAGAAGTAGGTTTTTCTGTCCGGTACCTGACGGTTGGATTTTTTATACTCTTGTACCAGCTGGCGGTACTTTCGCTCGTTAGAGAAAAAGTTACTTTTGTTGATCGACCTGAGCGATTTAAGGCTAATAAACATAATCTGGCGCTGAAACACGCGCCAGTGCGCCATCAAATAAGGGTATGCCGTTTTACAGCGGTACAAACAAACCAAAAGCATGAAGGCAGCGGTATACAAAATGATGGGGGCAATATTCAACCCATCTGATCGAAACCCCATAAACAGCATTATTATGGCGCAAATTAAAAGTACTGAGGCACTTCTGTACTCCAATATCGGCCTGTAAAAGTTTTCCTGGGCGTGCAGGTTGGTCCTTTTTGATTTTGCCATTATAGATTCCCTACATCTTTAAGTGTGTTAATGATTAACTCAATATCGACCTTTGCCCGGTCGGATGCGGCTACCAGAGTTGGCATGTTGAATGCGAAACATTTTGTATTGACTATGGCGCCGGAGGTGACCTGGTATTGAGGAAGCTGGTTAAAAAGCTCAGGCGCATTTAACTGCGTCCCGTATTTTTCAACACATGACTGGGTCAGAAAAAAGGTGTTCTGGGTCAAAACCATGAATCGGTTTTTCCGCTTTCTTTTAAACGACCCAGATAACTTAGTCAGAATGTGGTGAAGCATTGTGGCAATTTCGACGTATTCAAGTTCTGTAACTTCACCGCCACTTAGCAGGGTAAAATCTTCCAGTGTCTCCTTTTCTTCTGCACCAGGTTGGTCAACGGCAATAGGAGCCTGAACTGTGGCAGAGTTGGATCGATTAAAGGCTTCTTTCACTGGAGTCGTGACCGGCGGATTTTCATGCTTCTTCTCTGCTTGAGTGTTTACCGCAAACAGACGAGCCAGGGCCGGAGATAGATGGTTCGCTTTCTCCCCGGCGGGTTCCGATTTTATAGGGTCCTGTGATGACACAGGACTTGTTAAAATTACTTCTTTCCCGGTTGTATTGGGAGCTGGTGGCTCTCTGGTATCCTCAGGATCATTCAATTTACCGGGCGCAACGACCTGGTCTGTTTCATCATGGAATTCGGCGACATCGCTATTTTTCGCCTCAGGCTGGGGGGGTTCAACCACAGAGTTGTCGGCGACTATAAAGTCAGAATATGCCTCACTATCGCTATCTAGGGTTTCTTCCAGCAGGTGGCCATATTGCTCATACTCAGAAGCAGTGACGGTCTCCGGTTCGGAGTGGGCGTTAATCTGTTCAGCTACCGAATTGGCCTCTACAGCCTGGGGGGTATTCAGTCGCGCCGGAGGGAGATCAAGCGGTGTTTGTGGGGGCGAAACCGCTTCGTTTAATGATGGACTTTCAGGGATATCCAACGGCTGGTACATTGACGTATCAAAAAGCGACTTCAGCGTAGAAGTGGTTCGGGGTTCCGAGGTGCTCACCTGAATACCAGCACAGTTATCCCCCAGTTGTATCAGGCGTAGATTGTTTACGTCACGGACTATCCACATACCATCCAGTGATCCATCACGGTACGTCAGCTGGAAAAAGGGCCCATCACAAAATGCCGCCTCATCAATACCAGGGATTAACGCAATAGCAGCATCGAGATTAAGGTAAGGTACGGAATCAATATTAATGACTGCGTTGTGGGGCAGTGGGGCGCTCAGAAGCATTTCATGCAGCTGCTCGACCAGACGCATCTGACTCTGCTCTTCATGTTCCTCTACCCGTTCCTTTTCATCCAAGCCGCCTGTTCCGGCTGTATCTGTTGGCGTAGTAACCTGCGGATCAATAATATCGGTTGCTTTATCCGTGCCAGCCGCCTCCACACTTTCTGTGATGGCTTCAGTATTTTCACTGCTTTTACCGTTGACACTGTCGGCATCAGGGCCGTTCACGAGTTTGAGTCCGTATTGTGGAGTATCTTCAATGGCGTCGCTTACGGTGTCCGTTACTCTGGTAACAGACTCACGACCCGGGACCGGCCTTCTGTATTCTGTTACAGTTTTCTGTTCATCAATATAGATGAAATCTTTATTTGCATTAACGCTGAAGAGGCCCGGAACAGAATCCGGGATTTTATATGAGTCAAAAATTAACCCGATCCAGCGAAGTTTCAGGAGATTATAAAATTCCAGCTTACCGATACCGTTTCGGAAGATGCTGGCTATTTCATTTTCCGAGTATGTCCCGGGAATAAAATAATGAACCACACGCTCATCATCGTAAGGCTCAACATAACCCCGTTGAACCAGCGACTCTACTAGTACAGTTTTACCTGCATCCCCCTGTGGGAAGTTGAACTTGTGGGCCGCAAAATCACTAAGTACAAAGTCGAGGAAGGCGTTTTCATTGAGGTAAACTTCACCGTTTACAATAATGATGTGCATGGGTTTGGATTTATAGTTATTAATATTAATACTGGTGAAGTTATGCTTAATGGTACCTATTGCTCTTGCCGCAGCATCATTCGACCGCAGACCCATTATCGGGTCCCTCAATACATTAAGGTCAGTTCCCGTTGAATAATAATCTGAGGTTCTTACACATTTGGACAGAAAGTCATTGCCATCGTTATAGACATTCAGTGCCGTAACCATTTTTGCATAGACGCGCTCCTTTTTGACACGGTCGAGGAATGACATACAGACCGGATCTAATATTCTCTCAAGGAAAACGCTTGACCATATATTATGTTGGTTATGAATGCGTTTTCGCCAATGTATTTCATATTCGACAACATTGTTTTCACGTGCCCAGTCAAGCAGGCTTTGCGAGCTTGGCGCCCATGTTAAAGTTTCATTCAGATTCAGACTTACTATATCGAGGTCATATACCTTTCCGGCATCATGCACAAGGCCACAGATAAAAGCGGCATAGAGATATACTTTTCGGCGAATGACTTCTTCATCCTGATACCCAATTGGGCGCAATTCAGAATGATTGGCATTTTTTAAAGAAATCATTGCAACTTCCAGGCTATGTGACAACAATCCGCCAATACCATTATGGTGGTGGTTTTCTGAAGCAGGAAGTAAATGAATCCAACGGATGTATTCAATCAATGGTTTTAAAACCAGATTGGTGAAGGTAAAGGCATCCTCACGGATGTCTCCATCACTTATTGCCAGCATCATAGAGATTGAGTGCAGTTTATCTCTGTAAAGAGAAAGAATAGACTGCTCATTAAACGTTTGTATCCCAGCTGGCCGAGTTGGGTACTCAATGAATTTCAGGACTTCAAGATTCGGGTGATCCGGTACAGTGTATTTCTGATCCCCTATAATCTGAGCAAATGGTGAAAGACTCGAAACATCCTTCATCATTAACTCAGCCACATCATTCTCCCTACTGGAGAAGATGCCTAAAACTCTTTGTATACTTAGGAATAGCGCCCTGAAATTCATCAAATAATCCTTATTGGCGTTTACCAGATAGTTCCGCAGCAATATATGCCTGCACGCTTTTGTACTGTTTTACCTTTTCGATAAACTCATCAGGACTGTAAGAACCTTTTACACGGCGCGACACGTTAAGTGTTTTTTTGACCCGTTCGATATACATGTTGAGACTTCGGATAATATTGTGCGCCATTACGTTGTAATCGCTAACCGGCAGCTGACCCAGAGAGTTGAATTTATACATCTGGGTCAGAAGGTTGTTCATTTCAAAGATGTGCTTATAAAATCGCATCGTGTTCTGGTTGTTGAAGTTTAACTGGACAGATTCAAATCTGAACGGAGAAAACTCAGTTGATGAGAAGAATGGATCACTTTCATCAACCTTAATAGTGGCGATGTGGGCCTCCAGATTCTGCTTCATCAAATTGTTTTCGTCGTGCAATTCATTAAACCAGTCCTGAATTGCCTGCACCAATTCAGGGTGTTTTACCGCATTAACCGTCCTGAATAATGATGAAATAGCAATGCTAACATCATTAAAGCCTCTTATTACGGAACGATTCCGTGCCGTAAGAAATCGGTTAAAGTCTGGCGTGCCTGGAGTAATAGTTACTGTTGCCATGCCGTAATGTTCATTTTTACTTTGCGTGGCTCTTCGGCTATCTTCAGGAGTCTGAGAGGAGCGGGCATTTACATCAGGTGTCTTCTGCTTGCTTTCATTAATTGTTACGTCGGTCATTGTGCCACCTCTGATTTTGAGTATTTACGGATTTTGCGTCCCAGTTCGATATACGCAGTATGATAGAACTCAAGTAATTCTCTGTAGGGTTCTAGTACTCCCTCCGTTTTTTCGATCATTTCATATTCCCAGAAGGCATGATTAACAAAGCAGCTTTTCGAATATTTTCCGCTTTTCATCGCAGAAATCCGTTTCGACATATGACTGGGAGACCTGGTTTTAAACGGGCTGAACTTATGCCAGGTGATTGTAACTTTTTTGGCATTACCGATTAATTCAATTTTCGGCGCATACGAACCCAGATACTCACGCTTTAGCGTATTGTTAGGCCGGGGTAAATTAATCTCCAGATGATTCCGTTCTTTCCACTCGATCCAGTAATTTGTGCAAAGGTCTTCAGCTGCCTCCCGCAGAACCTCGATTTGTGAACGCATCAAACTGCGTGATAATTCTAGTGACTTTATTAGTTTCGAATTAGACATGTGACCTCCTGATGTGAAATCACTATACCGAAGTGGTTTTTATTTTTTTTTCACAAACAGGACTTTTTTCCGTGATTTTTATCGAGAATTTTGAGGTGGGGCTTCGGAGGCGTGAGGAATACAGATAGTGCGCAGCTCCAGATGAACACGGGAACGGCTGAGATGGGCGCATTTAAGCGCGGCAGAAAAGTAACTTTTTCTGCCATGGGTATTTTGAGACCGTGATCTGAAAAGTGCTGTTTTACTTACTAAGTTATACATATATCTAGTGCCACTTTTTAAACAAAAGTGACCCTATGTTTTTTGCGCATAGTGCCACTTTTAAAAAAAGTGACCCTATGTCTTGGCTACATAGGGTCACTTTTCACAAAGAAGTGACCCTATGTCGAGGCTTCATAGGACCACTTTTCGGCAAGAAGTGACCCTATGTAGTAGTCATGTTAATCAATCGGAAAAATATTCATCCTGAATCGCTTTTTTCGCTAATGTTATTGCCGCTTAATGCCGATAACGATTCGGGCTTTGCTATTTTTTTAAGCGATTAAAATTTCGTTAGCAAGCGCAGGGTTTTTTGATAAAATTCTGGTTAGTTTGGTCAAAAAGTGTTACAAGTAAGGCCAATGGATGAATGGTTAGTTTTAAGACTCAAATAGGCAGTATTAAAATTCCAAAAGTTACTTTTCATCATTCAAAAACCAAACTTTAATTTCATGTAGAAGATTAGTACAATTGTATTGACGCAAGGACAATCCGCACATGTCAGAATCAGATAACATAACGCGTAACCTACTCGGTAAACTATTACGTACCGAGATTTCGATTATTCGTAGTTACCGTGCATTCCTAATGTTATTGCCTATTCACGGATCTTCTATGTATCAAACAGGGTCTCCACTCCTGCAACGCCGTCTATTTGGAACCGGGTTTGGGGCAATGGCTGATAATGCATTCGAAGTTGAAACACGTCCCGGAAGTTTCCTCGTTCCACGTTCTTTAGGTAAAGAGATCTCGTGGGATAAATTTTTTATGGCCGTTGTTGATGGTGACACTAACGTTATCCGTGAATATGACAGTGACGATACTGACTTCGGCATTTACAATGCAGGGGAAAAAGTTACTTTGTTGAATGGGCAGGAAGATTGTTATAATCCGAGCAAAATTCAGCAGTTACGCTCCAAGTGTGTAGACATACAAAATGATTATTTTATGCAGATCTTCTTTATGTCAATGCTTGCACCTGAGTTTGTCAGTATATTTTTTGGATTAAAGCCTGCTACCGTAGATGCAATAAAAGATGTTGGTGTGTCATCACTCAAAGCAATTAACGATGTCGTTCTATTCCCACGAATAATTGCCTTTACACCGGGGTTGGGGGATGATAGTGCAACATTAAAATCTAAGGTGTTTGCCTGGGCATACGAATTATCTGCCGACATTCGTTTGGGTAAAGTTAGTGACGACTTAATGGAACTATTGCGTTACGACACTATGTTTACATGCCACCGTCAGGATGTGTTCAACTCTTTGGCAAATAAAGTGCTCTTGAAGGATTAATAAAAATGGCTAAAGTCGATCAAACTAAAGCTAACATGTTGTTGAGCGCTACAAAAACGATGTCACTTGGTGCGAATAAAAACTCAATAAGAATTCTTTATGGAAGCCATGTTGCAGAAAATATTGATTTCAGATCGGAACCTCAACAAAACGTTAAAAAAGGTATTCGAGGGTGGAGTCGTCGTTCGGATAACCGCAGAGCATTTTCTGCGGTTATTGATGTCGCGGTAAATTACTTCGGTTTTGATCCTATTCATCCGGAATCCAGCTTCCGCAATATTGACTTCAACCGAATCATGAGCGTGCTGCATAACCTTGGGTATTTCGTCTGCGCCCCTGAGGTCAATAAAATCATTGAGATCCTCACGTCAATGAAAGAAATAGAGGAACTCGAAACTTGTGCGAAATGCAAGCGGCCTTACATTGTCCCGTATACCAATGATACTCATTGCCCTCGGTGCAGATTGTCGTCAACGGTCTCTGCAATAGCGAGATATTCTCAGGAGGAGTTAGATTAGCTATTACTTTATGTGAGTGGTTTTAAGCTGAGACCAAAAATCTAAAGACTGCGTCGTCTTTATCTATTAAATCTTTGGCTTGCATACCGTTACACATGGTTCCTCATGTTGCTGTTTATTTTCAGACGGCTTCCGTTCTGACGTATCTAAAACATACTGTGTTAAATATTACTACCATCCGTATTTTTTTGTCTGCTCTATCCTTCCAACGTTCATTTTCTGTAAGTATAACTAACATGAATTGCCATTCTTTGATTCATTACGGTCTTTGAAAAGTCCAGATTTTATGATGCGCCTGCCAATTTCGTTTCTTATAGGTATTCAATTAAGTATAAATTCCCTTATGCGTTAACCAGCAAAGTACGGGGATCGTTCATAATCTGGATAGTGTTGTCTGAATGACAACGCGAATTTGCATTACTGTACCGTCATATAATTAATCCATTTCTCTCTTACAGACCATGTCTTTACCGGGACACTGTGTTGAACTGTCGTTTTTGGGGCTTTGTCGGCGTCACATTTCTGGTTTTTTAACGCATGAAATCTACTCCGTTATCGAACTCCCGGTGATTTTTTTTATGCCATCATACCTCTATTCCATGAGGAGATCGGTGAATGACTCGATTAACGTTACTGCCTTCAAAGATGTTAGTGCTGATGTCTTTGTTTATAACTGGCGTCCATGCAAATGAAGACCAGACCCTTATCAAAGACACCCCATTTGTGTCAGGACAAGCCTTTAAGAAAGGTTTTTTCTGGTATGACGACCCAGCCCGGAAAACTGAGGAAGAAATTAATGAGACTACGCCTCCTGTTGCATCTTCGTCCCAGCCAGTACAAGAAGAAAAGATTGATCTTAATTCAAAGTGGCTAAAGGACAATATGCCCCGGCTTTTGACTCAGGCAATGGATAATCCGACCCCTGAAAACTTATCGAGGTTTTATACAGCGCAACGTTTAATGTTGGATATCGGTACGCGATTTTCGGATAAGTCGAAAGATTATTTTCTTAAAAATCCAATGATGTCTGAAAAACGAAGACAGCCGGTTGAGAAGGTTGCCTTGGATGCACATCGTACGGTTGTGGAAAAAAACCAGCAGACGGTAATGAAAGATATTTTCACAAGATCCGGGCTCTTTTTCTTTTTCCAGAGTACCTGTGAGTTCTGCCACGAAGAAAGTCAAATCCTCCAGTTTATGCAGAATTACTATTCGGTCGACATTCTCCCTGTCAGCATGGATGGCAGACCATTACAAAATGGGTTGTTCCAGGATTTCTCTGTCCCTAATGCGCAGATTATTGATCAATTCAAAATCCGCGAAGTGCCAACTATTTTCCTTGTGTCGAAAGACGGGTCATCAGCGCAACGAATTAGCGAAGGTATGATCACTGCTGAGGAGCTCAAGAATACTATTATTCTGGCTGCAAAGGGCATGAACCTGATTGATGATGCCTCATTCCAATCCACGTTAGATATTAAGCGCCAATATACCATTGGTGAGGATGGCGTAATTACAGTGAATAAATCAGAAATGGAATCTGACCCGTTCTTATTGCAACGAATAATGGACCAGAAGTTGGAAGGGTACGATATGCCTACAGCGGACCCTGTGAACTACTTGAATGTTGGTGGCAGTTTAGGAGGCCCATATGCGCGCTAACCTCCATGTTTGTGCAAAAAAGTTACTTTTGTCGTTAGCCGTTTGCACGGCGATGATTGCACCAAATGCCGGTGCCGATAACGCCATGCGTAATATTTTTAATGGAATGATGACGACAACCAGCCCGGCCAGTTTTGAAACGGCCACCCGTACCGGTGTGGTTGGCGGCTCTTTTTCCTACCGCACAACAAACGTGAATACCAATTTAGTTTCAATGTCTTTCCCCAAAGCTTCCGTCGGCTGTAACGGCATCGATGTTTTCCTCGGTTCATTCAGTATGATTAACGGAGATCAGTTGGTGCAGGTTGCTCGCGGTATCGCGCAGGGGGCCGCGATTTATGCATTTAATGTCGCGGTATCGGCAATCTGTGCTGACTGTGCTGCGACTATTAATGATATCCAGAACAAATTGCAGGCGTTGAACAAATTTGCCAAAGATTCCTGCAACGCTACTTACTCGTTTCTTTCTGAAAATGTTGGACCACCCAGCCAGTATGCGAATGCGGTCAGTTCCGGCCCAGCTTCAATGCTTGGTACTCTTAATGGATTGTTGCCTGATTTCGGTTCATCAATGACCAAGTCGCCAGAAACTGTGACCTCCCAGGTAAAAGCAAAAGACCCTGAAGAGTTTGCTGAAAAATTCAGTGGAAACCTTTTCTATATGTCATTTATGGACATCGATAAAGGTTCTATGAATATCGGTGGCGTGACTGAATTATCTGGCTACAAACTCGCAGAGCAGCTGATGTCGCTTGTCGGCACTGTGATTATCAACTGGGATGCTAAAGGTGAAAAAGCGGGGATGGAAGTTCGTCCATCGACGATGACGGTATCGGATTTCATCATGGGTCCTCCGGCTGGTGGCTCCATAAAAATGCTCAAATGTTCGCCTGTACCCGATCCTGCTTCAGCGAGAAAGTCGCAATGCCTGGTTATGTCTGAAGTGATGGATGGTGGTTTCAAAGGACTGAAGGATACGATTTCAGACCTCCTAATTCAGGTTCAAACAAAGGCAATCAGCGATGTCAGGATCTCTGATGATGAATTACGCATTATTTCTTATATCGGCATCCCAACAATTCTTGATTCTCTTCAGACTTTTGATGTCCCTGAAGGCTATGCCTATATCCAGGATATCAGTGCAATAGCGGCCACCAGCCTTGTCATTAACATGCTTCGGCAAGTTGAAGCAAAGATCAGCGCTATGAATATCCCCAGTGAATCACTTTCCGGACGGCGGCAGGACCTGACTCGGTTATCTGAAAACCTTAGCAATCAGGTAAAAGCAGCTTACGAGCTCACCCGTAGCCAGGTAGGTAACAGCTCTGATGTCATTTCAGCATGGGATGATCGCCGATTAAAGAGGAAGGCGTTCATGGAAAGTCTTCGTGGCACAGGTAACTGAGGTCTGATATGGATTACAACATCTATACAGTAGGTGATATCGAGTTCGTGTGGTCCGCCCTTAACGGGATTGCCCTGATTTTCTCACAATATACCGGTGTAAAAGCATTTCTCACCACGGCAGCGGTGCTGGCTGGAGCCAGCCTGTTTTATAAAACATGGCTTTGGCTGTTGAACCCGACAAAAGCAGAGGTGCCGATATTTTCATGGATTCTTGGGCTGATTCTTTTTTCGATGGCAATAGTACGCGTGGATGTGACTATTGAATCGGTTAAGTCTGGTGAAGTGAGAAATGTCGATGGTATTCCTGTTTTTATCGCGGCGATGGGAACTGTAACCACTAACCTTAGCCAGGGCCTACTCAAAGACTATAAAACGGCGTTTGATCCGCTGGCGCCGATCGACTTTGCCGCAACCACGCTTGATGATGACATTACTCTTGGCCCGATGATTCGCTTCGTTAAATTCTTACAATGGGGCGGGGACAGCCAGGGGTATTGTTCAGCGTTCCCCGAACCAGTTAGCGGATTAGGTGCGATGAACGTGTGTGCGACAGTGCAATCACTGGCCTATAACTGCCTCAAGGGAACACAAAACTCAAGCGCGAAAATCGCTGGGAAAGAAACCATTTTTAACGATATTTTCTCTTCAAATGTCGCGGAAAGCATGGAACGCATTAATCAGGCGATGAAAGGTTCGCTGAAGAACGCATCTGCTAACATCGTGGGTGTGAATAGTTCAAAGTCAGCGACTTGTGAAGAGGTCTGGTCGACCGTTAAACAGGTAACGAGCACCCCGGAGGCTCGACAGACGATTGCTTTGATTGGGCAAACAAACGGTATTCTTACCCCAGAAGAGGCGGGCGGTGCCGCATCCGGATCGAGCTTCACGGATGTAATGGCGTCGGCGAACGGCATGTATGGCAAGGCGATTGGCGCTTATGACGCGACGCTTTCTTTGTTCATCATGAATGAGCTACGTAATGGTGCCAGTAAATACAAAACCCCACTTGGTCTGGCCTCGGATATGCAACTGTTTGAGGCATCATTAAAACGTACGAATACCATGGCATCTCAGGGGCAGCTCTGGCTGCAATTATCTGGTGCGGCAATTGCGTTTCTTGAAATGTTTGCGTACATGGTTGCTCCGTTTGCATTGCTCATGCTGCTTGCACTCGGCGGAAACGGTGTTGCCGCAGCGGCAAAATATCTTCAGTTGATTCTCTTCGTTAATATGTGGCCGATTACTGCGGTGATGGTCAATGCCTACGTGAAGAAGGTGGCAACAGCGGATCTTGATACATGGAGCACACTGAATAGTCAGAGTAACGCGGTGACTTGGATGGGCTTACCAGGGCTTGCCGAAACATATAGTTCTTACTTATCAGTTGCATCAGCGCTCTATGCTCTTATCCCAGTCCTGACGCTGTTCCTGATGACGCAATCCATTCATCCAATGATGAATGCGATGAAAGGAGTTACGCCACCCGCACCTGTGGACTCCAGCCACCTCACGCCGAAAGTGTGGGATGCGCCAAATAGCGGAAAATCATCATTTGGGGATGTTAATCGTACAGCACTGACAAGCACCGGGCAGGGGTTCAGCGGTGGCGGGGCCATGGACTCCAGTAACTTCCGACTCGGTACGTGGAATGCAGGTTCAAGTATCGCGTCAAGCCAGGGACAAGGGGCGGCAATGACCTCATCAGTCATGAGTGCAGCAAGTAATTCATTCCAGCAGGCCTACAATCAGATGAGTGAAGTTGGTCGTTCGGGGCAATCGGGCCAGCAATTTTCCTCGAATCTGCAAAACTTGAAATCATATACAGACCAGGCCGGTGCAAACGTCGCTAATAGCGTAGGGGCGAAGCACGGAATTAATTCGCAGCAATTAGCTGGTGTGGTGTCAAACCTTCTCCTCAATGGAAGTTTGGGACTTGGTGGCGAGGAAAAACTTGGAAAAGGGGGGGCTGGGGGCATAGGTCAGAAAGTGATGGATTCACTAGGTCTGAAAGCATCGGGTACCGTTGGTTCAGGGATCTCAAAATCGAATTCAGGCAGTGATAGCCTCTTAACTGATTTGAATAAAGCTATTACGACTCAATTGTCAGAAAACTCAGGACTTTCTGAACAAATGAGTAAAGCGGCTTCTCAGGTAAACAGTGATCAGTTTGCACAGACCAATGCATTCAAAGAAGCTGCATCAAAAATGAACCAGGCAACACAGACAATGGCCGAAAATCTGTCGACGTCACTTTCAACGAACGCCAGCGCTAATACCGGCATGACACTCGACTCAAGACAGTCTGTCAACCTAGACAGATTCTCCGATTCTATTCGTAATAAAAACTTCAGCGATGATGATGTGCGTAATTTTGCACGGAAAAATGGTCTTGATGAGAATGCGTTTATGGATAAATTCAATTCTTACAATGACACATTTAAGGCCAGCACTCAGTTGGGATCACAACTCCAGCGAACTGATGCGCTGGTGGCAACGACACGCGACTTTAGTGAGCAAAAAATTGCGATTGATACTGCCAGGGGTGAAACGGCTGAGAGCAATAAGCAGGATCTGCGTGAGACCTCCAGCCTGCTTAAAGGGCTGGTTGCTGACTTCGGCGGTAACGCTCAACAGATGCTGCCAATTACCAATCAACTTGACCGAATCACTGGTGATGCATCGGGTATTAATACCATTGCACAGGCGCAGGAGCGCACACCAGACCATGTAGATACCTCCGGCGTAATGAGTGCCGATCGTGTTGCTGACGTAGGGCAAGGTCTGGATGCTCAGGCGAAAGCTGGATTGGCACAGAACCAGCAGAATGCTAATCAACATATTGGCGGACAAACCGAATCAGGTGTTACGCCGTACAATGTGGGCTCGGTCAGTAAAGAAGATATTCAGGGCATTCATAAAGGTAATGTAGCTAACTCCTATAGCGAAGAAAACCAAAGTGTTCTCTCGTCGTTGGATAAGAATACCCCTGTAGTGACTAATGAGACCGTGGGAAGAATTCAGGGGGCTGGGCAGGACGTTAAGAACGCCAACCAAACTTTCGACCAGCTTCAAACTGGTATAGGCGGCAAGCATGCTACTTCAGGCATGGGTAATACCAGCGAAAAACTGAATTCTATGTACGGAGATAGCCAGATACGCGGGATATCAAACAACCTCCCGAATTATTTTGACAGGGTTGCAAATGACCCAACCAAAAAGCCGGATGACAAACGGGCGGAGCTGGCCGCACAAGCCGTGTTTACCTATGGGGCCAGTACAATGGCAACCGGCGCTGAGAAAGAACAACTGAAAGCGGATACTCAAAGCCTCCTCACCGAGCTGGGTCACTACAACGTTAGCTGGGGGATGAATGATCTCCAGAGTATCCATGAAGGTTTCAACATGCACAACAAGGCTTCAGGCTCTCTTGATTCAGCAATAAGGGCGAATCTTGGTGAAGGCGGCTCTGGCGGCGGGATCGTTGGCCAACGAACCCAAACCACGATTGATACCCTTGCTGGTAATAAAATTGAGTCCAATACAGAACGTAGTGTGATTGGCAGTACGCTTTTATCGGGCCAGGAGAGTGTTGCCAGAGGGCTTGACGTTATCGGAGCAAAACCCGTAAACGACATGCTCTCAGGTATTGGGGTCCTGACTACGCCCGCATCTTTGGCAAACGATGCAACGAATCCGGTAAATATGCCGAGTTCGTTATTGGGCAAGGTTGGCAACCACCTGCAAATGTCAGATGGTCTGAGCGCGGTGACCAGCCGTTATAAGGATATGGGAAGTGATGGGATCAAGACGTATGAGAGTGCATCACAAAACTCAGAGCGTGCGATTCGTCAGCAACTGACCGATGATCCACGCTTCGGGTCGGATAAAGCAGATGCGTTCGTTAACTTTATGAAGTCAGACCTTAACAATACAAACGAACCGTATCAGTCGAGAATAGAGAGAGCTGAAAACTGGCTGAATGATAATAAGAAGTAGGAGTGAATACTGACTGATAAAAGCCGTGCTCTTTTTGGGCACGGCTTTTTTATGCCTGCATCCGGGGAAAATAACTATTCACGGCAGTGCTATTCAAGGTAAACCACGAATCTGAGAAAAGTACACCGGCTAACTGAGCATTGGATAAGGTTTGTTCAGTTTTAAAACAATGGTCAAACAGGATACTATCTTAATCACGATTCAAATTCTCTTTCCAAATCCAGTTCACTCGCCACCCTAAGAAACGTGAATGCTTACTGGCCTAAATTAAAGTTGAGGAAAAAGTTACTTTTCTGATCGACTGATGCAGTGTTTTTGGTAGATGGCGAATCATGGTTTTTTTTGACGGAGTGTGTGGAAAAGTTACTTTTTTAATAAAAACGGGCCATCAGTAGGTTATATCTGGCTATCAGATCCGTTATGTCCTTTTCTTTAACCCCCGTGTAATAATCCGTACGGATCAGGTGCGGATATTCTGGCGGAAACAGGGTCGTATCGTCATCAAGGCAGATAAAGGCTTTTACCTGGTGCCTGGCCACGAATTCTTCACATTCAGCTGCACGTACCCCTATTCCCCCCGAGGGTAGACACAGGGATGGGGTTGCGCCAATTACCCGGTCTCTGTACGGCGAGCGGAAAAGTGACTTTAGGTAGGTAATACTCCCGCATTCTCTCCATGAACTTGATATAACGATGAACATTGAAGGACTTGCATCAAGTAACTTCTCAATCAAATACATCCGTTCGAAAGATTCATTCTGACATTTGTGGATTACACCATCAAAATCCAGGAAAAGAACAATATGGATTAATGGCAGAGGTCCCCATAAGCCAGCTGTTGATTCATCCTGAGGCAAGATCCCGTCCAAGTCTTTATTTCTAAGCTTCTGTGGAGAACAGCGTATCTTGCACAGGAATTCGTATATTGATTGGAGCATACCTAACCTCTTTCACGGGACAGTTTCACTCGCTCAGTGATGAATTGTTCACAGCCACGTAAAACAACTAAACAATAAATTGGAGAGTAGGGGGGTAATTTACTCCGGAACATTTTTTACAATATGTCCGTTGTACTGGGTCTTTGGTTGCGTCCACTGATATAACTCGTCCATGCCATTCCGGCCCTGAATCCGGCGATTGTATTTGACCATGAAGTTAAAGATATACCTCGCCCGGACCTTAGGGGTTTTGCTGTTGTAATCGGCAATCCCTTCAAATACATTACCATTTCGGTCTACAATTTTCCGGTAAAGCCACCAGGTACCTACCCAGAAACTGGCACAGGCGTCATAGGCCAATACCCGCCAGGTAACAGACGGAAAGTGGCCACGTATTTCCGGCAGATTGGACGAATTGATCTGCATAGGTCCAATATCATAAGTGCCATTTTTATTCCGGCTGAACGTTCCCACTTTTCCGCCTTCATTATCAAAAAGCGTAAAGACCAATTCTGCATCAATCCCGAAAAAGCGGGAGGCATCGGTAATGCACTGTGTGTAGACTTCAACAGGAACGGGAATAGGTTTCACATCATCTGCTGGTGGTATAAACACGAGATAATCTCCACTGGAATTACATACTGGATATTCTCCCACATCGCGGGCTAAAAATTTTTACTATAGGGAGGGAATTTTGTCCCTTAAGCGAATTTGGAGGATTTTTTCGCATGATAGTATTAATGCTCCATTAAAGGAGCTGAAATGAATAAGACTATCAAGGCATCATTCTTATTACTGGCATCTTGTACGGCCTTTAGCATGAATGCCCAGACAGTGAAAACTGACGTGCTTCCTGATGCAGCACTGAAGAAATTAAAAGAAGTTGGGCTGTCCATCGAGCATATTGAACCATCCCCAGTAAAAGATATTTATACCGTGATTTCAAGAGAAGGCGTGAGTTACGTCAGCAAAGATGGTGATTACATTTTTACCGGGAGCTTGTTTCATGTTAACGGCAAAGATGTGGAGAATACAACGGAACAGGCGATACTGAAAGGCGTCAGGGAGTTTGCTGCTAAAACAAAATCCATAGAATATAAGTCGGCGAATGAAAAATATCGCCTGGCGGTGTTTACTGATATAACCTGCGGGTATTGCCAGAAACTACATCATGATCTTCAATCCTATCTCGATGCCGGGATCTCAATAAAATTCCTCACTTTTCCGCGTGCAGGCCTGAACTCCGTGGTCGCGGGGAATATGGCAAAAATCTGGTGTGCGGCCAAACCTAATGATGCGCTGGATGCTGCAATGAGCTCGATATCAATCATTCCGGAAGGACGGCCTGACGCGGCCTGCCTCGATATTATCAAATCGCATTTCCAGGTTGCTTCAACTATTCCGCTTCAGGGTACGCCAACCATGGTAACGCTGTCGGGTAAACCTCAGTTGTTCACCGGCTGGTTGAGCCCGGAAAATCTGGTGACCCGCATGGGCACCGCACAAAAGTGACTTTTCACGACTGCAAGAGGTGATTATGAAATCTGTAATACTGACAACGTTAATGCTCGTGGCGGTTGGCACTCAACCCGTCTTTGCGGCCCAATGCCAGTTCGGGTCCTGCAACGCAGACATTGAGGCCAGCAGTGAACTGCTGGTCTCTGCGGCTCAGACGGATAAAGACGCGGTTTTAAAAAAACTTAATGACGCATCATCCCCCAGCGACGCCATGTCTAAGCGGGTTGAATCGTATCTGAATAATGACAGGCTAAAGGTGAACACCGACAGTACCCGGAAAGGTCCGGGCAATGGAATCGTGAAGCCGACGGATGAGCTAGCGCCGGTAAGGCAGCTGAAAGCCATTCGCCCCGAGCTTGTACAAAACCCCATCACCCAGCCATTGGTTGCCTTTTATGAACGTATGGCCTGAGAGCGCCGTATATCCGCGATTTGGGGGTTAGAAAATGTCGCTCTGGCTCAGCATTGTCACCCGGGCAACGGGATTACCGGATAAGCGGTATTTAAATGATCCGGTGATCTTCCGTTATTACCAACAAAAGATCCAAAAGGCTCCTTTTGCCCTGGTCGGATGGACTCTCTGTTTCCTGGCAACCATCGGTGTGTCGCTGGGACTGGAGCTCTCCAACCAAATATTACTTCTCGTTCTGCTGATTCTGTTTTTACTAATGGTGGTTCTCCAGAGTCGGTACCAGTTCATGCATCCGGAGAGATGCATCAGTGCTCGATTTTACCAGGAGGTGCTGGACGATGCGTCAGTGTCAGATATTCAGAAAGCGCAGTTTGAGTATTTGTTCGTGTCCAAAGTGGATGCAATGACGATCGGTGATCTTTACCGGCTCTATGATTTCAACAGAGGAGGCCGGTAAAGGTGCGGCATGCAGGTGAGAAAAGTCACTTTGCGGTTGGGCGTTGCGGTGCTGGTCATTAGTTCCAGGGAACCGATGCGACATAGTTTCCGGAGCGTAGCGGGGCATCCAGTTTCCCGGCCAGAGCGTCGATCATTGCGGAATACGCAATGCTGTCCGATGGGATTGGCGCATTGCTCTGCATACTGACTTTAAGAACCTGTTGTGCCCCTTTCCCCGCAGGGTAGACTTCCACATCAAGGCGGCGCCAGAAATGCCTCTGTGATATCGTCTCTGACCCCACGATCCCGCTGACGGGTTTATAGTCATAGTCCGTCTGAGTCTGCCCGTGTTTATCTTTTTTCGTTGTCTTCTTCTCGACGACATATCCGGTTATGCCCGTCACCAGCTGTTCACTGTATTGCATATTTTCCTGGGTCTTACTGTAACTGAATCTGAGAATATAGTCGGGCAGATGGTTGGAAATATTAAACCCTATCCCCGTTAATCCACTCGCAAACCGGGCTGCAAACATGCGCGATTGTATACTGTCATCAGGCGCTACAATTTCAAATTTCTTGTTGCCTACCGGGCGTGACATTAAATCGTAAGCATCAACATCATTCCCGAAATGATAGCTGCACCCACATAAGAACGTTGTGGCGGTCAGTAAGAATAAATGCCGTAACATTCTAATTCCTCCAAAAAGGGTTCTTTAACGAATAATTCCGATGTGCTGTGACAGTATAATCGAACACAGGTTGATAACTAACAAGTTGAATTCGTAAAGGTGGCTATGACTAAATTAAATTATTTAAAACCCGTAGCGTCTGTTTTAATTTCTGTGTTGATTGCGACGGCTGGCTCTGTGTATATCACGTCGAAATATTTTAAAACTGAGCTCCCCAGTAACGATGAAGTAGGAAAGGTAGCGGCTACCTATCTGGTAAAAAATCCTCAGTATCTGCTTGAAGCGGGTAAGGCTCTTGAAAACCAAAATACCAACGCCTCCCTTGAGCGGATCATCCCTTACGCACCGGCTCTCTTCGAGACCAAAGAGACTCCCAACATTGGACCGGATAATGCGGCCGTCGCCGTCATCGAGTTTTTCGACTACCAGTGCCATTTCTGTATGAAGGTAGCGCCGGTCGTTGAATCCGTGTTGAGCCAGAGCAGCGATGTTAAATTCTTCTTTAAAGAATTTCCAATCTTCGCTGGTTCGAAACCCGTTTCTGCGATGGGGGCGGCGACAGGCCTGCATGTGTACCAGGCATTTGGCGCTGAAGCGTATCGTAAGTACCACAACAACCTGATGACCAGCGCGTATGTATTCTTCAACAACCAGCGAGGGTTTACGCTCAGTGATTTAGACATGGTGGTGAATAAATCCGGGTTCAACAGCTCATTCAGCGATCGAGAAAAAAGTCGCTATGAGAATGTCATTTCCGGAAATATGCAACTGGGGGAAGCTCTCGGGATCAGCGGAACGCCAGGGTTCATTATCATGAACATGCAAAAACCCGATGCTGCAACGACATCATTCATCCCGGGGGCTGTCGACGAAGCTACCCTGAAATACGCAATCCAGAAGGCCCGTGGTGGTTAAAGTAGCTTTTCATGCCAGAACTGACCATGCCGGGTAACACTGGCATGGATGTCAGGCTTTTACGACAAGTAGCTCATTCCAGCGAGTGGTATACCGTGGCGACATTGACAGTATGGTCTGCTACCCCCTGAAATCCTGCTGAATCCCTTCCCCAAGCAGGAACAGAGAGCTACGCAGCTCTTTGTTAAACCGATCCATCGCCTTCATAAGCGCTTCACAGCCTCGTTTGGCGGGCCGCTCATCGAATTAGTCGCGATGAGTGGCTCAATGCCGTAACAGCTAAAATCTGGTAAGAGATATTTGTTAGTTTTCTACTAATTGAACGACTACCAGCCTGCCACCTTCCTCTTTTGACAAAACAAATTGAGCGTTATTCTTCAGTTCTATTTTTTCCCCAACCATAATCTGCCGCTTATCCGGTAATGACATTAGTCCTGATATGCCTTCATTTACCAACCACCATTGATCGTTATGGTAAACAAAATAACCAACCCGTTTCCTTTGTGCATCCGTTGTACGTTCATTTGGCGCGATAAGACGATTCACATGCCACGCATAGATAGACTGCCCGCTCCAGACCATCAACCGGTGATCGTCAGGACGATAGCTGCCTTCTTTACGAGAAGAATAAAAATTAAGCACTGGCAACTTACCTTTATACGGCGTACCGCAGTAAGGACAGACCGGCTTTGTCTTACCCGAGAAAACGTACCACTTCTGTTCACATTTCGTGTTTTGGCAGGGCTGTATCAGGTCAACGGTCTTAACCAAGGCACTTTCCCACTCATCGGCGGTAGGGCGTTTTGTGGCATCATGTAAGCCATCGATGAAGGCTCGATCAAACAATGACGTCAGGTAGGGACCCATGATGGTGTAAGGAATTTTACCCGGGTCAGCCCAGGGAAGTGAAAAGGAGGATAACTGACTGATTTTGACTGCATTACTTTTGTCTGTCGGATGTTCAATGAAGAGCGCTTTCTCACCCATTGATAAGGTTTCATCACGCACTTCATCCGACATGTCATGTATTTTTCCGCCACGTAGCGGATGACGGAAAAACAGGTACATGTAGATAAGCACCGACAGTGCATGGCGGTCAGTAGTAATGCTTGGCAGTACGCGGTTCGGATCTTCTTTGGAAAGATGGCTGGTTTTCACCACCTCCGGAGCGATAAAATCCGGAGTGCCCACCACATCGGGAGGATACTTTCCAGGAACGACTAGGCCGTCTACGTCAATGATGCAGGCATGGCCCATTTCTGGATCAATCAGCACGTTTTTATAGCTGAGATCGCTGTGACAGAGGCCAGCTGCATGCATCCTTCTGACGGCTCTTGTCAGCAGCAGACAGACTTTGAGATAGGTAAGCGTATTGCCTCGTTCACGCGGATCGAGGAATTTATTCTGGTTGCTGGCGCTGGCAAACCATTTGCCTTCTTTCTCCCGGCCTTTAATATCCAGAAAATCATCGTTTTTGGAACCATATTTAAAGAAAAAATGGTTCTGGTAGGTTGGAACCACGATACCGATTTTATTCCCATGCTCAACAACGTGGGTCGGCCAACAAAACAGATCCTTCCAGTATTCGCCACCGGATTGTCCAAAAATGTTTTGCCTGTAGCGGCCGGTGATCATATCAATACGATCCCGGGCCTGCTCATTCTGCGGTTTTTGATAAAAAGCGACGACGTAAGATTTATCAGGCGAAAAGTAAACATCCTTCATCGAGCCTGAACCAATCACCTCGTCAACATACTGGACTGTTTCGCCGTTCTTTGTTTTACACGTAACGATATTTGCCATATTGATCACCGAAAAAGCGTATCCCTTACCACAACACCGCAATAGTGCGGTCATCATGGTTCCCAGTGGAGAAAAAGTTTAACCAGTCGCCTAACCCCTCAGACGCAATACTGGCGTCTGCGAGGATAGGGGAGATCTCATTAATGAGACGGGTCCATTTTTCGTCACTGCGAAGCCCGTTATCAGTCTCAAACAGAGGGTCTGATACGCCGTCGGTCATAAGGATCAAGTGAGATACGTCATTCCATTTGCCCACGCTGATGCGACCAGTAAATGATGGGTCTGCGATAATGCTCTGGTCAAGGAAGCGGGTTTGTCCTGCGTATTCTCCGCTATCGGGATTTCCAAGTATCCTGACTTTACCTGAAGGACTGTATGCACCTATCGCACCATCGCCAAGCCAGAAAGCAGCTGCAAACAGCTCGTTTTCAGTTCGCAGTGCTACAGTTGCAAGAAGGGTTGTTGAATAGGATTTCACAGGTTGTTCTGCACAAATGGCTTCGTTCTGGATGCTGTTGACCGCGAGCGTAGCTGCCTGTTTAAAATGATGAAGCATGGCGTTTATGGTTGCCTGCTGATCGCTCCCTTCCCAAGTCGTGATATGCTCTTTTAAACGGACGCCTTTCACTCCACTGAGCTGATTGAAAAGGTAATCGCCAGCCGTCATGACTGCAATTCGCGATCCCTCTCTGGAATTTACTGCACTACCGGCCCCGTCTGCGACCAGCATGACAGACCATCCTGTTTCCTGGCAGTGGTTGATATAGAAGTCATCATCTCTGAAGCTCCCGGCATGCTCATGAGAGCGGCCCCGGCGACTGGCGGCAGCAATACATATGTTATCTCTGACCAGGCCAGCAGAGTCCAGATGGGCCTTAGGGTAGGGAGCGTCTGCTGGTGGTTCTATTACCTTCCACAGGCTTCTCGGATCCGGGTTTACTACAAAAAGTAACTTTGTTTCGCATTCGTCGTGCGAAGTGTATGACCACAGTACTGAAAGCTCAATATCGCCAATTTCAGTGGGTATGCCAGTGAGCAACCCTTGTTCTTTTTTATACGACAAGCCAATGTCCCGGGGAAAGACAACGTCTCTTATCGTCGCCCGTCCACCCTCATCCAGTATGATGGCAACCGGCGAAGAGAAACGTTCGCCTGCGCGGGCGTTGGGTATGGTTATTCTCGCTGTCGGGGGCATTACACATTGCACTGCTGACCCGGTCCGATGCTGGCTTTCCGGTACCTGCCCAGGTTTTAGTATCGGAGACGGCTGGTTTTCAGTTTCATTTTTTCCTGGTTTCTGAAGTTCGTAAAAAGGCATCAATTTCCACAATGTAGGGCTGGTTTCGTTGACTGTGGCTGTTTGCGTCTCTTTTTTGTCAATAGCGTGGTTTCCCTGCATATCCTCATCAGTCCCGACCGGCTGTTGCTTTTCGGCAAGGCCTGGAGCAGGCGGGAGGGCAGTCACTGATTCGTTCTCACCTTCGTTAACCAGTGCAGAGGTACCTTTTGCAAGGTTCTCAATCCGCTTTATAAGCTGCATAACCTCGGCAGACAGGGCAGGATCCTGGGATGGAAGGGAAAGCCGCTCACCTTCTGCGGTGTGGCTGAGCTCAGACAGAACTAAGCGGATAATCTTTTCTTCAAGTGACGTATTTTGCGACATCAACCTCTCCCTCTGTTTACGTCGAAGTTAGTGTTTCCGCCATCATTGCTGAATGAAAGACCTTTTTCACACCATGGGCAGATCACGTCATCGGGGCCATCAATGCAGAGCAACTTCCCGCATGAGCACATGGCAAACGCACTGGCATTACCACAGTGGGGGCAACCCGGTACACCATGCAGTTCGCTTGTGTTTACCTGCAAATCGGTAGCGGTGGCATCTGACCACGCAAAATAGTCCTCATCAATGGGATAGCATCCGGCAATATTAAAGTTGTTCAGGTTCAGGTTGAAATCGAGCCCGGAAACCCTTGCTGGTGGCCGTTCATATTTCATCAGGTACGGTCGACGAGTCTTGCTGCAACGCCCGGTGAGCGTAACGCAGTTTTCGTCGTACGCTTTTACATACTCGTCTTTGGACAGGCGAACTATGTATTCAGTCTGGCTGAGCTCCGGTTGTTTTTCGTCCCCGACACTGCGGCTGTGAGCAGTAACCGAGGCCGTGATCCATTTGATGAAGCGGGTAAAGTCGCCTTCCTGTGACTCTGTGAATAGCATGACATTTTCTGTCAGCTGCCGCAGGATATTCAGGTCCGCTGACGGTCCCAGGCCAACGGCAATGAGATTCACCTTACTCGCGTAGTTATTTTTCCAGCGTTTCACTTCTAAGGTTGTGTCGTCAGTCGGACGTCCGTCGGTAAGGAGATACACTACGGGTTTCCAGTCGCCTTTAGTCTCATGAGTGGTTTTTCTTACCTGAGTATCAATTTGCACGGTCAACTCACGCAATGCAGCCCCAAGGCTCGTGCCGCCGCCAACGGGAAGGCGGGGAGGGTAGAACGAGGCAATTTCGTGCAGAGGTACAATCGTGCGGGCTATTCCGGCAAATGCGATTACCGAGACCCAGGCCGTTTCCAGTGCGTGTGGATCTTTTCTTAAATCTCCGACGATCATTTGCAGACCATCAGTCATTTTTTTCAGGTTTTCACCGATCATGGACTCTGAACAGTCCAGAACAAAAAAAACGGGAAGGCGTCTCATAATATCCCTCGTACGGCTGGTAACAGTCAGCAGAAAACGGTTCTGTAAAGGAAGGCGTTTGCCGGGTAAAGCAGCACCTTCCTGTCTGTCAGAGCACCAGCTGTATTTCTGGTGGAGGAGGTGGGAGGGTATCTGTTCCGGCATTGATCCCCGCGCTTGTGCTACCGGAAGAAACGCTGGCCGAAACCCATTTAAAGAAACCTGCAAAAGCGGTTGAGTCGAGAGTCTCCAGAGACACAACCTTATCAGTGAGCTGTTTTAAATGCTCGTGGCCTGCTTTAGGACCTACCGCACAGGCAATGATGGAGCCAAATCCCCGGCCACGAATAGCTTTTACCGCTTCACCGTACGCCATGGCATCAGAAGGCGTACCATCAGTCATCAGGAATACCAGGGGACGCCAGTCTCCTTTTGTATCACCATCTGAGCGACGCACATCCCGGTCTACACACTGCATCAGACATTCAAGGGCAGCGCCGGTGAACGTCCCGCCAGCGCTTGGCACAACGATGTCAGAAAACTGGAAGTCTTCCAGCGGCGTGAGAGGAATAAACTCACGCGCCTCATTGTCATAGGTGATAATGGAGACATGGACACTTTCGAGGGCGTATGGATCCTGGCGGAGTGCGTTTAGCATCGCCTGAATTCCAACGTTAACGGAATGGATGGACTCACCGCGCATTGAACCGGAGGTGTCGATAACAAGGTAAACAGGCAGGCGACGCATCAGATGTAATTCCTCAGGTGTGAGACAAACGAATCTGATTCTGAAGGCTCACCAATTGCCTTGAGTTTCCAGCCTGTAGGTTCGCGTATCAGCTCGGCAAAGACCATGGAGCGCTGGCTGGCAAAGGCGGGTCCGCCAGAAAGATCGAATCGTGCCATTTCAATATTACGGGCATCTACTGCCCGGATGAAGGCATTCTGAACTTTACCAAAGTGCTGCTGGAGCTTTTCACCATTGTAGATCTGAACGATGAACACAATTTTCTCGTACTGAGCGTCAAGGGAATTCAGGCGCACAATAATTTGCTCATCGTCACCGTCACCGGCTCCGGTTCGGTTATCGCCTGTCAGCCAGATATTGCCTGACTTATGGCGAAGGCTGTTGAAAAAGATGATATCGCCATTCACAAGCGTTGGTTTACCATTTTCCACATTGCCGAGATCGGTCACCTTTCCGGCTGAATTACACAGGAAAGCGATCACATCAAGGTCGTATTCTTCTTCTTTTTTACCAAAGATCCCGCCGAGGAAACCTTTCTTTTCCTCATTAATATCCCAACCCAGGCCGATAGTAACGGACGAGAGATCGTATTCATTTTTTTTCAGGCTTACGCCCTGGCCTTTGCTCAGACTGACAGACATGACATCCCCTTAATTAATAAAATTATAAGACCACATTTACTTCTGGCGGCGGCGGTGGCAGGTCTTCAAGACCGATCACTTCTTTTTTGCTGGACTCCACTTTCTGACTGCCTACCGAAATGCTCGCACTGACCCATTTAAAGAAAGCTTTAATCGTCGAACTGTCAGCTGTATCGAGCTGAACCACGATTTCAGTGATTTCTTTGAGGACGCTGGTATCGGCATCATGCCCGGCTGCACATGCCACAACAACGCCGGTTCTGGCGGCTTTAAAGTCATTCAGGCCTTTACGCCAGTCATCATTCGGACTTCCATCCGTCATCAGGAATACTAGGGGACGCCAGTCACCTTTAGTGTCAGCCGTCGTTTTCTGTACTTCTTTGGCAATGGAGCTGGCCGTCAGGGTAAGCGCTTCGCCAAGAGACGTGGTGCCGCTGGCTGTTAGTGCTGGCATCTGGAAACTCAGGAGGTCTGTCAGGGGGACTGCCTGTCGGGCTGAAGAATCAAAGGTGATCACTGACACGTAAGCCGTTTCGAGTGCATACGGATCCTGTTTCAGCGTGGTAAGCAGCGTCTGAACGCCATTCTTAACCGCTTCGATAGGCTCTCCGTGCATAGAGCCGGACGTGTCGAGTAGCAGATATACGGGTAAGCGTCTCAAATGTAATTCCTTCTTAAGAGATCGGAAGAGGAGAGTAGTTTCAGGAAGAGGCCAGAGTTTGTAGATTTGATAAAACGGCACGACATCTGTCGGGTGGAGATTAAATACTCAGAAGCGGCATTAAAGAAATAAGTTAACCACCATTGAATTACCGACATGTGAATGGCCTCTTATCAGAGAAAAAAATTCAGACCGTACTGGAATATAAGATTTCTGAAAAAAACTCCGGCAAAAATAAACTTTCTTATGTATGAAAATCATCATACATCACAGATCTGCATGAATGGAGTGTAAATCGCCCAAAGATTGATGTGTAGCACAAGAGGATGTCAAGACACCAGGTTTTGTAGGCAGAAAGGCGCTGCTGACATTGCGGGAGGAGAATAGATCAAAACTCCGTCACGCAGATACAGAGGTGAAATATGACAAAACCGGGGTTTTCACCCCGGTCTGAGATTTAGCGTCAGGACTTTTTAGCGCTGTATTCTTTTATCAGTTCATCAACGGAGTGCAGAGCCAGCTTCTCTACCGCTTCACTTCGGGTCGAGCCACTCAGCGCAGCCAGACGGTCAATTTTTCTTAAAATCCGCATGCGTAGCGATAATGACACGGCTGTTTTTTTATCCTTATCGAGTACGACCTTCCCTGTGGACTCACCGGTTTTCAGTTCAGCATTCTGTGCGAGCGCTTCATTCATCCGGCGAAGGGTCTTTTTATCCAGCTGGCCCGGATTAACGAGATGGTATGAATGACCTGCCTTGCTGTATTTGATCTCCGCAGAATATGACTCGCGTAGCTCTTTGAGTGCCCGGGTTAATGTCGGCTCTGAGCATTCCAGACTGGTTATAATGTCGGCAGCGGAAACGGGCTTGCCGGTGCCCAGTAAGTTGGCAAGCTTAAAAATCCGGGCCTGTCTGGTATTTAATTGCATCGTAAGATTTAGCCTGCTTAAAGGGTTAGTGGTTCAATAGGCTGAAAAATGAAGGTACTGCTCATCTTTCGAATAACCGGTTGATCGCCTAACGCTTCAACCGGATCAATGTGTTCTAAGCCTGCAAAATTTACTGACGACATCTGGCTGCGACTGCATTTGCAGGACAGGATATACTCATCCTCCAGATAGCCGGTCCGCTTACTGACCCGTTGCGTAAAGCCTGACACAATCACGTTGTCGAACGGTAGCGTATGTAAAACGATACCGACCAGGCGGAACAAGCAGCCATGGACGTGGCGGGCATAGTTTTCGCGTACGGCTTTTTGCGTCATGGCTTTTTCCGTCAGCTCCGTGCCCCGGGCATTAACGCCGTAAATCTTATCAGGGAAATCTTCAATCTCAGCTAAATCAACATCCAGCAGGACTGCTGATAGCTCCGGCTTTACTTCAAATGCAACAAGCGTTTCACGCGGCCATTCAGTTTCTGCCAGCACACCCGCCAGGTATGATTCGAAAAACGCGGCGTCTGTCCGGAACTGCTGCCGGGCATCTGCCTGAGCCGTGGCGAGCCGTTTTTCATGTTCTTCAGCCTCAAACTTCCAGTTTGCATACTGTTCGGCCCAGGCCGTCCGTTGTTGCTGGTACCGGTGCTGTCGAAGGGTATTCTCACGCTCCACATCAATCAGCTCCTGCTGCCACCGGCGAAGATTTTCGGCGTGGCGCTCAGCTTTAGCTGATTCCGATTCAAACCATTTACCCAGAAAACTAATGCCTTCGCTCTCGGCAGGCTTTTCCGGCAATGCAAGATAGTCTGGCTTTTCTGGACGCACCGGTGCCGGAACCTGAAAAGGCGACGTTCTGTTATGCAGGTATACTGCTTCCAGCTCTGCCCAGCTGATGCCTGTTTTAGGATCCGGCGTCAGCTCGTGAATATTACGGATTGCGGTCACCGCTGACATGAGATCAGCGGCTTCCTGCTCAAGCGCCTGTCTGAGCCCCGGGTCGGTAGCCGTCCGGTTCCCACCTCCGGAACGCGCGGCCCGGTCAAGCCGGGTACGGTAACTCAGCCCGGTACCGGGCAAGCCCAGATTGGCATAGGTCCCCCGGCTTCCAAAAGAAACGGAAGCACCTCTCGGCCCGACACTCAGGCTCGGTGCACCGTTACTCAGGTTGAGGCGAACACCAGGAATAATGTTGATCGACTTTCTGAACCTGAACCCCATTATGATTTCCTTAATGATGCTGGGTCACGGTAAGTAATCTGATTCCATCAGCGCTTTGCTCGTTCTGTAACCCATAAAAACGAGCTCTGTCCAGAATGCCAGCCGCCCAGCGGCGATGTGTGGCGGGTTCACACATTGCTCCCTGCGACTTAAACACGGCCTGGGTAGAGTTCAGGATCCGCAGAGCGTCAGAATGCTCACCCTGAGTGACCATCAGCGCGTTTTGAATGACCTCTATCTGACCCGGGTGAATGGCCGTTTTCCCAACAAGCCCATGTGCCATATCAAGAGCCAGCTCTCTGGCCATTACGGCATGATCGTCAATATGCTCACATACGGGCGCGGTCAGGGCAAAATCACGCGGGCCGAAGACCGAAACGAGCATTTTGATGACGTAGCCCATCGGGCTGTCATACAGCGTCAGGTCCCGGGGACGGCGAAGCGACACAACGTTCATAAGATCGTTGCCGCCGATTCGAAGCGCAATAATGCGGTCGTGGCAGGGATGTTCCACCAGACGGGTGGCCAGCTCCCGCATCTGAGCCACGTCAAAGACGTCTTCTGTTTCCAGCGTTGGCATCATGCACAGGTGAGTCCCGCCCATGATATCCCACCATTCAGCTAACGAACTGAGGGTAAATTTCGGCAACACAAACCCGTCGACAGCGGAAAGATCATAATGCGCTTTTAACCATCTGCCCATGTCGGCATGCCGGGGGCGAATGAACACCAGAGGCCAGTCATTTTTACCCAGGCTACGCATGCTGTTACTGAGCTCGTGCAGCAGGTGCTCCAGATTTTTGAGGGCGATGGGGATGTCTGCTTCACTGACAGCATCCTCAAGGCAAATTACCAGAGAGCGCAAACCCGGGATTTTCCCATGCAGGACGGCATCAGCAATATCTTCCCGTGTTGCAGGCATGTATAGCGTGGCTCCCAGATTCCAGGGAGAAAGACGATTTTTCATCAGAGTACCTTCTTGATAATGGTTACAGCCCGATACTGGCCGAGGGTTCCCCCCATTTCT
Organism: Enterobacter cloacae complex sp. 402C9; assembly: GCF_050030745.1. Lineage (NCBI taxonomy): Bacteria > Pseudomonadati > Pseudomonadota > Gammaproteobacteria > Enterobacterales > Enterobacteriaceae > Enterobacter > Enterobacter cloacae complex sp. 402C9. Next base: position 225,903 of record NZ_JBLGUW010000002.1, on the reverse strand, counting down.
GTAACAACTATTCCCTTTTCACGAGCAAGCCCTACAAGCAAGGCAACGTCCGGGTCGTCAATAGAACGCACAAATATATGGTCCGGTACCCGACGCAATACAGCCCGGGTTGCTTCAGCAATACCGGGTTTAATACGATTGACGCTGTCCACTTTAAATTCATCGGCCAGGAACGCGATAACGTCGCGACTTGTCTGCCATAAGATCCGGGCTGACTCCGTATTCCAGCTCAGGGGAGCGAGGGATGTCGGTGTTAACTTCTTACGGAAATGAGCGACGGTATCGACAAGCATCCGGCTGCATTCGAATTCACTGAGATGCTCGCAAACCATGCACCCATGTAATCCTTCAGAGGACCATACTGACCGGGAGATCAGGCCTGATACCGGCGCACCCATGATGCCAAAAGGAATGAGCCAGTCATCATCACTGGCAGCAAGCCAGGAGCAGCCACAGGGATCCGCCAGGACAACCAGTCGCGGCTGCTCAGGATAGCCCGGGCGATCTTTCAGTGCGCGTACAAGCTCTCCGGTAATTGCACCTTTACCTGTCCATCCGTCAACAAACACAATACCGCTGGTACCGTGTCGCTCTTCAATGACGTCAAGTGCTGTACTGTCAATTCCGCGATCCCGGATGATACTGATGCCGTAATGCCATGAGGTTTTCCCCATATCACGCAGGGTCTGGTGCAGCATAACGCCGAGGGGCACACCTGCCCTGACAAGACTGGCCAGAATGATGGGCTCATCACCGAAGCGTTCGACCAGAGCAATAGCGAGCTGCGTGACTTCTTTTGCAAGCCGGTCTGCCCCCCGATCCAGCGCCCGGTGAAACAAATCAAGATGCCATTGTGTGGGTGCTGGCTCCTGGCTGAGCATGTCCGAATAATGTTTCTTTCCGGACTGAATCAGCTCTTCTTTTTGCTCAACCGGCGTCATCTCAATGACTACCGGCTTTAGCAGAAACTCCACGTCACCGGGCTGGTATGAGCCAGCGAATGTTTCATGTGGCTGCATTTTATTCTTCTCCAAAAATTCGCTGTGAAATGGCCTCTGCAAACTGACTCTGTCGCGGAATGCCAAACCAGCTGCACAGTTTCATAAAACGGTGATCGCTCAGGCTGTCACCCAGACCTATTACGGGGAAAACCCCGCGCTCAGCGCGAAGCTTTTCGAGCAGCCAACTGACAGCTCGCCCCTTCTCAACCGGCGTGGGGAGCCAGGCTACGTTATTACTGTTTCGATGGATGTAGAAACCTTCCGTTGAGAACACCTTTTCAATTTCATCAGCAATAGCAGTGAGCTCATCGAGGCGTGTGCTGTCCCGGTGTTTCATCACCATATAAACCGGAGTTTCATCATATTCATAGTTAAGCCTTGCCCAGGCCTTGATCCCCTTTGCGTCCATCATTTCAGTGATCAGACGTTGCATAGACTCTAACCTTTCCTGGTAGGGCGCTAACTGGTCGAGCATAAGGGCCTTCCATTCCTCGTCGGGCGTTCCCTCTGGCGTTAGAATGACGGCCCCATGCGTGGTGATTGCCCAGGAGCGGAAAGGGATCCTGACGCGGCTGATTTCTTCAGTTCCCCGAGCGGTAACAGGAATGAGTTCAGCCTGCTCAAGGAGCCAGTCCACCAGCATGGACTGTTCTTCTGTCATAAAACTTCGTGGATTCAGGGTGCGATCAACGGCACCGGTACGAAATGGCTCCAGGGCCAGCTCGTCTACCATTTTACGACGGGTCTGAAAGAGCGTGTCGTCAAGGTCGCTCAGAACAACGGGTTTATTCATAGGTAACAATCTCCACGACGGGCGCAACCTCAGCCAGCGCCTTAAGAAGCTGCGCGTCAATACTTTCTGCGGGTGTCTCAGTACACACAAGAATGCGGTCAAACTGCTGGTGGGCGACGTTATAGACAAAATTGGGGATGCCCAGCCCGTAGTTATCCGTAAAGGAAATGGCGGACTCAATGGCATAACCAACGGCGATAGGGGAGCGGGTGGTCGAACCGTAAAATGCCTTTGCCCCGGCAGCTTCGAGCCGTTCTGCAAGCAGGAACGGCTCCCAGACGAATTCCCCTGTCCCGAGAACCAGAACACGCTCCCCTTTGCGGACGGAAACCTCATGGCCGAGATCGGCCGCAGGTGCGAGCATCCCCAGTCGACCCCATGACTGTTTCCCCTGGATGTCCCATTCTCCGCGTGAAGTTACGTTGACTTTCGGCATGTCCGGGACCGGTGCATCTGGTAATGTGGTCCATCCCCACTGACCGCTTACAAGAGAAACCGAAGTGACGGGTAAGGTGCTGCGCTCGGACAAGGCTTTGCCACTCCAGTCGGTAAGCGTAACGGCGATAACCTGTTCAATATGTTGAAGCTTGCCGGTATTACGCAGGGCAGAAAGCAGGTTAATAAAGGTATTACCGGTGGTTGCCTCGTCATCAATCAAAACCAGCGTTCGCGCGTTGGTAACACGACGTCTTTTCTCTTCATCATCTGGCAGATAGATCAGATGATCAGTGGCGTGGCTGTGTTCTTCCTTGAACTCGCAAAGCAACGTGCCATCAACCGGGTGACGGGTAGAGGTCAGATATACAGATTCACGATGCTGGTGGCGCACTTCATCAAACACACCGGCCCCAAGCCCAACGGCGGTTTCAGCCATACCGATAAAGAGTACGGGCCCTGTCAGCGTTGCGGGGAACTGGCTGGCAAGCTGTCTATAGGCCTGCCGCATGACTGAGGGTGGCACGGGAATGTGTCTGCCGAGTACTTTGCTGACAAACAGAAAGGCGCGTTTCGGGTTACGTCTTTCAGCGATATCAAACAGGTCATCGAGCGAAACTTCACCCTGGTCGCGGGTTACCTGAATCGTACCGCATGAGAGGGTACGGCGATAAATCATATCTTCGAGGATGTCAGACATAAATACACCTTAATTCAGAAGGTTAGAGAGTGATTCCGGGTATGCAATTACATCCGTAATGGATCTCACCGCAACCGGAGAAAAGGTGTTTTTAGCGCTCTGGCGCACCATATCTTCAGACATCAGACCGAGCTTAAAGGCAGCAAATAACCCAGGAAGGTTCACCCCGCTGTGAAGGGTATAACCCACCCCCCCTGACGGACGCATGTTGGTTTCAAGCAGCACCGGGTTGCCATTCACATCGTTTCGCGTCTGAACATTCACCAGCCCGTCGGCCTTCATAACACGGGCGCAGTCACACGCCAGTTCCCAGGCGCTTCCTTCGTTTACCAGATACTGGATAGCCCCTTCCTTACGGCGTCCCACGGCTGCGAGTATTTCGCCCTTATCCGCGAGGATATCGACGGAAAATTCCGGGCCTGGCAGGTACGGCATCAAAACAAGGGGTTTAAACGACTCAGCAGCTGATGCTGCTGCAATATACTGTTGCGGACTGACCAGACGATGTTCGGGATGATTAAAGACGGCCATAGGCGAAGCACTGTCATCAAAGCGCCAGAATCCCATGCCATAGATACCCGTCACCGGCTTCACGCATACCGGGCTGTCAGTGAACGGCGGGGCCGCGAGGTGTGTCTTTAATTCTGCCAGCGTATTCACCCGCCAGGATGGTACGACCGGGAGACCCTTTTGCTCCATAAACTGAGCAAAAGTAACTTTTTCGTCAGCCAGAGTTAACCAGTCGACGCCCGTTGCACCGGTAGTAAGGGTGGCACCGGTCGATTCAATGGCTGAACGGTGTTCTTCAAACCACTGGCTGTTACGGCCAGTATGAATATGGTGGATGCCGTAGGTCTGAATGGTTTCCTGAATAAACTGGAGACGTTTTTGAGGATCTTCAGGTTCAGTCAAAGAATAATCGGCAACGGAAAGGATTTCATTTCTTTCGTTACGGTGGGAGGCAAAAACGGTAATGGCAAAATTATTTTTTTGTGCAAATGATTTTACCCCCTGAATAATATCTCGCTGGGAGGACAAACCTTCCATAAACCAAATTTTTTTGTTCATTTTTTTTAATTATCCGGAACGCCATGCAAATTTATGATTGAGAAGTGAGTCTATGAGTGTCTACGCAACATGTCAATCATAATATGATTAATAACTCCTGGGATTATGGAGTGTGCCAGTGTTTTTGTGTGCCCTGTTAAAGTATTGATATTTAATACAAGTCTAGAGATAAGGACATCCTAAAAAGGATTTCATTTTGTGTTTTTACAGAAAACTACCAAAATTTCCCTTGTCAGAGAACTTCATCATGATATGATTTTCTTCGTCAGTTAATAAACAACCCTTTGATTGTCTCGGTCATTACCATTTTAAGGAATAAAACATGGTTTCATTAAGTAAGAACCAGACGGTATCACTCAGCAAAGAATCTTCAGCATTAAGCCAGCTTCAATTCGGCCTCGGTTGGGATCCGATTAAGAAAAAAGGTTTTCTTGGCGGACTGTTAGGTGGCAACGACTCAATCGATCTCGATGCTGGCTGCGTATTAATGGACAGCACTGGTAAAACAATTGACACCATCTGGTTCCGCAAACTGGAATCCACCTGCAAAGCTGTTGTGCACAGTGGCGATAACCTGACCGGTGAGGGTGACGGCGACGATGAAGTGATTAAGGTCAACCTCTCCCGTCTGCCTGCAAACGTTGAATACCTGGCGTTTACGGTTAACAGCTTCCGTGGTCAGTCGTTCAATGACGTCGAAAACGCATTCTGCCGCGTGGTCGATCAAACCGGCAAAGAGCTGGCTCGCTACAAGCTGACTGAGCAGGGCTCACATACCGGGATCGTTATTTCTTCGCTGCGTCGTAATAACGGCAACTGGGACTTTACCGCCCTTGGCCATGCCTGTCGCGGCCGCACAATTGACGATATGCACTCCGATATCGTTTCAGCGGTTATTCGCTAATGAACCTGACGCCGGGGGGCAATGCCCCCGTTCCAGCCCAGGAGTTGCGGGTCCGGATCACCTCGGGCGGTCAGGTGGATGCTTCGGCGTTTCGCCTGTATGCCGACGGGAAGGTGCAGGGTGATGCGGACATGGTGTTCTATGGTCAGCCACGCAACGATGATGGTACCGTCAGCCTGGTCAGTGAAGGCCAGTACTCAACTTTTACTGTCGCGCTCAACCGGCTGAAATCTGATGTCCAGAAAATTGCGTTCACAGTGACCTGTGACGGTGGGCAGACGGTGTCCGGTCTTCGTAATCTTTCCATCGACGTGGAGCAGGGGGCTACCGGCCTGGTTAGCGGCATTGTCGAACTGAGCGGCCGTCAGGAAGCAGCCTTAATTCTGGGTGAGTTTTACCGTCGTAATAATGACTGGAAATTCCGCTTCGTTGCACAGGGGTTCAACGGTGGTCTTAAACCGCTGGCAGAGCATTTCGGCGTAAATATTGCCGACGAACCTGCTCCCGCCGCCCCGACCCCTCCGGTTGCAACCCCTCCGCCAGCTGAGACAAAAATCAGCCTGAGTAAGGTATCTCTGACAAAAGAGAAGCCAGCAATCAGCCTGACCAAACGGGATAACTTCGGTGAAATCCGGATCAACCTGAACTGGCACCGGGGCAGCGGCAAATCGGGTTTCGCAGGCATGTTCGGCTCCAAAGGAATCGACCTGGATCTTGGGGCATTTGTTGAGCTTCAGGACGGGTATAAATCGGTCATTCAGGCGCTGGGTAATGCATTCGGTAATTATCGCGATGAGCCTTATGTTCAGCTCAAGGGCGATGACCGGACGGGTGATGTATCAGACGGCGAGTGGCTGCATATCAATGGCCGGGAATGGAAGCATATCCGTGAAGTGCTGATTTACGCCTTTATTTATGAAGGTATTCCCAGCTGGGACAAGACTGATGGTGTGGTCACCATTCATGTGCCGGATCAGCCTCCCATTGAGACCCGCCTCACCGAAGGTGAAAACCGTCGCACATTGTGCGCCATTGCCAGACTCGTAAATGAAAACGGCGCGATTAAAGTCGAGCGTATCAACCAGTACTTCAAAGGCCAGGACGAAATGGACCGGGCATTTGGCTGGGGATTTCGCTGGAGCGCCGGTTCTAAATAACACAGCAACAAAGGAAACAGGTATGAGCTTTTTCGACAAGGTAAAAGGTGCCATTAACTCTGGCCGGGACGAACTGACCCGCCAGGTTGGTCGTTTCAAAAACAAAAAATTTATGCACGGCACCGTTGCTGTATGTGCCCGTATTGCCGTATCGAGTGACGGCGTGAGTTCGGAAGAAAAGCAGAAAATGATGGGCTTTCTTCGCTCTTCAGAAGAGCTGAAGGTCTTCGATACCAATGAGGTGATCGAGTTCTTCAATAAACTGGTTTCAAGCTTCGATTTCGATGTTGAAATCGGCAAGGGCGAAACCATGAAATACATCCTGGCGCTGAAAGATCAGCCTGAGGCCGCTCAGCTGGCCTTACGTGTTGGTATTGCCGTTGCGAAAAGTGACGGTAACTTCGATCAGGACGAGAAACTGGCCTCCCGCGAGATCGCTATCGCGTTGGGCTTCGACCCGGCTGAATTTGGCCTCTGATCCACATCCCTAAGGGTAAAATATGGTTTCCACACACATCGGCTTCCCGACTGAAACGGTCATTGTTTTCATTGCGCTTTCAGTCGGTGCCATCTTTATTGACCTGTTTATGCACCGTGATGACAAGCCCATTTCCCTGAAGAGTGCGGCGCTCTGGTCCGTATTCTGGGTTGTGGTTGCGATGGCATTTGCCGGTTTCCTCTACATCCACCACGGTGCTGAGGTTGCCAGCCTGTTTGTAACGGGTTATGCGCTGGAGAAAGTGCTGTCGGTCGACAACCTGTTTGTCATGATGGCCATCTTCTCCTGGTTCGCCGTTCCTGATCGTTACCGCCACCGTGTTCTCTACTGGGGGATCATTGGTGCCATCGTCTTCAGGGGCATCTTTGTCGCCATCGGTACGAGCCTGCTGAGTCTGGGGCCGTATGTTGAAGTTGTCTTCGCTATCATCGTCGCCTGGACGGCGGTCATGATGCTTAAAAGCGGTGATGACGATGATGAAATTGAGGATTATTCCCAGCATCTGGCTTACCGCATGGTTAAACGCTTCTTCCCTATCTGGCCGAAGCTCAGAGGTCATGCTTTCCTGCTTAACCAGAAGGAAGTGGATGCCGAACTGGCGAAACCAGAAAACAGCGATGTCACCATTGGCCGTGGTAAAAAGGCGGCGCTGTATGCGACCCCTCTGTTCCTGTGTGTGGCCGTGGTTGAACTATCGGATGTTATGTTTGCGTTTGACTCGGTACCGGCAATCATTGCCGTCAGTCGTGAACCGCTTATCGTCTATAGTGCCATGATGTTTGCTATCCTGGGCCTGCGTACTCTGTACTTTGTCCTTGAAGCACTGAAACAGTACCTGGTTCATCTGGAGAAGGCCGTTATCGTGCTGCTGTTCTTCATCGCGGCAAAACTGGGCCTGAATGCGACCGATCACATTTGGCATCATGGTTACAGCATCGCGGCCACAACCAGCCTGTATGTTGTACTGGGTGTTCTGGCGCTGGGCATTCTCGCAAGCGTCATGTTCCCGGGCAAACCTGAATCTGAGGAAAAGGGGAGCTGATCCCCTGAAGTGTTAACCTGAACAATTACTAATCGAAGAGGTTATTTTATGAGTGTTTCTCTTTCCAAAGGCGGGAACGTCTCCCTGAGTAAAGCAGCTCCGTCAATGAAAAACGTCCTGGTGGGCCTTGGCTGGGATGCGCGTTCAACAGACGGTCAGGACTTTGACCTGGATGCTTCAGCTTTCCTGCTGGCCGCAAATGGCAAAGTGCGCGGCGATTCAGATTTCATCTTCTATAACAACCTGACGTCATCGGACGGTTCCGTAACGCACACCGGCGATAATCGGACCGGTGAGGGCGATGGTGATGATGAATCGCTGAAAATTAAACTGGACGCCGTCCCGTCTGAAGTTGACAAGATCATTTTCGTTGTGACTATCCACGATGCTCAGGCTCGTCGCCAGAGCTTTGGTCAGGTATCCGGTGCGTTTATTCGCCTGGTAAATGACGATAACCAGACTGAAGTTGCTCGCTACGATCTGACCGAAGATGCGTCCACTGAAACCGCCATGCTGTTTGGCGAGCTGTATCGTCACAATGGTGAGTGGAAATTCCGCGCAGTAGGCCAGGGTTATGCTGGTGGTCTGGCATCTGTATGTGCTCAGTACGGTATTAACGCGTCCTGACCGAAAAGTTACTTTTCTTATCCGGGGCTGTTTATTCAGCCCTAATTCAACTGTTTGCAGGAGCTTAAAATGGCAGTTTCTCTCGTAAAAGGCGGCAACGTATCTCTGACCAAAGAAGCACCAACCATGAATGTCGCTATGGTTGGCCTGGGCTGGGATGCCCGTGTAACCGACGGTCAGGGTTTTGACCTGGACGCTTCCGTATTTGCAGTAGGCGAAGACGGTAAAGTGCTGTCAGATGCCCATTTCATTTTCTTCAATAACAAAACCAGTCCTGATGGCGCGGTAGAGCACCAGGGTGACAACCGTACCGGTGAAGGCGACGGCGACGATGAGCAGGTCAAAATCGATCTGACCAAAGTCTCAGCAGACATCAAAAAACTGGTGTTTGCCGTTACCATCTATGATGCAGAAGCGCGTAAACAAAACTTCGGCATGGTGAGCAACAGCTTCATGCGCGTGTACAACAACGACAACGGCGCGGAAATTGCTCGTTTCGATCTGTCTGAAGACGCCTCAACCGAAACTGCAATGGTCTTTGGCGAACTGTACCGCCATGGCGCTGAATGGAAGTTTAAAGCTGTCGGCCAGGGCTTTGCTGGCGGGTTATCTGCACTGGCAACCCAGCACGGCGTGAATATTTAATAATAAAAATAAACTCAACCCCGGTGCTGTCACCGGGGTTTTTTATAGGTGTTAGCACATGGCAAAGAAAAAAGATGATGGTTCAGCAGTAATACTACTTTTTATTGTGGCTTTTTTTGTGTTCCTGCCGTTTCTGATATTCGGGATGTTTTTCTACCGAAAGCTAAAAAGAAAATATTCAGCTATCCCCAACATTCAACGTGTATATGATATTGGCGTCATTTTTAAAACGTTAAGTGCCTCTATCGCAGTTATTGTGGTTTCAGCAGTGCTCGTTCTGCAACTCAGTGCGCTTCCCGTCAAATTTGTATCGCCAGAAATATCACATTATATAGCAAGAGTTATGTTCGTTCTCTATCCACTTGTAATGATCTGGCCAATGAAAAAAATGGCGGAACGCATCGCCATAGAATATTTCGGTATAATTTTTAACGACAATGACAGAACGATAATTCTTCCAGCAGATTTAGGCAATATGGGATTGGGTGACTGGCTTCGTCTCAAGTTTCTGAGCAGGATGGGTGAGCAAGACAGCATTGAGATTCGAAAAATATCGAATATCACACGCGAGAAAGGTGTCAACTTCTATATCCATGGTGATTTCGGATCCCGACGCATCAACTTTTCGAACAAGCAAAAGCGCGATGAGTGTATTTCAGCACTTCAGGCCAGAACCCGGGTAAAGGGTGGCAGAGACTACGGTTACTAAACAAGGAACAGAGTCATGCAATTACAGTCAGGTCAAAATATCCTTCTATCTTCATCATCAGTCACTCTTAATTTGCGATACCCGGTACGTCCCGGTTTTAACGGCGAACCCGACACCTGCGTTTTCATGCTCAACGCACAAGGTAAGGTGAGCGGTGATAACGATTTCATCTTTTTCAATAACCTGAGTTCACCGGAGGGGGCTTTAAAACTGACGGCAGGGACGCAGCAATCAAGCGTACATATTGATCTTAACCGCGTTTCCTCGGCTGTTCAGAAAATCGCCATAACCCTCGTGATAGACGGAAGCGATACTATTACAGGCTTGCAGAATCTGAATTTGCAGGCCTCCGGTATTGCATCGTTTGATCCCGAAACAGCAGGGCGCAGCGAGAAAGCTATTATCGTGGCGGAGGTGTATCGCCATAACGGCAGTTGGAAGCTACGGGCGCTTGGCCTCGGTTTCAACGGTGGGCTTGAGCCCCTGGCGATGAGTTATGGTGTTGATGTTGCACAGACAGCTCCGCAGCCAGCACAACCTGCTCGTATCAGTCTGGAAAAGAAGCTCGAAACAAAATCTCCGCGACTTGTAAGTCTCGCTAAAAAGGCCTCAGTCAGCCTCACTAAAAATAAACTGGAAACCCTGGAGGCAGCAGTTGCGTTTGTTCTTGACGCGTCCGGCTCAATGAGTGGCCAGTTCAGTAAGGGTAACGTTCAGTCCGTGCTGGATCGCATCGCCGTCCTTGCCGCCCAGTTCGATGACGATGGCGAAATGGATGTCTGGGGCTTTGGAGAGAAGCATAAGAAGTATCCAAATGTCACTCTGGATAACCTTGACGATTACATTCAGACCATTCGTGGATCCGGAAAGCGTTCAGCCTGGGAAAATTTGCCGGGGCTTGGTGGGACTAACAATGAACCACCGGTAATGGAAGAAATTGTCGACTACTTCAAAGACTCAAAAATCCCGGTTTACATAGTGTTTATTACCGATGGCGGGATAAGCAAGACCGGAGCAATTAAGAATGCTATCCGGCGCTCAGCCAACTTCCCGATCTTCTGGAAATTTGTCGGCCTCGGTGGATCTAGCTACGGAATCCTGAAAAACCTGGATGATTTTACAGACCGCCGCGTTGATAACACCCATTTCTTTGCAATGGATGACTTCGGCTCTATCAGCGATGAAAAATTATACGATAACTTACTGGAAGAATTTAGACCGTGGATAGATGAAACAAAAAGGTTAAATATCCTTTAGCTTGCTTCCTGATAAAGCTTAATTAGAGGGCTCTGGCGAGAGACCCAGCCAGCTGGGTCTTAAAGGTATCAACGGCCAAACACTGGTCATGGACAACTGTGAAAGCTAGCCCCGGTATATTATTTAAAACGTTCATGTTGTGCGATTTTAGACCCTGAACGACTCCTTTTTTAAGCGGTGTATAAAAGCTTTTTTTCTGTCCCAACGAGGATGGAAGTGCCGCCAGTGGGCATCTTTGGCGGCTGCCAGCAATTCATAATCGCCCCGAGTGTCCCCCCAGGCTCGAAGATGATACTGATCTAATGGTCCGTAAATAGACTCCAGCCGGTTAATTTTCTGTATGCAACGACAATTGTGCCCTGTAATGCGCCCGGTCAGGATACCATTAACGCTTTCCAGCTCTGTACCGATGAGCTTGATCCCCAGTCGTTCAGCAAACGGAGCAAGTACAAGCCTCGGTGAGGCTGAGCAGAGTGTCACCTCAACATTGTTAGAAACTTCCGTTGCCACGGCCAATAGGCCTGATGCTCTCATCAGACGCCCCCAATAAAGGTTGCAATAGGCTTCAGCTTTCTCCTTGACCCACTTTTCCTCGATACCAGTGAGAAACGTTGATATTAAAATTTCTTTGAGTTCATCACGAGTTAGTTTGCGACTCAAACACCGCAGGGTAGGAAGAGCGAGTTTAACCAACCGGCGGGTGAAGACACTGTTACCGAAGGCAAAGCGCAAAAAGGGGATAAAGCTGTCATGTCGGGTAAGAGTTCCATCAAAGTCGAAAACGGAAAGAACCTTTATTTCTGCACGAAATGAATTATCCACAAGCAGCCCTTTTTGAATTAGATAAATTTTCCATATTTTATCATCTGACGAGGGTGACTCAAAGCATGTCAGAATTGGATTGGACCATGAAGATCTCGCAGTCTTACACTGCATCTTGTTATCCATGCCGTGGTCAACTAATTGTGGCCCACAACCTGGCTGTTCGTGGAACAGTTGTTCTGATTCATTTGGCGTTTAGCAACTGTTCTCTCTGGCGCTGCATTTAGGAAAGATATAATGGCGCTAAGCCATATTTTATGTAAGGGTATGATATGGTTCAGCGGATTTTCATTCACGATACTGACAACAGGATTTACCTATGACTATCGATACCGACGATTTCGATCCGGTAGATGTAGATGTAGAGGTTGCAGAGGCGTTAGAGAAGCACATGGCACAGTTACGGGACCTGGAAGCATACTGGCCGTACAGCACGACAGCCGTTATTGATTGTTTTTTTGACCAGGCTACCCGGGCAACTCACGCTGAATTGTGGTTGGCTGCCTGTACAACTTTCCTGAACGGGATTGAAACCTCACTGAGGGTGACGCTTGAACTGATGGAGTCACAGGCGCATTCGCAGCCAGCCGCAACGCTGGTGGATTTAAGTGATATGGCCACACTCAGTAATGCCCTAATGAGAAGGGCGCACATGGCTGGTATGCCGGTGACGCTGCTGGCGTTTCCCGAGGAGCAGGATCTGCTGACCAAGATTGCTGAAGGTGCCCCGAAAAGGCCCTATGCGGAAATCGTGAGGGTTCGTCACAATTTATGTCACGGGAACATCCTGGAGCACATCATCACTGTGAGTGACGATTTGGGGGAGCCAGTCCGGTTATTCACACCTGAATGTATGCGTGTCCTGGCAGAGACGATGTCGGCAATCTCGAAACAATGGGTTGCAGGCATGCATCAATATTGGCGTGATAACAATTTATCTATGCCTTGAAAATTCCGGCCGGATTCTGTTCCCGGCGTCAGTTTAACGCCGGGATGAAATAATTATGATCCACAACCAGAAATAGCTGTTTATGGTTGAGAAAATATTGTGGTATAAAAATTATGTTTTTAACTTGGTGATAGTCATGGAGAAACAAATGAAAATTAAATGCATCGTATTGGCAGGAATATTTTCACTGGTATTTTCTGTTCATGCCAGCGAAACACAGAATAAAAAAAGTGATCCAGTACCTGTCTTTGGGCACGCAACAGCTGTTTCAAAAATGTGTGGTGAACTTCTCGGAGAAACTAATCCAGTTAAGATGAGAGATGGGGCTACTAAGATACTAAACGAGACTCTTAGAAGATTACCTGATGCCGAAGTGTCAGATGAAGGGAAAAATGTAATCGAGGCATTTGTTACTCGATCAAGATCCCCGTCTGACATACCTTCTCGCTGTGAAACCAGTGTTAACGAGAGATACTGGGAAATCGTTCAGTCCAAAAAATGATCTGACGTTGGTTGACTGTAAAAAAACATTTCGCCCGTTAAGATTCTGTCTCTAAAATATATGACTTAATGGGCTATTCAACTCCTTCCTATGTAATATATGAAGTCATTCCCCGATGATTTAATTAACGAAGGTTTAATCCACATGTTCAAAACTGATAAATTGGACAGGCTCAATTTTAATTATTTTACCTCTTCCCGTACTTCAGGTTATTTGGCTGACAATCCAATCTGGTATGATGCTTATAACAAACAAATTCGGAGGGTATAGTGAATGGGTGGCCTGGTCAGCAAAACTAAGGAAGGTGCGAACAAGTTCCTGATATGAGATCATCATATTCATCCGGAGCGCATCCCAGAGGGACATCATGAGCCATCAACTCACCTTCGCCGATAGTGAATTCAGCACTAAGCGCCGTCAGACCCGAAAAGAGATTTTCCTCTCCCGCATGGAGCAGATTCTGCCATGGCAGAATATGACCGCTGTCATCGAGCCGTTTTATCCCAAGGCGGGCAATGGCCGACGGCCCTATCCGCTGGAGACCATGCTGCGTATTCACTGCATGCAGCATTGGTACAACCTGAGCGACGGTGCCATGGAAGATGCCCTGTACGAAATCGCCTCCATGCGCCTGTTTGCCCGATTATCCCTGGATAGCGCCCTGCCGGATCGCACCACCATCATGAATTTCCGCCACCTGCTCGAGCAGCATCAACTGGCCCGTCAATTGTTCAAGACCATCAATCGCTGGCTGGCCGAAGCAGGCGTCATGATGACCCAAGGCACTTTGGTGGATGCCACCATCATTGAGGCACCCAGCTCTACCAGGAACAAAGAGCAGCAACGCGATCCGGAGATGCATCAGACCAAGAAAGGCAATCAGTGGCACTTTGGCATGAAGGCCCACATTGGTGTCGATGCCAAGAGTGGCCTGACCCACAGCCTGGTCACCACCGCGGCCAACGAGCATGACCTCAATCAGCTGGGTAATCTGCTTCATGGAGAGGAGCAATTTGTCTCAGCCGATGCCGGCTACCAAGGAGCGCCACAGCGCGAGGAGCTGGCCGAGGTGGATGTGGACTGGCTGATCGCCGAGCGTCCCCGCAGGGTAAAAACCTTGAAGCAGCATCCGCGCAAGAACAAAACGGCCATCAACATCGAATACATGAAAGCCAGCATCCGTGCCAAGGTGGAGCACCCGTTTCGCATCATCAAGCGGCAGTTCGGCTTCGTGAAAGCCAGATACAAGGGGCTGCTGAAAAACGATAACCAACTGGCGATGTTATTCACCCTGGCCAACCTGTTTCGGGTGGACCAAATGATACGTCAGTGGGAGAGATCTCAGTAAAAACCGGAAATAACGCCAGAAATGGTGGAAAAAATAGCCTAAATAGGCTGATTCGATGTGTTTGCGGGAAAAAAATCGGCCCAGATCCGCGAAATTTTAATCAGCGAGTCAGCTTGGGAAGAAATGACCTGCTTATTCGCACCTTCCCTAACATTTTCATTATCAGCGATGCGGTGACAATCCCCTGTTTAATTGAGGCTGCCAGGTACAATATTTTATCCCTGCGCGCCTCAATGTCTTTGAGATTCAGGCTGGTTGTTGATATGACGGACTGTTTCCCGGAATAACGCTCGGCCTTTTGATGAATAACCAGCCGCTTCTCATGAATATCCCGGATCCTTGGCGAAAAAGCGAATCCCAGCAGATGCATCAGGGTGAAAACATGCTCAGTGAAGCCCGCTGTATCGGTGTAATGTTCGGTAATTTTCAGATCACTTTCGCATTGCCGCCCGCCGTGACAATATCGGCGGCGAGCGCCTCCAGTTCCGTCTGGCTGCCAGCATGGCGTTGGCACCTATCTCCGCCAGCCGCAGGGCGGCCTCGTGGCCGAAACAACTCGACATGCCAGTGATGACAATCGTGGCGTTTTGCAGACAATTTTTTGCATAACCACACCTCCGGAAACAGAAACCAACGAGTCTTGCGAGCATCAGCTGCACGCCTGCAAGTAATATAACCTCCGGGTCCAGTTGCAGAACACCGAACAGACTAACAAAACGTAGGTGCCAGTTTGCTCTGGCGAAACGGGGTTTAACCTAAAACCGCGGTGGGGAGAAAACCTGCGCCAGGCCAGGCGGCCTGGCGCGAAAATCGCACGCTAACCCTCTTTACCAAAGCCAGTTTGCTGGATAAGCATCAGCATAACGCTGTTGACCCAGCCGTGAGCCAGGCTCTGGCGGTCACTCGCCACGTCAACACGTACCAGTTGCTCTTTGCTGACCGGCGCGGCGGAGATGCCTTCGATCACTACCCGGTACCAGACGGCGGCGGGACGGAGTTCGTTGGCGGGCGCAACCGGGTTCAGCGCCACCGGGCCGCCGTGACTCTGCGCCAGCATCAGATTAGGCAGACGGCGGATGGCGTCGTGGTCGATGGTCACTACCGCGCCTGCGAGCGGCTGCCAGCGGCCCTGCTGATAAACCCGCGCCGTCGCGCCGTCGCGCAGGCGGGCCAGGTCGGTTTCGCTGACCAGCGCCTTCACGCGCCAGCGGTGGGTGTCGATCACGCTTGCGATGCGGGTGCCAGACGAGACCCAACTGCCGGGGCGCAGGGTCTGCTCAACGTCATGCACCACGCCATCCTCCAGCGCCACCAGCTGGAGCCGCTGAAGCTCAACGGCGCTGGCCCGCTGTTGAATGGCGTACTGGCGCGCCATCTGGTCGGCGACCACCTGCTTCGCCGCGCCGTTTTTATCGAGCGCCATCGCGCCGCGGGCGCTGGTCTGCCACGCCTGGCTTAGCGCCAGCGCCTTATCCTGCTCGTCCGCCGGGACGGGGGCCACCAGTTCAAACAGCTTCTGGCCCGCCTTGACCTGCTGGCCTTCCTGCACCAGCACCTTGTCAAGCTGGGCGGCATAGGGCGTGTAAACCGGCTGCGCCACGCCCGCCTCCATCACGCCGTGCAGGGAGACCTGCCCGGACCAGGGCAGAAAGACCGAAAGCCCCAGCGCGAGTGCGACGGCGACAAGGCGCAGCAGGCGCGCCGGAGCGATTTCCCGGCGGCGCGCGCGCCAGATTTTGAGTTCGCGAAACATCGGTTGCACCACAAAAGTGACTATCTCAATAAAAAACAGCACCAGCCCGAGCGCCTTAAAAAAGGCGTTGTAGACCACCAGCGCGATGCCGACGAACAGCAGTAGCCGGTAAACCCAGGTGGCGAAGGCGAAAAGGGTGAGGAAGCGGGCAAAGGCGGGCGAGACGTTATCCGGGATCGGATCCTCAAGCCCCAGCAGGTGCCAGCGCAGCCAGCGCTTCGCCCAGTTGCCCGCCCGTTCGTGCAGGCCAGGGTAGTCCAGCGTATCGCTGAGAATAAAGTAGCCGTCAAAGCGCATAAACGGGCTGGCGTTCACCGCCACCGTCAGCACCCAGGCGGTGGTGGCGAGAAAGAACAGCGCGCCTTTAACGTTGCCTTCCGGCGCGAAGCTCCAGAACAGCGTCGCCCAGGCCGCCAGCATCAGCTCGGCCATAATGCCCGCGCTGGCGATGGAGAGCCGGTGGCGGGACTGCGACAGCTTCCAGCTCTCTCCGGTATCGGTGTAGGCCATCGGCCACATCACCAGCAGCGCCACCCCCATATGGCCGACGCGTACGCCGTAGCGGGTCGCCATAAAGGCGTGCCCCAGTTCGTGCCAGCATTTGGAGAGGATCAGCGCCACCGCGAAGGCCAGCGCCCCGTTCCAGCTCAGGGCGCCGTGCAGCGCGGCCGCGACGTTATCCCACTGGCGCGCGGCCAGAACGACGCCTGCCAGCGCGGCGACGGCGGTCAGCAGTAGAAACGGCGCGCTGAAAAGCCACTCCACCCACGGCAGCATGCGGCGCAGGGCTTTCTCCGGGCGCACCAGCGGCAGGCGGATAAACAGGTAGCCGTGCAGAATACGCCGCCAGAGCGAGCCGCGCGCTTTGAACGCGCCGCGGCGCAGCAGCTGTTGCTGCTGTAAAAAGCCCAGGAACTGCAACACATCCTGTTCGTCCACCGTCATGGTGGTCTCCTGGCTGATGCTGTCGGCAATCGCCTGCGGCGCGCCGAGCGGCCAGCGGCGCAGCATCTCCAGCTCCAGCCAGCCCAGGCGGAAATAGAGGTTGCGCACCGGGTCGGCCAGATGCCAGGCGGGCGAGCCGTCGCGGTTGTTGCCCGCCGGGTGAATTTTTAGCTCGTCGCGCAGCGGCGGCAGCGGCTGCGGCTGCGCAAGAGCTGTCCCGCCCGCAGGCGGGAGCGTCGCGGCTGTTTGCATATCAGAATCCACACCAGGCGCGCAGCGTCGCCAGCGGACGACGGAAAATCAGATAACCGAGCAGGCTCCAGTCGCCGGAGACGCGGGCCGTGCCCTGCAAGCCGATACGGGCGGCGCTGGACGGGTCGGTTACGGTGCCGCGCAGCAGGTAGCTCGCGACGCCGTTCGGCGCTTCCACCGTCTCGTAACCGGCGTAATCCAGCCGCGCGGTCAGCGGGTGCAGCGGGGCGACCTTAAGAAATACGGTCATCGCCGCGTGCGGGTTCAGGTTGGTGGATTCCGCCGCAGGCGCCCAGGCGCGCACGCCGAGCTTCGTCGGGTCCGCCAGCAGGCCGATGCGCTCGCCGGTCTGTACCGGACGGCCCGCCCAGTCGTCCGGGTCGGTGTAGACAAACACGCCGCTGCTGCGGGCGCGGATCGACAGCTTCTCCAGCTCGCGCTGCAACGAGGCAACCTGCACCTTTTGCTCGCGCCATTTGCCTTCGGTCAGAGCCAGTTCCGCACGGGCGTTCGGGTCTTCAATCGCCTGCTGAGACGCCTGATGCATATTGACGGTGGCGGTCGCCAGCTCCGCCTGAGCAATGGCTAGACGGTTTTTTAGAGTCGTATCATCCAGCTCCGCCAGCACCTGTCCGGCCACGACCGGCGTGTTCGGCGGCACCTTCATCTGGTGAATCACCCCGTCGCTCGGCGCGGCGATCACTTCGCTGTTAAGCGAAATCACCTCGGCGGGCACCAGCGTGTATTCCCGAATCGGGATCAGCATAACCAGCAGCAGAAGCAGCAACACGAGACCCGCGCGTCGGCGCACCGTGGCGGGCAGCAGCCGTTGCAGGCGAGAAGGCCGCGCCACCAGCGCCCACCAGGCGTAGCCGTACAGGTTCGCCAGCTGGAGCAGGGCGTATTCGGGGCTTTCGACGCCAAGCTGCGTCGGCCACGGGGTATCGCGGGCCAGCAGCAGCAGGGCGTGCAGCTTGCCGTCCGGGCCGGTCAGCGCCAGCACCCAGACGTGGCCCGGCAGCCATTCGTCCCACTCGCGCGCCAGCGACTCGCTCAGCATTTCCGGCGACAGCGGCATCACGCGGGCAGTTTCCGGCAGCGCGGCGCAGCGCGGCGCGATGTCGCAGGCAACGGCGGCAAGCCACAGCGCGTAGGGGGTATTGCGGTCGGTGTCGCTCAGGCCGGAGTGCGCCGCAAGCTGGGCGCGCCCGGTGGCGGAAACGGCGAGCAGCGCCGCCTGGCGATACTCCACCAGCGAGCGGGTATCGTTACACATCACAAAACCCAGCTCTTCGGGGCTGCGCGCCGCTTTCACGCGCGCCGCGAGAGAATAGAACAGGGCGATGCTCACGAGTTGGTCGTCCCGCTCTGGCACTGCGCCGCCGCTTTCGGGCAGACTGGCGTCGCGCGGCCGCTCATGCCGGGCAGTACGTCCTGGGCGTCGCTGCCAAATTCCGCTTCAATCTCAATCGTCTGGCTCACGGCGTCCACGCGGCCGCTGATGTGGGTGACGGTCATCGGGTAATGCTTGCCGGTTTCACCCACCACCGCGTCAAGCTGCGCGCCGCGCGCAAGCCAGGTGGTCCAGCCTGACGGCACGTTGAGGCGCGCCTTGCGGGTGCCGTTGCTTACAAGATCGATAACCTGCGCGCCTGCGCCGACGCCCTGGCCCTCTTTGACGTAAATACGCGCCACGCGGCCGTCGAACGGCGCGGTAAAGCGGCACTGCGCCAGCTGCGCTTCAAAGATTTTGATCTGGCTGCGGGTGCGGTTCACGTCGGCGGCGGCAAGGCCAACCTCCAGCGCGCCTGCGGAATGCAGACCCTGCAATTTCGCCTTCGCTTCATATTTGATCTGCGCGGCGCTGTACTCGGCGTCTGCCGCGTCGCGACGGGCTTTCAGCTCGCTACAGTCCAGCGTCACCAGCAGTTTGCCTGCCTTGACCGTATCGCCCAGCTCAACGTTGACCTGCGACACGCGCCCGGCCACCACGCTTGATAGCGGGCTTTCCTGGTTGGCCATCACCAGAAAACGCACCGGCGCGGCGCCGTTGTCGGCGGTGGCGTCAGGCGCGCTCTCAGGCGCTGCGGCAACGGCCGCATCCGGCGTTGCGACTGCCCCCGCCGCAGCGGGGGTTGGGTCGGCGGCGAAGGCGCTGGCGCACAGCGCCAGGCCCGTCAGCGGCATGAGCGCGCGGACGCTGCGCCAGCCTTCTTTCACGTTGTTCATACCTGTTCCTGTTATTAAGGGTTACTTGCCGTCATCACGCCGGTGTCGCCTGCCGCTTTATGCAGGTCGGACACCACGGAGAGCGCGGCGGCTTCTGCCAGCGCGCTGACCGAACGGGTGTTGACGTCATTCGGCAGATAGCTGGTGTATTTCTGGTAGGCGACCTGCGCGCCCTGGGCGTTATAGACCGCCATTTCCCACACGCCGCGCTGCGAGCCTGACGCGCGTTCAAGGTTGAGGTTCATTTGCAGTTTCACGCTGTCGGCGCCGTTGCCCTGCACCAGCTGGTTGGCGGCCAGCACATGGGTGACCGACTGATAAATCGCGCTCTTGTTGACGCCCGCTGGCAGGCGGCCCAGGGTGACGCTGACCGGATGGCGGGAAACTACCGCGTCGGCGCTCTGGGTGAAGACCTGCTTCTCGCCCGCCACCAGGCTCTGGTTGATTTCACGCGACAGGGTCGGCAGATCGCTGCTGGTCACCTTTTCCGGCAGCAGGTCGATGCCTACCGAGTTCAGCACGCGGCCATAGGCGGACTGCGCCTGCGCGTAGGAGGCGGCTTCCTGGAAGCGGGAGACGATGGAGCGCGCCTGGGTGCGCAGGGATTCCAGGTCGCTTGAGAGCGAGTTGTCGGAACCGGCGCGGGAGATGCTCGCCAGACGCTGGTCGACGCGGGCGGACTCCTGGGCTATCTGGTAGTCGTACACCGCGAGCTTGTAGCGCTCAACCGAGACGCGCACCTGAGTCAGCACCGCCATGCTCAGCGCCATACGGCGGGCATTGTCGGTGGCCAGGCGCGCGTCGTTGGTGCGGCTGATGGCCGGCGCGCTCAGCAGCTTGAACAGGTTCATGGAAACGCCCACGCCGCCCTGCACCCAGCTGTTGTTGTAGAGGTAGCTGTTGGAGTCGTAGCTGATGCCGCCGAACAGATTCAGGTTCGGGAACAGCGAGGCGATCTGGCGTTTGGTTTCCAGCACGTCGATGCGGGTTTTGTAATCTTCTTCACGCAGCTCTGGGCGGCGTTCCAGCGCCATCTGCTCAAGCGTATCAAGCTGGCTTGGCACGCCGGAAAGCGCCGGATTGGCGACGTCCTGTAAGGTGAAGTCGGTGGTGGACGGCAGGTTCAGCAGGGCGGCCAGCTCGCTTTTCGCCATCTGCATCTCCTGGCGCTTCTGGTTCAGCAGCGCCACCGCGTCGAGCAGGGCGCGCTGGTACTCCAGGCCCTCGACCGGCGGCAGAATGCCTGCGCGCTCCGCTTCGCGGGTTTTCTCAAGCGCGGTCTGGATCTCTTCGGCCAGCGGCTGCGCTTCGCTCAGCAGACGCTGTGCGCCCAGCGCGCGCCAGTACGCGTCGCGCACCTCCTGGACAATATTCTGCAATACCTTGCGGCGACGCTCTTCGGCGATGTTGACGTTATCCGCCTGCTGCTTCGCGCGGTAGTAGCTCATGCCGAAATCGAGCACGTCCCAGGAGAAGGTGGCGTCGGCCAGCAGGTGCTCGCGCTCTTCAGAGGTGGACGGACGCAGGCTGACGACCCGGTCTTCGATACCGACGCTGGTGCCGCCGGAATCGTTGTCGCGCCAGCGGTAGCCGGCATCGGTCATCAACTTCGGCAGCATATCCTGCTGGGAGATATCCAGGATGCCGCGCGACAGGGCGGTTTCCATCATCTTCAGGCGGTAGTCGAGGTTGTATTTCAGCGCGCGGGCCATGGCGTCTGACAGGGTCAGCGGACCAGAGACCGGCTGCTGGTCGCGGTACATGGCGGCGCGGTCGGCGCTGACGCGCGCGCCGATTTCATCCTGGGTCAGCGGTTCAGGTTTAATGGTGCCGCAACCGCTTAACAGCAGCGCGGAAACCAGTGCGGCGACAGGGGCGAGCAGAGGCGCAGAACGTACGGCAGTCGGGGTTACGGCAGTTAAAGTCGTCATCATTGTTATGCTTAAAGTGTTGAGTTAACAATCCGGCGGCGCGGCGCCGCCGGTGTAAAAGGTTTTTGGAGTTGCGCGATTAACGATGCGGTGTGGCGCCTCCCACGGTGACCGGTTCCGGCGCGGCGACGCGGTTACGGGCCAGCGCGTCGACCTGCGCCGCCAGTGACGGCGCGCCTGGTCGGGCGGCGGCTTGCGGCACGATCACCACGCCCGGCGCGGCGGCGTGAGCCTGCTTCGCATCAGGGGTTTTCTCGCCGCGCTCCTGCTGCACGGTGGTTCTTTCGTTGATGCGCTCGTTAAGCGGCGGACGTTCCGGCGCGTTTTCCAGCACGGGCGCAGGCTGTACGGATTTATTCAGCGAGAAGTGGCTGAAGTGATCGCCCAGCAGCTGCGAACCGATACCGGTGGCGGCGAAGGTGTTCACCACGCTGCGTTGCAGCGTGGTGTTTACCCAGCGGGTAAAGAGAATGCCGTCTTCCAGCACCGGCGTGCCGTTGTCATTCATGCCGCGGCCCAGCTCGGTAATTTTGCGGTTCAGCTCCACCTTGCGAGAGAACTGGTCGCTGTACAAGCCGTAGATTGCGGGCAGGATAAACAGACCCGGCGAATACGGCTGATCGAGCGACAGCTCGTAGTTGGTGTAGTAGCTCGGGAAGTGCTGATCGCCTGTGCGTACCGACTGCGGCGGCGTCACGCCGTGAATAACGATGGTCAGCTGCGCCTGGCTGGTATTGCCGTCGGCGTCGGTAATGGTGTAAGTGAACACCTCGCTCAGGGTGGCGTTGGCGTCCAGCGACGCCACGCGGCTGTTGCTGCGGTTCAGCACATAGCTGTAGTTGCCGCGGGCGTCGAGCGTCAGGGCGCCGAACTCGCCCAGGCTTACGCCGCCGACCGCGCCCGCGCGGTTGAGGTTCACGGAGGAAATCGCGCTCACCGGGCCGCCCGCCGCGGCGCCGTCTGCGCCGATAGCGTCGTTGCTAAAGACGTTGCCCGACGCCGCCTGCTGGCCGCGATCCTGGTCGATGCTGTTGTCGTCCGCTGCCGCGACCGGCGCGTCGTTGAGAATATTGACGCGCAGCAGGCCCGGCGCGCGGGTCTGCTGGCCGTTGACGGAGAACCGAATCTCTTCGCGGGTGGTGGATTCGCCCGGCTGGTTAACCGCCTGGGTCAGCGTGAAGCGGTATTGCAGCGTCGCGCGGCCTTCGCCGTCCACCTGGAAACCGGTGAGCGACAGCACGCCGTCCGGCGTTGCGATATCCACTGGCGCCTGGGCGCTCAGCGCCTGGAGCTGCGCAAGCGTCAGGGTCTGGCCGCCAATGGTCAGGCTTTCCACCGGCTCCAGCGACAGTACGGCCATCGCGCCCGTGGTGGTTTGCGCGCCGCTGGCCGTATCGACCAGACCTGCCTCTTTCACCCACGCCTCGGCTACGGGGTTCACCAGCAGGCGCAGTTCGCCCGTGGCGGTGCCGCCGTCGTTGCCGTCGCTCAGGGTGTAGTTCAACACTGGCGTAAAGCCGGACCAGCCGCTTGCCGGGGTAAACAGATAGCTGCCGTCGCGGTTAACCACCAGCGTGCCCTGGCCCGGGATCGTAATGATGTCCCCCGGCGCGTAGGTCGCGCCGCCGACGGTGATCTCCGCCACGTGCAGCGGGTCGCTGTCCGCGTCGCGGTCGTTGGTCAGCAGATTGCCGCTGACCGGCGTTTCCGGCAGGGTGCTCGCTTTATCCGCCACCGCGACCGGCGGGGTGTTGGTGACCTCAAGCGTGACCTGGGCGGTTTCGGTGACGCCGCCGCTGGTGACGGTATAGGTGAAGGTATCCTGGCCGACATAACCCGTATTCGGCTGGTAGACCACCTTGCCGTTTTCAATGGTCACCGTGCCGTGCGCGCCGTTGGTGACGCCGGTAATAGCGCGGTCGGCGTTACTGAAGCTGTCGTTGCCGAGCGCGTCAACGGTGACCGGGTCGCCTGCATGGGTGGTGGCGCGGTCATCTTTCACATCCACGACCGGCGTAACGGTGATAACGAGCAACGCGGTAGCGGTGCCGCCGTCGTTGCCGTCGCTGACCGTATAGGTCACCACCGGCGCCGTGCCGTTCCAGTCGGCGACTGGCGTGAAGCGGTAGCTGCCGTCGCGGTTAACGGTCAGCGCGCCGACGCCCGCCAGCTGGACGGTGTCGCCCGGCTGAGCAGTCTGGCCGCCGACGGTAAAGCCCGCAATGTGCAGCGGGTCGCCGTCCGGGTCGCGGTCGTTGGTCAGCAGTTCGCCGCCAATAGCGGTGTCTTCCGGCGTGGTGACGATTTCACCGTCGGCCACCGGCACGGTATTGGTCATCACGACGCTCACGGCGGCGGTTTCGGTGACGCCGCCGCTGGTGACGGTATAGGTGAAGGTGTCCTGGCCGACGTAGCCCGCGTTTGGCGTATAAACCAGCTGCCCGTTTTCAATAGCGACGGAGCCGTGCGCGCCCTGGGTCACGCCGGTAATGGCCTGGTCCGGGTTAACGAAGCGGTCGTTGCCGATCGCATCAATCGTCACCGGCACGCCTGCGTGGGTGGTGGCGCTGTCATCTTTCACGTCCGCTACCGGGGTGACGGTGATGGCGAGCGTCGCGGTAGCGGTGCCGCCGTCGTTGCCGTCGCTGACCGTGTAGGTTACTACTGGCGCCGTGCCGTTCCAGTCGGCCACCGGCGTAAAGCGGTAGCCGCCGTTGCGCTCAATGGTCAGCTCGCCGACGCCCGGGAGCCGCGCGGTATCGCCCGGCTGATAAGTCTGGCCGCCGACGGTGAAGCCCGCGATAAACAGCGGATCGCCGTCCGCGTCACGGTCGTTGAGCAGCAGGTCGCCGCGCGCCTCGTAATCTTCCGGCGAAGCCACTGTCTCGCCCGTTGCGACCGGCACGCTGTTGGTCAGGGTGACGGTGACGTTGGCGGTTTCGCGAACGCCGCCGCTCTCCACGGTGTAGGTGAAGGTATCCTGGCCGACATAGCCTGCCACAGGACGATAAACCAGCTGGCCGTTTTCAATGGTCACCGAGCCGTGCTGGCCCTGATCCACATCGATAATCGCTTTGTCGGCATTGCTGAAACTGTCGTTATGCAGCGCATCGATAGTGACCGCAACACCCGCATGGGTGCTGGCCGTATCGTCCTTCGCGTCCGCCACCGGCGTTACGCTAAAGGCGAGCGTGGCGGTGGAGACGCCGCCGTCTTTGCCGTCGCTGATGGTGTAGGTCGCGGCAGGCGGCACGCCGTTCCAGTCGGCCACTGGCACAAAGGTGAAGCTGCCGTCGGCGCGGATCGTCAAATCGCCATAGCCTGCCAGCGTCGCGGTGTCGCCCGCGAGGTAGCGGGTGCCGCCGACGGTAAACTCCGTCACGGCGAGGGCGTCGCCATCGTCATCGTGGGCGTTAGTCAGCAGGTTCTGCGCCGCAGTGCTGTTAAGCGTGGTGTCTTCCGGCGTGGAAATCGTCGGTACGCTGGTCAGACGCGGCGCCACGTTGGTGACGTCCACGGTAACGGTCGCGGTTTCGGTTTTGCCGCCGCTGGTGACGGTGTAGTCGAAGGTGTCGCTGCCGACATAGCCCGCGTTCGGGCGGTAGACGAGCGTGTTGTTCTCAATCGTCACCGTGCCGTGGGCGGCAGCGGTGACGCCGGTAATCGTCTGGTCGCTGTTGCTGAAGCTGTCGTTGTCGAGCGCGTCGATCACCACCGGCACATCGGCATGGGTGCTGACGCTGTCGTTGACCGCATCCGCGATCGGGTTGACGGTAAGTAAGAGCGTCGCCACGCTAAATCCGCCGTTGCCGTCGCTTACCTGGTAAAGGATCGGCTGCACGGCGCCGTTCCAGTCGGCGACTGGCACAAAGGTATAGCTGCCGTCGGCGTTAATGGTCAGGTCGCCCATGCCTGCAAGCGTCGCGGTCTGGCCCGCCGCGTAAATCTGCGTACCGGTACTGAACTGCGTGATGGCAAGAGCATCATTGTCATCATCGCTGTCGTTAGCCAGCAACCCGGTGGCGGCGCTGCGCGTCAGGGTAGTGTCTTCCGCAGTCCACGTAAAATCATCGTGCGCCACCGGCGCAATGTTGGCGATGGTGACATTAACGGTCGCGGTTTCCGTTACGCCGCCGCTGGTGACGGTATAGGTAAAGCTGTCAGTGCCGTTAAAGCCCGCGTTCGGGGTATAGCGCACCTTGCCGTTTTCAATCGCCACCGAGCCGTTATTGCCCTGGGTGACGGCGGTAACGGCTTTGTCGCTGTTGCTGAATCTGTCGTTCGCCAGCACGTCGATGACTTTCGCCACGCCCGCGTGGGTGGTGGCGTTGTCGTCAACGGCGTCAGGGATCGCATTGTACTGAATGGTGAGCGTCGATGTGACGCTGCCGTTATCCCGGCCGTCCGTTGCCGTGTAGGTCACCACCGGTACGTTGCCGTTCCAGTCAGCCACCGGAATAAACGTCACGCTGCCGTCAGAAGTAATAGTCAGGCTTCCGTACCCCGCCAGATTGGCCGTCTCGCCTGCCTGCCAGGTGGTACCGTTGACGGTAAAATCGGTCACCGTCAGGGTGTCGCCGTCGGCGTCGCTGCTGGTATCTAATAAAAGGCCAGGGATACCGATCGGCGAGTCTTCACCGTTAATCGCTGTCCAGTGGGGCAGCGTCGGCGCGCTGTTGGTCAACGTCAGATAAACCGTGGCGGTCTCCTCGATACCGCCGCTGGTGACGGTATAGGTGAAGCTGTCGTTGCCGACGTAGCCGCTGGTCGGGGTGTAAACCACCTGGCCGTTGCTGATGCTAACCGTACCGTGCGCGCCGTCGGTGACGCCGGTAATCGCTTTGTCGCCGTTGGTGAAGCCGTCGTTGGTCAGGACATCGACCGTGACCGGGGCGCCCGCATGGGCTGTCCGGCTGTCGTCATGGGCGTCCTGCACCGGCGTGACGGTAATATCGAGGGCGGCGGTTTGCACGCCGTTGTCGCGCCCGTCGGTGACCTCATAAGTGACCTGCGGCACGCTGCCGTTCCAGTCGGCGACCGGAACAAAGGTATAGCTGCCGTCGGCGTTGATGGTCAGCGCGCCATAGCCCGCAAGCGTCGCGGTCTGGCCTGCGGCCCACGTCGTTGCGCCCACCGTAAATGCGCTGACTTTCAGCGTATCGCCGTCCGGGTCGCTGGCGCCGTTCAGCAGATTCTGCAAAGCCGTGCTGGTCAGCGTCTGGTCTTCCGCTGTGCTGGCGGTTTTGCCGACAACCCCGGTCGGCGCACCGTTCGTTAACGTTACGGTGACGTTCGCGGTTTCGGTTTTGCCGCCGCTGGTAACGGTATAAGTGAAACTATCGGTGCCGACATAGCCGTCGTTCAGGGTGTAAACCACCTTGCCGTTGCTGACGGTTACCGTACCGTGCGCGCCGTTGGTGGTGGCGGTAATGGCTTTGTCGCTGTTGGCGAAGCTGTCGTTATTAAAGACATCAATCACCAGCGGGTCGCGCCCGTGGCCGGTCTGGCTGTCGTTAAACGCATCCTGCACCGGCGTAACGGAGATATCGAGCGTCGAGGTGACGTCGCCGTTGGTGCGACCGTCGGTGATGGTGTAGGTCACCTGCGGCACGTTGCCGTTCCAGTCGGCGACCGGAACAAAGGTATAGCTGCCGTCGGCGTTGAGGGTCAGCGCGCCGTAGCCCGCAAGCGTGGCGGTCTGGCCGGCGGCCCAGGTGGTATTGCCCACCGTAAACGATTTCACCGTCAGCGCGTCGCCGTTCAGGTCGCTGGCGCCCGTCAGCAGATTTTCGCCGTTGGTAAGCGTTGTGTCTTCCGCCGTGCTGCCGGTTTTAGCCAGGCCGACCTGCGGCGCGTCGTTGACCAGAGTGAGGGTGACCGTCGCGGTTTCGGTTTTGCCGCCGCTGGTGACGGTATAGGTGAAGGTATCGGTGCCGACATAGCCGCTGGTCGGCGTGTAAATCACCTGGCCGTTGCTGATGCTAACCGTACCGTAAGCGCCGTTGGTCTTGCCGGTAATCGCTTTATCGCCGTTGCTGAATTTATCGTTGGCGAAAACGTCGATGGTCACCGGCGTACCCGCGTGGGTCGTCAGGCTGTCGTCAAAGGCGTCTTTTACCGGCGTGACGGTTATCTTCAACTGCGCCGTGGTCGCGCCGTTGGTGCGGCCATCAACCACCCGGTAGGTCACCGTCGGCACCGTACCGTTCCAGTCGGCGACCGGGACAAAAGTATAGCTGCCGTCGGCGTTGATGGTCAGTTTGCCATACCCGGTGAGGTCGGCGGTCTGGCCTGCGGTAAACACCGTGCCGACGCCGCTGACGGAGTAGTTAAGAATGCTCAGCGTATCGCCATCAGGGTCGGAATCGTTCAGCAGCAGGTTTTGCGCGGCGGAGCTGGTCAGCGTCGTATCTTCCGGCGTGCTGACGTTTTCACCCTGGGTGACCGGGGCGGCGTTATTCATCTGAATCGTGACCGTCGCGGTTTCGGTCACGCCGCCGCTGGTGACGGTATAGGTGAACGTATCGCTGCCGACGTAGCTCGTGGTGTTAGGGGTATAAATCACCTTGCCGTTGTCGATAACCACGGAACCATAAACGCCCTGGGTGACCGCCGTGATCGCTTTATCGCTGTTGCTGAAGCTGTCGTTGCCCAGCACGTCGATGGTTTTCGCCTCGCCCGAATGGGTGGCGGCGGTGTCGCTCACCGCGTCCGCCACCGCTGTAATGCTCATGCTGATGCTCTGCGCCGTGCTCCAGTGGCTGGTCTGGCCGCTGTTGAAGGCGCTTTGCAGATCCTGCGTGCTGCCCGCGGCGCTGACGCCGGTATCGGCGGAACTGGTGCTGTCGGAGACGCGCACCGTCAGGCCGCCCGGCACCGCGCCGTTGTAGTCGGCCAGCGGCACAAAGCGCAGCTGGGTCGAGTCGAGCAGCACCAGCGCGTTGGTTTCGCTGTAGCTTGTGCCAAGCGCAGTCCAGGTCGTGCCGTTGGTAGAGTACTCCCAGTGGCCGAGGCTTGCGTCGGTGGTGTTGCCGACGATCGCCACATAGCCGATAGCGCCGCTGGCGTTGCCGCCGTCAGCAATTCCCGTCTGGTTGTCGGCGGCGTCGCTGTAGCTGCCAAGAATAGAGGTCAGCGTTTTGCCAACTGGCGTATCTTCCTGCATGGTCAGCGGCGTCGCGCTAATCGTCGGACGGTCGTTGACGTTAGTGACGCTGGTTGAGAGGGTGACCATCGCTGCGCTATAGCGTGAACTACTGCCGTTGGTTGCCGTTGATACAGTCTGGCCGCTGGTCAGCGACCCTGTCGTTGCGGTGGTGTCGCCGTTGTTGTTGGTTTCCACCAGACGTACTTTCAAGGCAGCAGGCGTCCCGAAGAAGTCAGCGGCAGGTACAAAGCGGACTTTGGCCGTTGCATCCAGCAGCAGGGCGTTGGCGTCGGTGCGGCTGCCAATGGCAGCCCAGGTCGTGCCGCCATCGGTGGAGTATTGCCATTCGCCCTGCGCGCTGTTGACTGACAGGTTAGTGATAGCCACGCCCCAGAAACTGTCAGCGCTGGTGCCGCCGGTTGCCGTAATGGACGCATTGTTGACCTGATCGTTCGGGTCCGAGAAGTTACCGGCAAACAGGTTGGCAATGGTGTCGCCGGTAATCGCTGCGGCGCTGGTGTCTTCGCTCACCGGGGCCAGCGTCTGGGTAGCGCCGACCAGCACGACCGGGGCATCGTTCGACGGTTTCACGGTCACGCTAAAGGTACGGGTGGTGACCAGCGCGGCGGAGGTGTCATCGGCGTAGCTGATGTCGCCCGGGTTCGCGTTCGGGTTATTGCTGTCGCCGGTAAGCGTGGTCGGGCGGCTGCCGTGGTTGGCGTTATCGTTCACCACTACGGTGACGTTAAAGGTGCCGTTCCAGTCGGCGGCGGTGACGCCCGCGTTGGTCGGCAGGTTCACCGTCAGGTTAGCGAGGCGGCTGTTGATCTGCGAAAGCGTGCCGGTAAGTGTGAAGCTGGTGGTGTTGACGCCGCCCGCATCAACGGTGCCGCCCGTCCCGCCAATCGTTTTAAAGGTAAAGCCGCCCGGCAGAGTGACCGTCACCGTCAGGCTGGCGCTGTCGGCGTCCGGGTCCGCCACGGTAATGGCGGGCAGGGCGACGGTCGTTGAGCCTTCGTTGACTGACTTGTCCGTCACCGTGATGGTCGCCGGATCGTTGACGTCGCTTGTGAAGACGCTGCGCCATGCGGTACTGACGTTCTGGCTCAGGCCGGAAGGCAGCGCGCCGTAAGGGTCGATAGCCGTGGTCGGCACCGCCGCGACGCCGGTGACGGCATCGTTCTGGCCGCCGTTGGCGCTGTTGGCGCTTGTCAGGTTGCCAGAGGCGTCGCGCAGGCGATCGTCGGCAATCACTTCCACACGCCAGGCGTTATCGGCGTTCGACAGGGCGGAGCCGGTCATGGCGACGGTCAGCGCCGCCAGGTACGCGTTCACCTGGCTCAGCGTGCCGCGGATCACCAGTGCGGACTCGCTGCCGTTATAGACGCTGTCAATCGTCACGCCGGACGTTGTGTTGCCGGAGCTAATGGTGATGTCGGATACGCCGGCGTTACTGTACTGCGCGGCGGTCATCGGCACGCCGCTGGCGTCGGTGATGCGCACCGTCACCTGCATAAAATCGGTTTCGCCGTCGGCGATATTGCCGCCGTCGGCGATATTGCCGCCGTCGGTGTAATCCGGGTCGGAAATCACAAAGCCGCCGACTTTGGTGCCGTCGACTACCGCCGGATTGCTGTTGAGGTAAACCGTACCGCCCGTTGCAGAGACAACCGGCGCGTCGTTCACCGGCACAATGGTGAGGTTCAGCGTCTGGTCGGCCGGGTCGGCCTGCACGGTGTCGCCGATATGCGAGTCGCCGTCGTCCAGATGCAGGGTGATGGTGACATCGCCCGCCGCTGCGACGTTCAGGTCGTGGTTGACGTTGGCGCCGCTCTGCCAGGTGAGGCCGAGCGCCGCGTCGTTCAGCAGCGCTTCAATGTCGCTGGCGCGACCGGTCAGCGTCAGCGTGCCGGAGTTGTCGCCGGAAATCGTAACCGGCTGGCTGCCGGCGGCGCTGGCGGTGGCGCTGGTGTTCACGTCCGCGCCGCCGATGCCGAGGGTGCCGGACGGCGCGGTGATGGTGACGGTCACCGGCGTGCCGAAGGCGGCGGATTCGGTGTCCTGCACCACGATATTGCCGCCGATAAAGCTTGCCTGATCTTCATAAACGGTACGGTCCAGGTTGGTCACGGTCAGCGTGCCCGGATCGTTGATTTCCGAGGCGCGAATGGTGACGGACGCCGCGCTCAGGTTGCCGCTTTTTTCCGGTACGGAGGCGCTGTACCAGTTGTACTCGGTGGCGTCGACGGCGGTGGCCGCCGCGCCTCTGCCAGGCGTCGCGGGCTGGTTCAGCGTGCCGCCGTTAGCGCCTGCCGTCAGCGTGCCGCTTGCGTCGCGCAGGCGGTCATCGGCGATAGTCTGCACCTGATAGGTGGCGTTGCGGTCGGTTCTGAAGGTCACCGTCAGGCCCGCCAGCGCCGCGTTCACCTGGGCGCGGGTGCCGCTCAAGACCAGATAGTCGTGCTGGCCGCCGTGGGCGGTAGAGATCGTCGCGCCGCTGCCGGTCGCGTAACCCAGGGTCACGTCGCTGTATTCGCTGGCCACGAAGGCGCTGCCGTCCGCATGCAGCAGACGCACGGTCACCTGCAAATAATCGCTCTCGCCATCGGTCACGCCGTCTGTCAGATCCCCATCTTTGACCGAGAAGCCCGGCAGGGCGTTGCTCGTCGCCGTGGCGCTGGCGATGTTCTTGATGCCCGACGGCGCGGTCACTTCCGGCGCGTCGTCGGTCGGGCGGGTGTAGATCCAGAACGCGTTGCCGGTCTGCTCTTTGTCGCCGTCAGAAATCGTGAAGGTGAACTTATCGTCCGGGGTGGCGGGTTCGCTGTTGCCGCTGCCTTCGGTGCCGTCGTTCAGGTAGTAAATGTACCCGTTCGCCACATCCTGCTGGGTGAAGGAGGAGCCTTTGCCGATGGGGCTGAAGTTCACACCATCTTTGGAATAGGCCAGGGTGCCGTGGGTCGGCGCGCCGGTGATGGTGTACTGCACCTGCATTGAGCTGCTGTCGGAATCGTAGGCTTGCAGCATGGCGCTGGTTATCTGGCCATAGCTTCCTTCGGTGACGTACGGCGGGTTGTTGACTGGCGTGCCGCCAATCAGGTTCGGCGAGCCTGCGGTCACCGTCGGGTCGGCCTGGGTCGGGTCTTTGGCGATCTGCGGCGCGTCGTTGACGTTAGTTATCTGGATTTTCACCGTCGCGTCGCTGGCGGAGGTGGCGCCCCAGCGGTCGGTGGCCGATACGGTAAAGGTGGTGGAGCGCACTTCCGAGCCGTCGCTGACGAAGCGCAGCCCGGTGGTCGAGGCGCTGGCGGTAAGCAGCGAGGCGTTGAGCGTCTGGCCGACGGTAACGTCAACCCACTGCGAGCCGTTGTAGTATTGCAGCGTGCCGCCGTCCGGCAGCGTTTTGATGGTGAACTTCAGGGCGTTGGCGTCGGTCGCGTCGTTGTTATAGGCATAGTTGTTGGCGCTGGCGCTGCCGTCTTTGATCGTCGCGCTCTCTTCCAGCCCGTTGCTGCTGTTGGCGTCGTCCGGGTCGCTTATCGCTATCTGGCCGGTGGTCAGGTAAGCGGTTTCGCCTTCGGCGATGACGGTGGAGGAGGAGCCGGTCACCACCGGCAGATCGTTCACTGGCGTGACGTAGATGTTCAGCGTCGGCGTCCAGATATTGGTCACCGGGTTGCCGTTGGCATCGAGCGTGGTCAGACCCGCCGAGACAGAGAACGCCGCGGCGTAGACAAAGGTCTCTCCGCCGTCGTGCTGGAAGCGAATATTGCCGCTGTCGAGGTCGGCCTGCGTAAAGGTGGCATATTCGCCGAGCGTCACCCAGCTGCCGCCGACATTTTTTTGCAGCTCGCCGCCTCTTGCGCCGTTCGAGAAACCGAGGAAGGTATAGACCAC
The DNA here is from genome assembly GCF_050030745.1 of Enterobacter cloacae complex sp. 402C9. Lineage (NCBI taxonomy): Bacteria > Pseudomonadati > Pseudomonadota > Gammaproteobacteria > Enterobacterales > Enterobacteriaceae > Enterobacter > Enterobacter cloacae complex sp. 402C9. The sequence continues at coordinate 193,291 of NZ_JBLGUW010000002.1, read as the reverse complement.
CTGCGAGGCGTCCACGCCCGTGGCGGTGTAGCTCAGGCCCGGCACGCTGGAGAAGTCGCCGCTGGTGCCGTTCAGCACGAGGGTGCCGCCTTCTTCTACTTCGCCGCGGGCGTTGCCGGAGGTGAAGTCCACGCCCGCCCAGGTGGAGTCGCGGTTGGTGATGGTGGTGACGCGATCCGGGATCGTGCCGGGACCGCCGCCCGTGACCACCGCAAGGCCGATGGTAAAGGTAAAGCTGGTCAGCGTTTCGGTGCCCGGCGTGTACACCCCGCCGATGCGGCTGTAGGTCGTGCCGTCGGCGTTCCAGCGCAGCGCAGCGGTGTTGTCCACCACCACAAAGTTGAAGCTGTCGGTGTCACCCGACGCGCTGGCGCTGGCGTACTGCACGTACTGCACTTTGCCGTCGACGATATCCTGCATGGTGAAGGTGCCGCCGTTTTGCAGGCGGTAGCCGTCCAGCGTCAGGTAACCGTGGGTGAGCTTGCTGTCGTCAACGATAAAGCTGAGGTGGTTATCGGTGGAATCCACGTCGCTTGCGCCGATCATCGCAGACGTAAGGGTGACGGCGTTCGCCAGATCGTCCACCTGCGCGTGCAGCGTTACGTTGTCCAGAGTCGGGTCGTCATCCACCGGGCGCACGGTCAGGGTAATGGTGCCGTCGGTGCTGGCCGGCACGCCGGTACCGCCGCCCTGGTCGGTGACGCGTACGCCAAAGCTGTCGGTGCCCTGGTTTTCACTGCCGTCGTTAGCATAGGTCAGCAGATTGCGATCGGCATAGTCAAAGGTCTGGCCGACGGTGACGGCGACGCCGTTAAACCAGAGCGTGCCGTGGGTCGGCAGGGCGGTAATGGTGAGAGTCAGCGTTGTGTCGCCCGGATCGCCGCCGCCGTCCGCCTCTATATACTGGCCGACGTTGCCGGTGTTGACCGCATTGTTGGGCTGGCCTTCAAAGACCACGCCGCTGCCGCTAAGGGTCGGCGCCTGGTTCTGCGGGGTAATGTTCAGCGTGACGTGGACGGTATCGGACTGCGCCTTCGGCGTCGCGCCGTCGTTGATGACCGCCGTAAAGCCGTCGGCGGCGTTCTGGTCTGCGCCCGTGGCGGTGTGGACATACTTCACCTTGCCGTCGATCAAATCCTGCTGGGTAAAGATAGAGCCGACGCCCATCCGGTCGCCGTTCAGCGTCAGATAGCCATACTGCGGCAGGTCGGTCAGACCATAGACAATCTGCACGGGCTGCTGGGTGCCCGCCGTTACTTCCGCATCGATGGCGTTAAGGGTCACGGTGGTGATGACGCTGCCGCCCGATTCGATCTCCGGCACGTTCTGGGTGGCGTCGGCCACGCTTACCGGGTCGTTCGACGGGGTCACGGTCACATCGATGGATTTGCTGGTGCTGACGCCCGCGCTGTCGCGCACCGTGACGTCCAGCTTGCCGCTGGCGGCGGTGTTGCCAAGCTCGACGTCAGCGGAGGTAAAGGTGATGCTGTTAAGCCAGGCCTGCGCTTTGCTGGCAGTGCCGGTCATGGTCAGCGAAGCGTTGCTGGTCTGGCTGTCGCTGAGTTTGCCGATGGCGCTGTTGCTCAGGCTCACCGTGACGGTGACGGTTTCGCTGGCGTCCGTGGTGCTGACCTGCCAGCCGCTGAGCGTGGCGGTATCGGCGCCTGCGGCGTTAAGGCTGCTCGGCTCGGCGACGGTGATGCCTTTTTCCGGCGCGGTGACTTCCGGCCCGGCCAGCAGACCGTCGTAATCAAAGGCGAAGGTTTTCGCTTCAATGCTGCCGGTATGGTTTTCCAGCACCCAGTCGCCGGAAAGCGCCGCGCTGCCGGTCATGTCGCTGGAGGCCGCCACGTCCGCCTGAGTCACTTCGGCGAAGCGGGTGATAAAGGCGTTATCCTGGGCGGAGACGTCGCAGCCGTAAAGCAGGATGTCGCCGCTGTCGCTAAGGCTTGCGCCGATAGCGCTGAGCTGTGAAGACCACGCCGAGAGGTTGTCCGCCGTCAGCACATCGGTGCCAAGCGTAATGGTGTCGGACGCGCCGTGGCTCAGAATATGAATGGCGGAAATATTGGTTTCGCCTTTCAGCGCGTCGGCAAGCTGGCTCAGACCCGAGCTGTTTTCATCGATAATCACCACCTGGCTGCCCTGCGGCACCTGGTCCACCAGCGACTGCCAGCCGGAGATATGCTGGTCTATTACATAGACTTCGCTGGCGGCGCTGCCCGGTTTTTCGCTTGCGGCGTCGGCTGTGGCGGCGTGGGGAATATCCAGCGCCTTCGCGGGTTCGGTGGCGCTTTCATGGTGCACCAGATCGCTTGCCGATGCCTCATGGATGGCGGTTTCAGCCAGAGCGGCTCCATCAAAAAGCTGGCGAGACTCAAGAGCAAAACGATGCGCACGCGGACGTAAACGACGGTTCTTTATTGTAGTCATAGGTTTACTGCTCTTAAAAAATAGAGTGACTGGATAAATATTCTGAGTTCAGCGTTGCCAGGAGTGTACACCATGTCGCCAGGCCAGAGGAGGGCAAACAGGGGATATATTCATCGAAATTATCGGGTAATGACTCCAACTTACTGATAGTGTTTTATGTTCAGATAATGCCCGATGACTTTGTCATGCAGCTCCACCGATTTTGAGAACGACAGTGACTTCCGTCCCAGCCTTGCCAGATGTTGTCTCAGATTCAGGTTATGTCGCTCAATGCGCTGAGTGTAACGCTTGCTGATTACGTGCAGCTTTCCCTTCAGGCGGGATTCATACAGCGGCCAGCCATCCGTCATCCATATCACCACGTCAAAGGGTGACAGCAGGCTCATAAGACGCCCCAGCGTCGCCATCGTGCGTTCACCGAATACGTGCGCAACAACCGTCTTCCGGAGCCTGTCATACGCGTAAAACAGCCAGCGCTGGCGCGATTTAGCCCCGACGTATCCCCACTGTTCGTCCATTTCCGCGCAGACGATGACGTCACTGCCCGGCTGTATGCGCGAGGTTACCGACTGCGGCCTGAGTTTTTTAAATGGCGGAAAATCGTGTTGAGGCCAACGCCCATAATGCGGGCGGTTGCCCGGCATCCAACGCCATTCATGGCCATATCAATGATTTTCTGGTGCGTACCGGGTTGAGAAGCGGTGTAAGTGAACTGCAGTTGCCATGTTTTACGGCAGTGAGAGCAGAGATAGCGCTGATGTCCGGCGGTGCTTTTGCCGTTACGCACCACCCCGTCAGTAGCTGAACAGGAGGGACAGCTGATAGAAACAGAAGCCACTGGAGCACCTCAAAAACACCATCATACACTAAATCAGTAAGTTGGCAGCATCACCCAGAAAGCGGTATAAATACTTCAGGGTTAATATTCCCGAGTCTTTCATCTTTCCATCTGAGCAAGGCCTCAAATCCGCAGATCTGTCCGTCTTCAATTCTGTAAATAGGTTGATAGACCAGCGACAGGGCTTCATTTTTCAAAGCCTTTACAAACCTTGCAGATAGTGAACTATTGAGTTCTGCTCTGTTCATAATGAGAATATAAATCATTAAACCGGAAAGTAGTGACACTGTTACTAATAACATTTGTATGCTCCAGTGCTCTGAAAATATCCCCGTAAAATACCCACCTCCTGCAACACAGAGATCATAATGTAGGCTACATGCCCTAAACACTCTAAACCTTAGTGGAACGCTATCATGCCGATCAAGAAGAGGAGCATCAGGTCCTATATTGAAGTAATGCCTGTCATGCTTACTATTTCCGACAACAGCGCTAAAGTTTTTTGAATACATATCAGTTTCGAATCGTCTGAAGACAAATGGTGATAGGGTCACCATAATACCTTCAGAAATATATCCATTGACGGATATATCATCCATAAGCTTAATACCAAAAAGCCACACTCCTTCCCGCGAAGTGGATTTGCCTGATGTAGCCCCCTGAAACACCGGACAGTAGCTGTATCTCCAGATAAGAGGTAGGCTTGAATATATGTCTAACACTAACGCCAATTTTGAGATGACCGGGATCCTGTTAGGGCAAGAAGTCCGTAAACGTAAAACTCCTCAGGAGAAGATCGCCATTATCCAGCAGACGATGGAGCCGGGTATGAATGTCTCCCATGTCGCCCGCCTGCATGGTATCCAGCCCAGCCTGCTGTTTAAGTGGAAGAAGCAATATCAGGAAGGCAGCCTCACCGCCGTTGCGGCTGGAGAGGAAGTCGTTCCTGCTTCTGAGCTTACTGCTGCTCTGAAGCAGGTCCGGGAGCTTCAGCGCCTTCTGGGCAAGAAGACGATGGAAGTTGAGATCCTGAAAGAAGCCGTGGAGTACGGTCAGTCGCGAAAATGGATAGCGCACGCGCCCTTGTTGCCAAAGGACGGGGAATAGCCATGGTCAGCCGGACCATGGGCGTGTCGCGTGCGCAACTGTCACTGCGGATTAACCGTTCTGCCGACTGGCAGGACAGGCGCTGTAACCGGCGTAATGAAGAAGCAGACGCAGAAATACTGTCGGCTATCCTCAACATTATCAGCGATATGCCGAGTTATGGTTATCGACGCGTGTGGGGCATCCTGCGCAAGCAACGTCGCACAGAGGGACAGCCACCTGTGAATGCCAAACGGCTTTACAGGATAATGAGCGAGCCCTGTGTAGTACGCCGTCTGCGTTTCTCCGGCCCTAAGACATCAATCATCTGTTCTCCAATGACTAGTCTAAAAACTAGTATTAAGACTATCACTTATTTAAGTGATATTGGTTGTCTGGAGATTCAGGGGGCCAGTCTAAAAACAGCACAATGCATCTTTCTGGGCCGTCAGTCAGGGATATGCTTATTCGTTACGCAGAGGAAAATGATGTCGATTTGATAATCATGGGGTCTACGGCCATTCCAGATTGCGGCGATTCTTAATCGGTAGCCATACCGCTGGAATGCTGCAAAATACCTCACAACCGCTTCTGATCATCCGTTAGGGAAGGTGCGAACAAGTCCCTGATATGAGATCATGTTTGTCATCTGGAGCCATGGAACAGGGTTCATCATGAGTCATCAACTTACCTTCGCCGACAGTGAATTCAGCAGTAAGCGCCGTCAGACCAGAAAAGAGATTTTCTTGTCCCGCATGGAGCAGATTCTGCCATGGCAAAACATGGTGGAAGTCATCGAGCCGTTTTACCCCAAGGCTGGTAATGGCCGGCGACCTTATCCGCTGGAAACCATGCTACGCATTCACTGCATGCAGCATTGGTACAACCTGAGCGATGGCGCGATGGAAGATGCTCTGTACGAAATCGCCTCCATGCGTCTGTTTGCCCGGTTATCCCTGGATAGCGCCCTGCCGGATCGCACCACCATCATGAATTTCCGCCACCTGCTGGAGCAGCATCAACTGGCCCGCCAATTGTTCAAGACCATCAATCGCTGGCTGGCCGAAGCAGGCGTCATGATGACCCAAGGCACTTTGGTGGATGCCACCATCATTGAGGCACCCAGCTCTACCAGGAACAAAGAGCAGCAACGCGATCCGGAGATGCATCAGACCAAGAAAGGCAATCAGTGGCACTTTGGCATGAAGGCCCACATTGGTGTCGATGCCAAGAGTGGCCTGACCCACAGCCTGGTCACCACCGCGGCCAACGAGCATGACCTCAATCAGCTGGGTAATCTGCTGCATGGAGAGGAGCAATTTGTCTCAGCCGATGCCGGCTACCAAGGGGCGCCACAGCGCGAGGAGCTGGCCGAGGTGGATGTGGACTGGCTGATCGCCGAGCGCCCCGGCAAGGTAAGAACCTTGAAACAGCATCCACGCAAGAACAAAACGGCCATCAACATCGAATACATGAAAGCCAGCATCCGGGCCAAGGTGGAGCACCCGTTTCGCATCATCAAGCGACAGTTCGGCTTCGTGAAAGCCAGATACAAGGGGTTGCTGAAAAACGATAACCAACTGGCGATGTTATTCACGCTGGCCAACCTGTTTCGGGCGGACCAAATGATACGTCAGTGGGAGAGATCTCACTAAAAACTGGGGATAACGCCTTAAATGGCGAAGAAACGGTCTAAATAGGCTGATTCAAGGCATTTACGGGAGAAAAAATCGGCTCAAACATGAAGAAATGAAATGACTGAGTCAGCCGAGAAGAATTTCCCCGCTTATTCGCACCTTCCCTAACGCATTGAAATCATAAAATCTGCTCATTTATTTCGCCTGCATAGTAATTTTAATCACTAAAAGCTATTAAGCTTTTTCCTTTTTTAAACATACGAAAGCCTTTAGAAACACGATTTATACTAACGGGGCATCTAAATTCGTGATCTGTTCAATGTATTCAAAAGAGTATTGAACGCCTCATATGATATTTTCGCTCTGAAAGCGATTCCCCTAGCTTCATTAAGAGCCTTTCTTCCGGAAGCAGATTCAGGCGATTTAAGGTACTTTAAAAGTAACTTTTCAATCTCTATAGTTTTGTCATTCTGAAGTAACTGAGAGGCCATGATGGCTCCGAGCCTAAATTGAAGCTGAATATTCACTTCTTTGTGAAACTCCAGGTGCTGACGGTGGCGGTCAGCCAGCTGGCTTCCACGGACCCTGGCACGATACAAACGCATATAGTCGGCCATTTCGGCGGTATGGCGTTGACGATACCGGTTCTTGGCTGCATTGACTACATTGCGGTTATTCAATTTATACAACCGGTTTTCGCCAGCTACGCACTGGCGGCAGCGAGTCTTATGGCCATCCTTACTTTTACGGTCAATTCCGAAGTCTAACAAGCTCTTCAGAGTCTTGCATTTTCGGCACAGCTTACTTTCAACGAGTTCAGTCATGGGTATATTATGAATTGAAGTACTTCCCGAAAGTATACCCAATTCGACTATCCATTACAATTAAACGTTTTTGGGTTAACATAATCCTGATTATGCGCACTTAAGTTGTTAGAACCATTTAGTAATGTCACTTTTTATCCAGATAGAAACGTCACCTTAGAGTAAGCTAAACTGAATGCAATTCTAAGGGGCTCAACGCATGTTGGTGACCATGTCAGATAAAGAGATCCACCGCCTACCGGTGATACAGGCAGTTTGTGAAAAGCGTCTACGCCGTCGTGATGCAGCATCACAGCTTGGCATTTCAGAACGTCAGGCGCAACGACTTATCAATCGTTACCGAGTTTCTGGTGCTGAAGGACTTGTCAGCCGCAAACGCGGCCAGCCCAGCAACCGCCGGTTGACCGAATCTCTCAAACTACGAGTACTCACGCTGATACGTGAAAACTACAGTGACTTTGGGCCCACACTGGCCGCAGAAAAACTCAGAGAGCGCCATAATATCCGGCTTTCAATCGAGACCGTCCGCAACTGGATGACGTCTGACGGACTCTGGGTCCCGCATGCTCGCCGTAAGTCACGGGTTTATCAACCCCGACATCGGCGTGATTGTCTGGGTGAACTTATCCAGATCGACGGCTCCCACCATGACTGGTTTGAAGGCCGTGCGCCAAAATGCTGCCTGCTGGTCTTTATCGATGATGCCACCGGGCGTCTGATGCATTTGCGGTTCAGCGAGTCAGAAACAGCCTTTGACTACATGCTGGCAACCCGGGAATACATCGAGCAGCATGGGAAGCCGGTATCGCTGTACAGTGACAAACACGCAATATTTCGCGTCAGTGGTCCGGAGAAACGCAATACCACCGTTACCCAGTTCGGACGTGTGCTTTATGACCTGGCAATCGAGCTTATTTGTGCCAACAGCTCTGAAGCTAAAGGCCGCGTGGAACGTGCGAATCAGACACTTCAGGATCGGCTGATCAAAGAAATGCGTCTGGAAGGTATAACCGGCATTGAGGCCGCAAATGCCTGGCTTGCCACTTTCATCGCTGACTTTAACAGCCGGTTTTCACGACCGGCTAAGTTCCCCAAAGATTTGCATCGTCCGGTGCAGGAAAGCCCCGATGAATTAAGAGACATCTTTGCCTGGCATGATGTTCGTACCGTGTCGAAATCACTGACCTTCCAGTACGATAAGATCCTTTATCTCATGGACACCACAGAAGAAAATAGCCGTCTTGCCGGTGAAAAAATTAAAGTACTGGATTATCCCGATGGCACCCTCGCCTTCCTCTATGGGCACCGGAGCCTTAAGTGCCAGGCATTTGATAAGCTGGCCTGTGTCGACCAGGGGCAGATTGTTGATAACAAACGTCTCGGGACTGTACTCCGACTGGCTCAGGTAAAACAGGATGAGCGGGAAAGCGAAGGCAAACGGGAACGAAGCAAAAAATCGCCCAGCCGTAAGGCTCAGGTGCGCATCCAGGAACAGCTCCGGGCTATCAATCCCGTTCTGGCAGACCCGAGCTTGTTTGTGGCAAGTTCAAAGCGATAGAATCGACCATCAGTGCTGCAAAGTACCGGAACAGTGAGTCCCCAAAAGGATACTTGAGATGATTAAATTCCCGACTACAAAGCGCGTTGATTTGTATAAAACTGCTGTCAGCTCTGAGCAATTACATCTAGATCTGGTTGCGGCTCAGGAGTTCATGTTCGATGCCTGGGAAAATGATGACCTGGAAGTTGTGCTGAAACTCATCAGAAAAGCTATCAAGAAATCCCCGCTCTGTGCTGACGCATACTCATTCTACTGCGAGATATCTCAAGAACCTCCTGAGTCAAAAATCGGGAAGCTGGAGACTGCTTTGTACGCAGCCAGCATTGCACTTGGCGAGGATTTTCAGGAGTTCGCAGGACGTTTCTGGGGATTTGTCGAAACACGTCCATATATGAGAGCAAAAGCAGCTTTGGCTGAGGCCTTATGGGAGTCTGGTAATTTTTATCCGGCTATGGCTCATAGCCGCGAAATGCTGAAGCTCAACCCGAACGATAACCAGGGGATTCGTCATTTATTAGCGAACTATTACCTTGAGCTTGAAATGGTGGATGATCTGGCCTTGCTACTGGACGATTATCCTGGGGATATGCGTTCGTTTTTTCAGTATACACGCGCCCTACTCGCCTACCGACAGTCATCCCCGGATGCCGATGATATCGCTAAAGCTGCGATTGATTCTAATAGACACATCCCCGGCTTGTTATCGAAGTGCAGATTACAGATCAAGTCTAACAGTGGATATATCACGTTAGGTGGAATGGATGAAGCCATTTATTATGTGAATCATAATATAAAGCCTTGGATTCGCACCTCTGGCGCAATTGATTGGATTGTAAATAATTCATTAAGTAAAATATAAGGATTTAGTTTTAATGTTTAATCTAATTATGGGCGGAGAACCTGACTATTTTGAACATTGGCCCATGTATGAACGGGTTAGTGGGAGTTGTGATTTTCCTATATCACGTATGTTAGAAGGCACCTCTGATGACATCCGGTTGAAGTTAACGCCTTTGAATGATAAAGCATTATCTTATATTGAGAAATTACCTACGCTTTTTATGTCAGAACTTTATTCCCGAGACAATGTTGAATACATTACTTTGCGACTTGGTGTAATTTCAAATCTACGAACAGTTAACAAAAATGTTGAGTTTGATTTCAGAATCACTCACTCACAAGATGATGTCGTAGTGATAAACAAAGAGTTATATCAAACAGCTTTAGAATTAGGTGCATATGGGCTGAAACGGACTCACTGGGGAATAAAAGCACGTGATTTAAATCAAACATTAGCACTTCTAAATATAACGACAAGAAGTACACCACTTCCTCCTACTGAAGCACTTCCTGATGAAGTTGATAACTACCCAATAATAGATAATGTTCAAAGTTTCATGGCGCGTGTTTTAGAACAAGATCATGAAGAAGATGCAGAAATATTTTATCGTGGACATTCTGATGTATCTTACGAGTTGGCTCCATCAGTTTTCAGGAAAAACAAAAAAGGTAACTTCAAGCATTTGCACAGTGAATCAAATTTAGTCCGTGAAGCCCTAACAGCAAGGCCAACTGAGTTTGTTGATGATAAAACAATGCTAGACAAGTTAGTAAGGATGCAACACTACGGACTACCAACTCGTTTGTTGGATATAACATCAAATCCACTAATCGCTCTGTATTTCGCTTGTTGCGACATTAGTAATAATGAAAATACAAATGAGGTTGATGGACATGTTATTATTTTCAAAACAAAAAGGGATCGTATAAAATTCTTTGACTCTGATACAGTAAGTTGCATATCAAATATATCAATGCTAAGTCAAACACTGAAAGATCAGCTGGATTGTAAAATGGACAAGGAGGCTTTCAATAAAACTGAAGCTTGTCAAAAACTCATACATTACATTAAAGATGAAAAACCTTATTTTAAAGATGTAATTATACCATCAGATTTGGAAAGGTTAATTTTCGTTAAAGGAAGAAATAATAATGAAAGGATGTCATCACAGTCAGGTGCATTCTTATTATTTGGGAATAATGCTGTTTATCCCGATTTAGTTTCAAACCCTGATGATGCTATGCAAGAGTTTAAAGTAGAAAAAATAGTGATCAGAAACAAAGCTAGAATACTTAAGGAACTCGCAAGGTTAAACATTACAGATGCGACAGTTTATCAAGGCATGGAAAGGACAATGAAACTAATTGCGGCCAAATTTTCCGCAGGAGATTGATCTTCATGTGGTTTTTTGACACACTAGCCTGTCGCTACTGGCATTGGTCCCTTGTATGCTAAGCATATGAACTCTGGTGTGTGTTGGACAGGAGCAATTAACCAGTCGTATAGTAAAATTTGAATGTAAAAATATAAAACAAGGAGTTGAGAATGAACCCCATTACTTTGAGTGAAATGAGTGATGAAGATGAAGAGGTAAAAATCATTTCTTCATATGAACCTCAAGATGATGAGATTGCGATCGTTTTTGATAGTTCAAAAATTACTGGAGGTAATGCACTGGATTTTTTCCAGTTCACCAAGCAATCACATTCTAATGTTAAAGTGTACGGAGATTCTAATGGTGTTTCGTACCTGCAATTAAACAGTATAACGTTAGCGTTAGGCACTTTCTTTGCCACATCAGTAATGATACCTTTTTTAGTAAATCTTGTTTCAAATTATATTCAGAAAAAAATTGATAACTTTGGAACTAGAGATATAGACGTTAAAGTCTCTATAATTAAAAAAAATAAATCAGGAAAACATGTGAAATACACTGTTTCTGGAAAAGTAGACGATGTTTTAAAAGTAATTAACAAAATCAAATAAAAATCTATATAGATATTATGAATATTCACGAAAAGTTAAAGCGTTGGATGTGTATTACTCAAGAAGATAGTGCTATTCTTGATTATCTTAATGCTGAGTTAAAAAAAGCTCAATCCTTGAGCTTGAATAATGAATCAAACAGATTGTTTTTATACAAAACAATTTTACTAGCCCATTTAAAATATATTCAAGTCATTAATTTACTTACAAGAGGTGATTTTTATGAAGCATGGGTAGAACTTGAAAGGATAGAAATAGATTTAATACATATTAAAGAAAATAATGAGTTTCTGCCTGAGGTTAATTTCTATGGTGTTAACTTCTTAGCGAGAATGGTATGTAATTGGCAGGCGTTATTCCCATATAAAATCTTCGGTAGTTCTCGTGAAATAATAAAAGAAGTGAAATGTTCAGTATGTAATACAACCCGTAGTTTTATTAATGATTGTGGTCATGTTAAAAATAAACTTTATAATGGAGTTCTTTGCTTTGATGAAGTGATCGATTTTGAATTAATTACTTATGACATAGTTAGTAATCCCGTTAACAAATGTAGTGTTTTTTTCTCCAATGATGGTGATCATTATAACTATTCAACTTTAATTAGTGTTGTCAAATACATACAATCCCCACATCAAATTTTCAATATTACGACCTGGAGATTTAAGGCGAAAGAACATGATGGAGTATTATCGCCAGAAAATATTTGTCCATGTGGAGATTCTTTAAAAAAATATGCAGATTGTTGTTTGCCACGTAATGGTATTTATAAAAAACATATAGATATTTGGTTTCCCTTCCCGTTGAATGTAGAACCTATTTAGAACCAGATATTCAATAACTAAAGATCCCGTTGACACAGATATTTCCATATTAAGATGTTTTCGTTATATTTTTATTCCAGTCTTTCATATTTAACTTTTGCTTTATTAATTGGTTGAGTGGGATAACGCAGCAGTCACATTAATATGATTACATAGGCTGAAAGTGCCCTTTCTATCTTGCACAAAGAGGTGACATTTTAAACTTGCTTTGACATAAGTTGTAGTAGCAAAGTTGTAATGTCCGATAATGGCTAAGTTAAGATGTCCGGCGTGTATAATCAAGTAAGGATTACCATGACGGCTCTCGCAGCGGAGTTTTTCACATTGGATGAAGTTAACCGACTCAAAATCATTCAGGATGTCATCGACCGGCGTCTGACAACACAAATGGCAGCTCAGCGGCTTGGTATCTCCGACCGTCAGTGCCGTCGTCTGCTTGCGCGTTATCGTGAAGATGGTCCGATTGGCATGACCAGCCGCCGTCGTGGTAAATCCAGTAACAACCAGTTGCCTCAGGGACTGGCCGCATACGCGCTGAACATTATTCGCGAACGCTATAACGATTTCGGTCCGACGCTGGCCTGTGAAAAACTGTCTGAGGTGCACGGTGTTCATCTTTCCAAAGAAACCGTCCGTAAGCTGATGACTCAGGCCAGTCTGTGGGTCCCACGTAAGCAACGTGCGCCAAAAATTCAGCAACCTCGTTACCGCCGTGCCTGTGCCGGTGAACTCATACAAATCGACGGCTGCGACCACCACTGGTTTGAAAATCGGGGACCTAAGTGTACGGCACTGGTTTACGTTGATGACGCAACCAGTCGTTTAATGCAGCTTCTTTTCGTGAAATCTGAGTCTACTTTCACCTATTTTGAAGCGACCCGGGGCTATATTGAAAAACATGGCAAACCGCTTGCGCTGTACAGCGACAAAGCCAGCGTATTCAGGATCAACAATAAAAATGCAACCGGCGGCGACGGCGATACCCAGTTTGGCCGTGCGATGCATGAACTGAACATTCAGACCATTTGTGCAGAAACCAGTGCTGCCAAAGGCCGCGTTGAACGGGCGCACCTGACGCTTCAGGACCGACTGGTCAAGGAGCTCAGGCTCCAGGGCATCAGTTCCATGGAAGCTGCGAACGCATTTGCCGAAGAGTTCATGAACGATTACAACCGTCGTTTCGCAAAAGCGCCTCGCCAGGCGTTTGATGTTCATCGGGAACTGGATGTCGATGACGATCTTGATATGGTATTTAACTGGCGTGAAGCTCGTAAAGTGTCGAAATCACTCACAGTGCAATACGACAAAGTCCTTTATCTGATTGAAGACAGCGAATTCAGTCGTCGGGCGATTGGTAAATACATCGATGTCTGGCATTACCCGGATGGACATAAAGAGCTCCGGCTTAATGGCGTATCACTTCCCTACTCCACCTATGACAAGCTTTCTGAAATCGATCAGGGGGCCATTGTGGATAACAAACGTCTGGGGCGGGCCCTGGAAATGGCGCAGCTGGTCCAGGCCGAGCGGGATAATAACCGGTCGCAATCCGTACCATCCGGAGACGGCCCTTCTCGCAGGCGTAAAGCTCCCACGACGAAGAAATCCCAGCGTTCCCTGGATCAGGACGATATGTTCAATGCCCTGGTGAAACTTCAGTCACGCTCTGAAGAGATATTTGGGAAGAAACCGATTTAAAGCCCGGTAATCCATCCGGGCATGCCTGGCTGTCAGATTTTGGCCTGATTGACCCGTGCCGCGAGCTCCTGATGACTCTCTTTCCTTTCGCTGTAGCGGTCGGACAGGTAGGCTGTGTGCCCTTTCAGGAGTAACGTCATTTTGAACAACTCTTCGGTAACGTCGACAATCCTGTCATACCAGGGTGAGGGTTTCATGCGCCCTTCATCATCAAATTCCTGCCATGCCTTTGGCACTGACGACTGATTGGGGATGGTGAACATCCGCATCCAGCGGCCAAGTATCCGCATCTGATTGACCGTGTTAAACGACTGTGAACCACCACAAACCTGCATGACGGCCAGCGTTTTACCCTGGGAAGGACGAACAGCACCTTCACTCAGGGGTATCCAGTCAATCTGGGCCTTCATCACCGAGCTCATGGCGCCATGTCTTTCCGGAGAACTCCAGACCATTCCGTCACACCACCTGACCAGCTCGCGGAGTTCAAGCACTTTGGGGTGACTTTCGGGCGCATCATCGGGTAACGGCAGACCGGATGGGTTAAATATTTTCACCTCAGCCCCCATCTTTGCCAGCAACCGCCCGGCCTCTTCCGCTGCAAAACGACTGTAGGACCGCTCTCGTACTGAACCGTACAGGATGAGAATTCGCGGCATGGTTTCGTTGTTGCCCGTAAGTTTGCTGGCAAGCGCATCATCAAAATAAGCCGGTTCGATTGCTGGTAAGTCGGTCATAAAAAATCTCCATTTCATAAGCTATGCTTTAAAAGTTATCACATATGAAATACCATATGTATTGTTATTTTTTTACGAGGTTAAGCATGCTACAGCCTGTTCAGCTTTTTAAACTGCTCGCCGACGAGACCCGTTCAACTATCGTGATGCTTCTCAGGGAGTCCGGTGAAATGTGCGTCTGTGACATCTGTGCGGCAACCGCAGAGTCTCAGCCAAAAATTTCTCGCCATATGGCCCTTTTACGTGAAGCCGAGCTGGTCATCGACCGTCGCGAAGGAAAATGGGTGCATTACCGACTGTCGCCACACATGCCAGCATGGGCTGCGGGTATTATTGATACAGCCTGGAACTGTGAACGAGAAAACATACGCAACAAGCTCAGTAGCGTGGCATCTGTCTCCTGCTGATGGCGATATATATATCCGAATAAACAAATGTGAATGGAGTTTCTGATGTTACTGGCTGGTGCTATCTTTTTATTCACGCTCGTCCTGGTTATCTGGCAACCCAGAGGGCTGGGGATTGGCTGGAGTGCCTCACTGGGCGCAATTCTGGCATTGCTGACTGGCGTCGTTCATCTGGGGGATATTCCGGTGGTCTGGCAGATAGTGTGGAATGCGACCGCCACCTTTATCGCCGTGATCATCATCAGTCTTCTGCTCGACGAATCCGGCTTCTTTGAATGGGCCGCGCTGCACGTTGCCCGTTGGGGGAATGGCCGGGGGCGGCTGCTCTTCACCTGGATCGTCCTGCTTGGTGCGATGGTTGCGGCACTGTTTGCCAACGACGGTGCGGCACTGATCCTGACACCTATCGTTATCGCGATGCTGCTGGCGCTGGGATTCAGCCGGGGAGCAACCTTAGCGTTTATCATGGCCGCAGGGTTTATCGCTGACACGGCAAGCCTGCCACTGATTGTCTCAAACCTGGTGAATATCGTCTCGGCGGATTTCTTTAAGCTTGGTTTCTCAGAATATGCCGCCGTGATGGTCCCGGTTAACCTGGCCGCGATTGCGGCTACGCTGGTGATGCTGCATCTGTTTTTCCGTAAGGACATTCCCGCCGTTTACGACGTTTCTCTGTTGAAAGAACCGAAAGACGCTATACGTGATGTGAATACCTTTAAAACCGGCTGGCTGGTTCTGGTGTTGCTTCTGGTGGGATTCTTCGGACTGGAGCCGCTGGGCGTACCGGTCAGTTTGGTCGCAGCCGCTGGTGCATTGCTTCTGTTTGCTGTTGCGAAAAAAGGGCATGCCATTAACACCGGTAAGGTGCTGCGTGGTGCGCCCTGGCAAATCGTTATCTTCTCGCTGGGGATGTACCTGGTGGTCTACGGCTTACGAAATGCCGGTCTGACCCACTATCTCTCTTCCTTGCTGAATCAGCTGGCAGAGCAGGGATTGTGGGCGGCAACGCTGGGTACGGGCTTCCTGACGGCCTTCCTGTCATCAGTGATGAACAATATGCCGACCGTGCTGGTCGGGGCGCTGTCGATTGATGGCAGCACAGCGACCGGTGTTATCAAAGAAGCGATGATTTACGCCAACGTCATCGGCAGCGACCTGGGGCCAAAAATTACCCCTATCGGCAGTCTGGCAACGTTACTGTGGCTGCACGTTCTGTCGCAGAAAAATATCAAAATTACCTGGGGATATTACTTCCGGGTGGGCATTGTCATGACAATCCCCGTGCTGTTTGTCACGCTTGCAGCACTGGCGCTTCGTCTGTCTTTCACTTTGTAATGAGATACTGATATGAGCAACATTACCATTTATCACAACCCGGCCTGCGGCACGTCACGCAATACCCTTGAAATGATCCGCAACAGCGGTACAGAGCCGACCGTTATTCATTATCTTGAAACCCCACCATCACGAGCTGAGCTGGTAAAACTCATTGCGGATATGGGGATCACGGTACGAGCGCTGCTGCGTAAGAATGTCGAACCTTTTGAAGCGTTAGGGCTGGCGGAAGACCGCTTTACTGACGAGCAGTTAATCGATTTTATGTTGCAGCACCCTGTTCTGATCAATCGCCCTATCGTGGTAACGCCGCTGGGTACCCGGCTATGCCGCCCTTCTGAAGTCGTGCTGGATATTCTTCCCGATGCGCAGAAAAGCGCGTTCACGAAAGAGGACGGTGAGAAGGTAGTTGATGAAAAAGGTAACCGGCTGAACTAAACGTGTTCTTGTGACGAAGGGCGAGAGAACTCGCCCTTTTTTATTTAAGATAATCAGTGCTAACGGAGGATAAGAAGCGGTTGTTGCGTCTTTTGCAGCATTTCGGAGGTATGACTACCGATAAAGAACTGCCGCAACCTGGAATGACCGTAGGCCCCCATCACTATCAGATCGACAGCATTTTCCTCGGCGTAACGAATAAGCGCGTCCCCGACTGATTGCCCGGTAAGATGTGTTGTGCTGTTTTCTATATCCGCGTCACGTAAAATTTGCTGTGCGGTCAGCAGCTCTTCCTTCTTACCGTTTACCATGACAAGGTGGCACTCCAGCCCCCTGAGTAAGGGACTCATCGTCAGACGTTCCAGGTTACTCCTGCTTTCTTCACTGCCATCATAAGCCAGCATGACTCTGGAAGGCACTGAGTAGTTCTCCGGAACAACCAGTAGGGGTTTCTTTTGCAGACGAATAACGCTTTCCAGATGAGAGCCTACCGGATGCTGGCTACCCCGACGCCCCAGCACCATGAGACGAAGGTCGCTCAGCTCTGCCAGAACTTCATCCGGTGTACCGTGTTTTTGCATCAAAAGCACATCCGGGCTTCCCTGTTTTTGAAGCAGTTCAGCACAACTTTCCAGTATTGCTTTCCCCTGGGCCATCAGCAGGCGATTACGTTGCCCTTCAATTTCTACCAGCTCATCGGTCAGCAATTGCTGACTGTCTATGCCGAGAGTGCCGGTCAGGTCTGACACTACCGGGGTGCTGTCTTTTTCGATAACGTGCAACAGTGCTAGCTGTGATTGCAAAGTGCGGGCTGCCCACGCCGCATATTCACACACTGACCGCGTTGAAAGTGAACCGTCCACACAGGCTGTAACAGTATTATTCATAGTTTTCCCTCCAGTCTGTTAATGACCGCCCATCAGTTTTTCGACTTCTTCAGGTTTATCGTGAACACCAAACCGGTCAACGATGGTGCGGGTGGCTTCATTCATCCCACGTATTTCAACCCCGGCGCCCTCTCTACGGAACTTAATGACCACCTTATCCAGGGCGCTGACGGACGTGATGTCCCAGAAATGGGCATGTGAAACGTCTATCACCACATTCTCAATCGCTTCACGGAAATCAAAGTGGCTCGTAAAGCGGTCTGCTGATGCAAAGAATACCTGGCCGGTGACGGTATACGTCCGGCTCGTCCCCTCCAGAACTGAGGTTACACGCATGAACCGGGATACTTTAGTGGCAAAATTGAGCGAAGCAATCAGTACACCGGTCAGCACACCGAAGGCCAGATTATGTGTTGCCACCACAACCGCGACGGTGGCAAGCATGACCACGCTGGTTGAAAGGGGGTGTGTCCGCAGGTTGGCAATGGAGCGCCAGGAGAATGTCCCGATGGAAACCATAATCATCACCGCGACCAGCGCTGCCATCGGAATTTGGGAGACCCAGTTGCGCAGGAACACAATCAGGCAAAGCAGCACCACGCCCGCCGTGAGGGTTGAAAGTCGTCCGCGTCCACCGGATTTTACGTTGATAACAGATTGCCCAATCATCGCGCAGCCTGCCATTCCTCCGATAAAGGATGTGCAGATGTTCGCGATGCCCTGAGCTTTGCACTCCCTGTTTTTGTCGCTTGGCGTGTCGGTCATGTCATCCACGATAGTGGCGGTCATCATCGACTCAAGCAGGCCAACCACCGCAAGCCCCGCAGAATATGGCAGGATGATGAGCAGCGTCTGAAGATTTAAAGGCACGTCCGGGAGCAGGAAGACCGGCAGACTGTCGGGAAGTTTCCCCATATCCCCGACGGTTCGCACATCCAGATGCAGCCACATGGCAATCCCAGTCAGCACCACGATGCACACAAGCGGTGAAGGAATGGTTTTGTTGATATAAGGGAAGAGATAGATGATCCCCAGCCCTGCCGCAGTCATGGCATAAACATGCCATGTCACATTGGTCAGCTCAGGCAACTGGGCCATAAAAATCAGTATTGCCAGTGCATTAACAAACCCCGTGACCACTGAGCGTGAAACAAAACGCATCAGCCCGCCAAGCTTCAGATATCCGGCTATCAGCTGGAATACCCCGGTCAGTATGGAGGCAGCCAGTAAATACTGTAAGCCATGATCTTTCACCAGCGTCACCATCAGGAGAGCCATTGCACCGGTGGAGGACGAAATCATCGCCGGACGTCCGCCAAAGAAGGCCATAACGAGAGGAATACAGAACGCCGAGTAGAGGCCCACCTGGGGATCAACACCGGCGATAATGGAAAAGGCGATCGCTTCTGGAATGAGTGCGAGCGCGACAACAATACCGGCCAGAACGTCACCACGGACGTTACCCAGCCAGTCCTTACGCGTCGAGGACAGCAACATAGTAATTTCTCAGTTTTTAGATACAGTCAGCCCTGGAGGGCTACATTTTTACGTACGGTAAAGCACATCCGCAGACGGGATGTTATTGAGTGCGTGCTGAGGCTTGCTCAGTACGACAGAGGAAGGAAAAACTCAGGGTGGCGTAATACGCATAGCGGTTGTCAGATTCTCCATAGCGGATGTGTATATATTGTCGGCTCTGTTGTCAGGAAGAACTTACAGAACACGTCGCGTTTGAACATGAAACACTTCAAAGCAGCCCAATACTACAAATAAAGCGAATACGGGGTCAACCCAACAAGGTACTCAAACGAAGAGGTTAAGATGCGATTTTTATCCAGGAATTCAATATTATCAAAGGACATTTGAACTTTGCCCCACCCCGGACATCTCTACTTAGCTTTGACATAAGTTATTGATTCATATGTGGTTATTTTTTAACATTTACGTTTCACGTACTGATAGATTGCCTTTGAAGCCAACGCTGACCGTCATTCATCTTGATCAGGAATTTGGGCATCTTCTAAAAACACCTTTGTACGGTAATCATCTTTCCAGCCTAACCAAACTGAATCTTCACCACCGGAAGAAACAACTTTACGGTTTCCTGTGAGATTATCAGCCTGTTCTAAGCATATTGACTGCATATCAATGAGCAAATCAGCTTCTGCGACTTCCGTGCCGCCGATCGTTTCATAGCCGGAAATCAGAACAATTGCCTCAGGGTCTCTTTCGTTCAGCATGGCGATCAACTCTTTCACTTTCATTTTAAGATACCAGTAGTTTATTTGTGTGCATTGCTGATGGATTTTATAGTGCTGCCGACCTTTTTCAAGGTGCTTCCGTTGCTTCCAACGATCATGCTAACGACCTTGTTGTCTGACCTGGTATTGCCGTGGTCATCCTTTTAGAGAAATGCTCCAAAGATCAACATGGCGGCATAGGTTTTCCAGCTTGACCAATCAATCGTGGAACCAAGCAACAGATAGAATGCCAGGGCTACCAGCCCCAGCTTTACTACTAGCGCGATTATTATGGTGAAGATAGACTCATCGCGTTCGCCTTTAAGTATTTTATACCGCGTAATTAAACTGTCGTTTTTCATGTAGCATCCGTTATAGTTATTAAAGTCCTGCATTAGAAGTTGTTATTTGCCGAAGTTACCTTGTATGAGTTAACTGTGGATCCAAAAATACAAAATATAAGCTGTGCCAATTGAAAGGATTAGAAAAGCACAGTTACTAATAAAATCTACTAATGCTTGTAGCTTCTTTATTCTCACAATTGCTGGACCGTGTTCAGTAGAGGTACTACTCAGCCCTTTTGTTCTGGCACTCTCTGCTTTTCTGAAAAAATTGTAATGCAATCCTGACCGCAAGCAAAACCATGCCAAACCAGTCGTTATTACGATATTTATGTAGAAAGCATATTGAATCATTTGTTCAGTTTCGAAGCTTTCCATTGAAAACCCTTTGTTGAAATGTTGAATAAAATTATTTTTAGTAAATGTAAGCAATAAATAGAACGAATATTAATAGTGAAAGATGCAATGCCAACATCTGCTTATGATGCCTTATGAGGATTTCTTCCTTCGCATTCATTAAATCGTACATCTCATCAATATTTTTATTGCTGGTATATTCGAGACGTTCATCACGAAGTAATTTGAACTTTACCAATACGACAAGTGATTTAATAATAAAGCTCGTAAGCATAACAGTTATAGACAAAAATAAAAAATAGGCCAAATTCATATATCACTCCATGGAGATTAATAGAAAAATTTATAATAAGTAATCTCATAGAGCATTACTTGAATCTTCTTCCCATACTAAGGACTCACCGAGAAACTTAGTTAAAGATGATTTGGCATACTGTGGTTCGGAAAAAAAACGTGGGAACCAGCCGTCAAAGCTTTGGGTACCATTGTGACGATTTTCAGGCGAGACTGATAAGCGGTACCCGTCTTCGTAAGGTGAAATGCTAAATGTGTATCCATCATCTGTCTTTGAGATCAGCGTTTTGCATGTCATATGACTGTTTGCTCACAAAGTTACTTTTCTAAGATATCGAAAAGTGTGGATTAGATCATCATTCAGATAGTCTTTTCATCACAAACTTTCCTGCCCACATTATCACAATTATAAAGGTAATAAAACCGATCTGCTCCCAACGTAAATTGGTTTGCTGTTCGGAATCATCCAAATGAATTGCATAAATGTAACATCCGAAGGTAAGCGTGAGTGGAACAACAAGCATCCCTACCTTTTTAGTAATATTTCCAATAAACCACCAATAAAGAACCCAGGAAATAATAGAAGAATAAAAAATTGCTTCTGAAACTATCATATGTAACCTCTTGAATTAGTCGATGCTGTGGGTAAATAAACCCGGACCGTCAAATGATGCAATTGCAAAATATTTAGTAACCATGAATCCTTCGGTTATCTATTTCAGCCATGTATGCAGTAGGCTTTTTTAAGAGATAGATTGGTGAAACGACATTCGTTTTGACTTTATAAGCCAGAATGAAAACACCTGCGGAGCTTGCCATAAGTACCGCAAGAAGAATAGATACCGTTAACTCCTTTGGTGTTTGTATCACCGAAAGAAGAAACAATGCGCTTATGGCTGCAAAAATCCAGCAATATAATGATGCATCCATAAAACCAGCTACAACACTCGATCCAAAAAAAAACCAAAATAAACTTATTAAGATTACTGAGTTTTCATTCATGTCTGTTCCTTGTTATTACTAATTATATTATGCTTTATAGTTGACCGTCAGACTACCCACGGGTTTTGACGAACAAAGTCACGCACTCCATTTATACATGCTTTTGAGATGACTTCAAAATAAGGATGGTTTGATGGAATCATATTCCCGGTATTATCAAGAAGCATAATAGTCCCTAAAGACCGAACCAGTTGATATTCATTGAGCTTACGCTTTAGCAAAGTTTGCAATCTATAAATTGTCTCACCGGAACTGTTACCTTCGATACCTACAACAGAGACCGTACAGTTCACTTCCTGATTATCAGATTGATAATCGAACCAGTAATTTTCGTTGCAATTTCCTTTTTGCGCATGCTCAATTTTGCCAGGCCATTTTACCCATAAAGAAGAGTTGTTTTTAGATCGTAAGATCTGCTTCAGCGTTTCCAATGGATTTTTTTCATCAACCTCAGACCAGGCCGAAATAAATTCTTTCTGCATTGCCTTAGGGTCTATAACGGCAATGAAATCAAATTCCTCTTTATTGATAGAGTTGGCTCGATCTTTGAGATAAAACAGACCGAGTTTATATCCCTTTTCACTTTTCCAGTTTGCTCCCACAGGCTGATAGTCTGTATTTATAAACGGTTTGAAAGTGTGAGTGTCGGGAGA
This sequence comes from Enterobacter cloacae complex sp. 402C9, assembly GCF_050030745.1. Taxonomy (NCBI): domain Bacteria; kingdom Pseudomonadati; phylum Pseudomonadota; class Gammaproteobacteria; order Enterobacterales; family Enterobacteriaceae; genus Enterobacter; species Enterobacter cloacae complex sp. 402C9. The sequence goes on along the minus strand of NZ_JBLGUW010000002.1, from coordinate 170,872 downwards.
AAAAATTACTGAGGGTGCCAGCACCCGGCCTCGGTATCGTATTGGATTTACAAATATTTTTTCCCCGTCACATAACATTTCAATAATTGCTTTTGTCACAACTACTGAAATAGAAGGTCTACATGTATTTTGATTTATTTCCCCGAGGTGCGCCAAACTTCCATCCTCACTCTTCAACACCTTTGTAAGGCAAGTCGGGCAATACTGTTGATCTCTATAATAAACAGGCATGGTTAGACGACCGGAATCGTTTAGTACCAACTGAAGTAACGGATGAGGCTCTTTCATCATGGTTATTTCTTCCCTTTCACCTTTCTGGGCTTTTCGTTTGCCTGTCTCCACTGCCATGGTGGGACAGGGTTGGTGTCTGCCCATAACCCTTTTGCCTCCTTTTGTGCTGCGGATTCATATTTGATATAGCCAGGGACAATGGCGTTATCTTCGAACCGATAAACCCACGCATATCCACTGTCCACCATAGAGGCATTGATATCATATCCATCTAACCAGATGGTACCTAACATACGGCCATAGATATCCGTACCATGGTCTATCACGGTAACGATTTTAGTTGCTATAGCTGTGGTTAAGGCCTGTTTTGCTTTTTGGCCAAAAGCCTGTTTAGATTCAGGAGCGTCTATACCATACATCCGTATTTTGATGGTTGTGTTTTGAGCATCCAACGCAGTTATGGTGTCACCGTCAACAATCTTAACCACCTTTGCCTCAAAAGTTGTTGAGTTCCCCCAGGACGCCACTGGGAATACAACAATCATGATGGGCAAAAGTAACTTTGTTAAAAAAAACATCATTTCACCTTGATTTGTTGAGTACAGACATGTATCCACAAGCCTATTTACAGGCAGTATTTTAACAAGTCATTATTTCATGGGCGGGCTTAAAACCAATCTTTTTGCAACTTAAAGGCAGAATAATCACAATAAATTTAGAACCTGAACCAAAAAATAATCCAAATTAAGCGTGTTAATCTATCTCAAAGATATTATTCCTGAGAGAGTTTGGATGAAACGTTACACTCATGATCTTGAGACAGACCTGAATGATGTGGATAAAACACCATCTCTGATCCACAAAACTTTGTTAACAGCTTCGACCATTTATGACCTGAAATATCTGGCTCAGGTATTAAATGATGAAAATGGCAGTAATTGGTCCCGTGCATCCCTTAAACGTCAGGTTACATGCATACCTGAGCATTGTGAGCTGAGTATCGCAGATGGACGCTATCTACAGACTTTAATACCTTCACGACCTGCTGATTATGAGGACAGGCACTTTAGCTTTATCGATCTGTTTGCAGGGATAGGTGGACTGCGAAGCGGATTTGATGCCATCGGTGGTAAATGTCTTTTCACGAGCGAATGGAATACTTATTCCAGCCGTACTTACCGGGCGAACTGGTATTGCGATGAGAACGAGCACCGCTTCAATTCAGACATCCGTGACATCACTCTTAGCAACCGGCCCGAGGTTACTGATGACGAGGCATACAAATTTATCGATGCCTCTATCCCGGATCATGATGTTCTTCTTGCGGGATTTCCATGCCAGCCATTCAGCATCGCCGGTGTCAGTAAAAAGAACTCTATGGGTCGCAAACACGGTTTCGAGTGCGACACTCAGGGTACGCTCTTCTTTGATGTGGCCAGGATCATCCGGGCAAAACAACCTGCAATTTTTGTTCTGGAAAACGTAAAAAATCTGAAGAGTCACGATAAGGGTAATACCTTTAACATCATCATGAAAACGCTCGATGAGCTTGGCTACGACGTCGCAAACAGCGAAAGCACGGGCGCGGATGATCCTAAAGTCATCGATGGCCGTCATTTCCGACCCCAGCACCGTGAACGTATCGTCCTTATTGGTTTTCGCCGCGACCTACGTCTGAAAGACGGTTTTACTCTGAGAGACATTAAAGACTTTTATCCGGACAAGCGCCCTTCTCTCTCAGATTTACTGGATCCGAGCGTAGATAGTAAATACATCCTCTCCCCTAAACTCTGGGAGTACTTATACAACTATGCAAAGAAACATGCGGCAAAAGGCAATGGTTTTGGTTTTGGACTAGTAGATCCTTCCAATGTTAATAGTGTCACCAGAACCCTCTCAAGCCGCTATATGAAAGACGGATCTGAAATTCTTATTGATCGGGGCTGGTCTCATGAACTGGGAGAAACTGATTTCCATAACACATACAACATGGACCGTCGGCCACGCATGCTAACGCCACGTGAATGCAGCAGGCTAATGGGCTTCGATAAACCCGGGGAAAGTGTTTTCCGTATCCCTGTGTCCAATACACAGGCTTACAGACAGTTTGGGAACTCCGTGGTCGTTGATGTCTTTGCGGCCGTCGCCAAACTGCTGAAGTCACGAATTGAATTTGCAGCCTCCCAGCGCTTGCGGCAGTTTTACGACGAAGTCAGCTGACCTGAGCTCCTTCATCAATTTAAATGCTTAAGATTGTTGTAATAATGTCAGAGGTCAACCATGACGTATTTCGAATCAGCTGAAGGTGAGACGGTATCTAAAGAACGAGCATTACAAGAACTGTCCAGGCATTGCGTTCCCGAAACAGATTTCGAAGAATTCTTTAGCGACATGGGCGTAAAGGAACAGTATGACGCTCAGGAAGTGTTGCTCTGGTTGGGATATTAAACTTCCTGTTTAGGAGACTACTATGAGCCAAAAATTCGCAGTGATGATTGCTTACGACGACGATCCAAACGTCAAAAGGTATTCACCTGACTTTCAAACGCAGGATGAGTTTGCTAAAGGGTGGCAGTCGGCTCTTAAAAAGGCACACCACACCTCAGGTCAAAAATCAGTCATCACCTGCGGATGTCGTGGAAAAGGAGAAAAGCGACTTTATGTTCGTGCTTTACCGAACGGTGATGCCTTTATTCTCGTCAAAGCCGCTAACACGGGCATTGAGCATGATCCTTCCTGTGTATTCTTCTCCCTTGATGCCCGGCATACCGGCCTGAAAGGATATGCGAGTGGTGTGGTCCGGATTACAACCGAAGGTGATATGGCTGTAAGGCTCGGTATCGGTATGACAGAGAAAGATCCTCCTGAAAAATCAGAAGTGCCTCCCCTGCCCCATGTTCAGCGACCAGAAGGAGGTCAGGCCTCAATGACCCTCCTGGGCTTGCTTAGTCTTTTGTGGACAGAGTCTGGTCTGAATGTCTGGTACCCGAAAATGGCAGGGAAACGTAACGATTCACTGGTACGGTATCGTCTGCTTGAAACCGCTAAACAAATTCGTACCGGCAGAGCCTGCATAGGTGACCATTTATTCATTGGTGTACCTGACCCGAAACAACCTGTCGCTCAGTCGCAAATTCAGCGTCTTTCATCACAGGCGATGAGTGATAAACGTCTCATGCTCCTGTCAGTTTTACCTCGCTACGATGCTGAAAAGCATGAGAAGCCACTTAAATTTTTACCCCTGCGGAATTTTGGGGGGCTACCGCTGATTTTTTTCAATTCAGAAGTCCATTGGGATAGCGTAAAGAAACGATTTTCATCGGAGTACGCAGCATGGAAATCCGGGGCGAAAATAGTTGTCTTTGCGTTGACGTCACCAGCTGCGGTAACCGGCAGAGGCCCTTCTGTAAGAGCTCATCAAATTGTGCTGATGCACGTTAGCGAGAACTGGATACCTCTGGACTCCTCCTATGAGGCGGTTGTTGCAGAAAAGCTGGATGCAGAGCACCGGCAGTACGTTAAGCCCATGCGTTATGATGCGAGTATTAGTGAGGTGTTCCCTGACTTCTACCTGCTCGACACAAAAAGCGATAAGCCGTTCCCGATGGAAGTATTTGGTATGGCCACTCCTGCTTATCTGGCCCGAAAGCAACTCAAAAAAGATTATTACAACCGTGAATATGGGCCTTATGGATGGTGGCACTGGGATGCGACCACAGCATCTGAAACTATGGTGCTGCCTCATTTTCCAGAATCACGCAAACCTCTTTCAACTGACACACCTGCTTAAAATGGAGAAAAAATGTCCTACATGCTTTCGCTAAGCGAACAGACAAAACTGAACGCTTTCCTGTCAGGGATCCTAGATGATTACAAGACTGGGGTTATCACTCAGATACAAGCTGTTGGTAGAATCGGTAACGTGTTTTCTGCTCTGGAAAGTGGAGACTCAAAAAAGGTAGTGCATTTGTTGACTGAAGGACGAAAACTCCTGCGGACGGGCTGAATGTCCGCAGAAGTTCTTATGTGCCAGGGGATGCAGAGAAGTGTATCAACCTGGCTTCATTTATCATGATGTTTTTCTGCTACGCGGCTGTTTTGACTTTCCAGTACCTCCCCCTGCCATTGCACCAGTTAATGTATCAATGGTGCCTTTCAGGGATTCTGAGATTGTTTTCTCCGCCTCCAGGGTAGCTTCCAGCTTCATTACTTTGGCCTGGAGCGTTTTGAGTTCATTGCTTTGTTCAGCCACTTCCGCTTCATAGCCCTGGCTGACCAAAGTTACTTTATTCAGGTCGGCGCTCAGCGACTCGTTTAGTTTATGGAGTTCAGTAAGTTCGGCATTCACCGCCACCAGGTCACCCTCTTTCCCGGACAGTGCACTTTTCAGCTCAGTACAAAGGTTCTGTGCAGCAATCAATTCCTGTTCAAACCTGTCCCTCTCTGCCTTTGTATCTGACACAGTCTGACTTAACTGGTCGCATTGTCTGGAAAGACCGGCGTTATCAGAACGCTGCGTGTTGATCTCTTCGTTCAGCTTTTTTTGATATTCAAGGTGACCAGCGATCTCTGTTTTACGTTCAGCCAGTTGCTGGGAGAGTGAGTCATTTGACTGCTGTGCGAGGCTCAATTCATGCCGTGTGCTATCTAACTGGTGATGGCAGGTTTCGAGTTCTGCTTCGGCAACATTCAGCCTTGTTTCTAACTCCTTGACGGTACTGTCCCGGATCTCTAATCGACCCTGTAGTGCCTGATTCTCAAGTTTCAGCTCATCCATATCGGTAGCGCTTTGCTCAAGCCGCTGTAACAGCTGCGTTACCTCCTCCTCCAGCTGCATGCTACGTGCTTCAGCTTTTTTAACACTATCATTCTGTATTGCGGTATAGCTTCTACGGTAGTGCCAGGTGATGTACGAGATAATATCGCCGAGTGCAACCTTTACCTCATCGGGTATATCCAGGTAACGGGCCTCTTCAGGAACCTCTTTAACATACTTCTGGTACTCCGCGAACATCTCCTGTGACCTTGCAAACGAGCCGCCAACAGCGTTTCTGAGCCAGTGAACTTTGAAGCTCAGATCGATATTTTCCGGGTTAATTTCTTTCTCTTTGCACAGACGTTCGATTGCATTGAAGTAATCGATCATCGCGATAGATGAGTACCTTGAACGACCCATTTCCTTTGATTTTTCAGTGGATTCGCTGCGGATGTCATTCTGCACCTCTGGCGGGGTAGCATCGTTCAGGCTTTTTTCTTTATCATTTTCAATCATCATTTTTTTCCTGCGGCCGGAAGCTGGTTTGCAAAATATATGCTGATAAGATCGTTCAGAGCATTCAGAAGCGAGATACTGTCGATGCAAATATGAACGTTTCCATTCTCAAACAGGCGACACCGCCAGCCATTCTCATCACTGACCTCGCCTGTGAATTCTGTATTTCTCATGGCCGTCAGCCTGTCGACCATACTCAGCCCACCGCCGGTTGCAGGTGTTGGAGTATCAGAACAGATGCATACAATATTCTCAAAGTCGCGTAAACAAAAGTGATTGTCCTGCGAGAAACCGTTGTACCTCAGCACGTTCACACCAGGAAAAATCCCCCGAAGAACAAGCTTTTTTGGCATTGTATATTGCCTGGCATTGCTTTTGAAACTTCGGTCAAGCTTGTTGAGAACATCAACGAAACCTTCTGCAAGGGTGTCTCGTCTGTTAGCCAGTGCATGCTGTAATGTTCCCTTAACAATCTCCAGGGAAGCGACGGGCGGATCCGTACGAAGGGATTCGTTAAAGGCTTCTTTTTGCTTATGGTTCCAGTACCGGTCCATACCTGTTTCTTCAAAGAGCCTTTTCCACGTTTTACGGTCAATTTCCTTACGCCCCTCCTCGATGGTGCGATCCAGTGACGACGGAAGACCAAATGCGTTGGGCTGCATAATTCTGCTGGTGAAGAGAGAGAGACCGCACAGTTCCGACGCTTCCGAGATTAACCGCATCCCTTCTTCGAATTTCTGCATGGCCATATCCCGGGCGCTGATGAGCTGCCCTGTCCGGCTCGCCGGTACTGGCTCAGAACCCTGGTTTTGAGTCATTTTACACTCCATTTTGGTATGTCAGAACATTTTGATTTGAGCAAAGGTAGGTGTACACAGACATTAAAGTTGTCTCCTTTAACATGAAAAAGACTTTAAAGTTGTCTACTTCTTCAGATAGACCTACTTAACAGGATACTAAGTAGGTCATCTCCTTTCTCGCGTAGCATCTCTCGACGTTCACAGCAGAGGACACGTTTCAAAATGTCATCCAAAATTTTTTTCCATTATCTGACGTTGGGTGATTTTGATGGTCAGCGAGTAGAGGCTTTAACAATGTGGGTTGCCCTGAGCAAAGTAAGGGAAGTAGATGTACCAGAAATGTACGCGTTGCCTTGCATGAAGGGGGGCATCTTAAAGCTCATTGATTAAACAAACTCACTATGCCGCTACAAACAGCCCAAAACCGTCACTTGATAACGTGTTATTTAGATAAATTAATGCTCAGGGCTTTTAGCCAAACTGTCACTTGATGTAAGAATCCAGAACCTTCAGCACAACGTCCAGGTCTTCTTCTCGTTTCTGTTCTTCACTTTCATGAACAATATGTTCAGTCAAATGTCCTTTAATCACTTCACGCAATAAACCATTCACGGCACCACGTATGGCGGCTATTTGTTGCAGTACAGCGGCACATTCGTGAGGTTCATCAAGCATTTTTTTCAGCGCAGCAACCTGCCCCTGGATCTTGCTTGTACGTGCTTTCAGTTTTTGTTTATCGCGGATGGTATGTGACATGTGGGCTCTCACTCTCCTGGATATTTTATGTAACTATACCAGCGTTATTCTACTGGGGGGTAGTATATTTTACTGGGGGGGAGTAGAATCCGGCCTACACTTAATAACCAAGAATGATTCTCATGAACGAATTTACGACACTTCTTCAGCAAGGCAACGCATGGTTTTTCATCCCCAGCGCCATTCTGCTTGGCGCGCTTCATGGACTGGAGCCCGGGCACTCCAAAACAATGATGGCAGCATTCATCATTGCTATAAAAGGCACCGTACGTCAGGCCGTGATGCTGGGTGTCGCGGCAACATTGTCGCACACTGCAGTCGTATGGCTGATTGCTTTTGGAGGGATGTATATCAGTAATAAATTTACCGCAGAATCAGCCGAACCCTGGCTACAGATGGTCTCTTCAGTGATCATCCTTGGTACGGCTTTTTGGATGTTCTGGCGAACCTGGAGCGGTGAGAAAAACTGGCTGGAGGGAATGCAGGAGAATGAACATCATCACCATGACGAAACAAGGTTGATCGATACTGGCCATGGAAAAGTTGAACTGTCCATTTTTGAAGAAGGACAACTTCCCCACTGGCGGCTACGCACTCTTAGTGGCCAAAGATGGGCTTCTGAAGATATCTCATTAACCACACTTCGGGAAAACAGTACGATCTCTCAGACTTTTGAATTTGTTGATCATGGTGATTATCTGGAGTCAACATCTCCCATCCCTGAGCCTCACAGTTTCAACGTACGTCTGTCTCTGGGACATCGTGGTCATGTCCATGACTATGATGTGGCGTTCGCTGAACACGACCATGACCATGACCACTCTGAGCTTGATGGGCTGGATGTGAATTCGAAAGAGTATCAGGACGCTCACGAACTGGCTCATGCCAATGACATAAAACGCCGCTTCGACGGGAAAGAAGTAACCAACGGGCAAATCCTGATATTTGGACTGACAGGAGGGCTTATCCCTTGCCCGGCAGCTATAACTGTATTGTTGATCTGCCTTCAGCTTAAAGCGCTTACGCTGGGTGCCACACTGGTTGTTTGTTTCAGTATCGGCCTGGCATTGACCCTCGTAACGGTTGGAGTGGGTGCGGCGATCAGCGTTCGTCAGGTCGCCAAACGCTGGAGTGGCTTCAATACCATCGCCAGAAGAGCCCCCTATATTTCAAGCGCCCTGATTGCTGCTGTTGGGATTTACATGGGTATACATGGCTGGAATGGGCTGGTGCATTAACACCGGTACTGATGACACACACTCTGGGTACTTACAAAGTACATCCTAAGCGCCACCGTTGAGGTTATGAGCAGAAAAACCCGGAATATAAAGCTGCTCTTTCCGGGACTTGTTGCTGAGGCAGGGATTAAGTAACTGATTAAATCCATTCCCATAAGACTCAATGATAAATGAAAGAATAAAAAAAACGCTCCCGGACGGGAGCGTAAGCCAGTGACTTCGGCGTCAAATGAGGGTCTAACAAGTGGAGCTGCGGGTTAATTCTGGGTGATCTGGCTGCGATGCTTTTCAGCCTGCTGCTGATGAATAACGGAAGACTGACCATTATTCGCCTTCTCGTGCACAACAGCGGCTTTTTCATGCTCGTTCATTTCTGAAAATGACGTTGCTGATTCGTTGGTGGCCCCTGGTTTGCCTTTCATCATTTTTTTATGCATCTCCGCCATGTCCTGGTGGGCAGAAGCGTTGCCGTTTTGCATCATTTCATGGGACATTGCAGCCTGATCGTGTCCGCTCATATCCATCATTGTCATACTGTCTCCCTGAACAGCGCTTTTTTCAGAGGTTGACTGCATCTGATGGGCGGGTGCCTGGGCATTATTTACCTGGTCATGCATGTTCATTGTCTCTGCAGCCATGGCGGATGAAGCGACAGCCATAATGGCAACAAATGATACAAGGATCTTTTTCATGGTTGGGTCTCCGGTGTTTTCATACCCAAACAATCAACGGCTTATAACAGAGAAAGCATTTGATCTCAGGGCGGGTTATTCATCACTCCAGGAACCAGGCGATTGCGTTATCACTCTGCTCCTGATTTATGTATGATTATAAAAAACCGCCTCTGTTTATCGCGTGACTGAATGATGACAATTTTGTCACCTTCCAGGTTTCTCCTGAAGAACGGGATTAATCCATTAACAGGCGCACACTGAACACAATTTCCCGCCCCTGCTGTTCTGCTGACAGCTCGCCGCCATGAGCATGAATGATCGACCTTGTAATTGATAATCCCAGCCCCGCGCCTTCCGTGTTGTGGACCCTTGATGAATCAGCTCGATAGAACCGATCAAACAAACGTTCCAGATTAGCGGGAACCTGGCCGGACATCGTATTCGTAATCATCACGTTCACACAGTCACTGTCACGCTCAAGGTGTATCGCTGTACAGGTGTTATCGGGAGAATACTTGATTGCATTGGAAAGCAGGTTACTGAAAGCACGTCGCAGCATATCGCTGTCTCCGGCAACAACGCCCTCTCCTTCAACGGTGATTGTCTTTCCTGTTTCGTCTGCCAGAGGCTCGAACAGCTCACGTAATTCATTCAGTTCGGCGGCCAGATCCACATCATGTTTATCCAGCTGCAGCAGACCATGCTCTGAACGTGCCAGAAAAAGCATATCACTGGTCATTCGTGACAACCTTTTCAGTTCTTCCAGGTAAGCGAATAAGATTTCGCGGTAATGCGAAACATCCCTTTCCTTAGCCAGTGCAAACTGCGTCTGCATCATCAGATTACTGACCGCTGTGCGCAGCTCATGCGCGATGTCAGACGAGAAATCTGACAGTTTCCGGAATGACCCCTCCAGGCGATCGAACATGTTATTGAACTCCTGCATGGTCTCAGAAATTTCCGGCGGAGCCAAATCGGGATTAAGACGCTGATCCAGGCTGTGTACGGTCATGGAGGAAGCCAGACTGGTCATTTCCCGTAGCGGTTTCAGACCAATACGTGTGGTCAGCCAGCCCAGAAAAACAGAAATAAAGACCAGACCGATATTGAACCAGAACAGCCAGGTACTGAGCTTATCCATAAACAGGGTGTGATACCCAGTATCCGTGGCAACCGTAATGATGACATGTTTGCTTTTACCCTGTTCCGGCGTCACGGCAACCCGCCGCGAGATACTGCGGTACACGGTGTTATTTTCTTCCGTCTGGATCATATAGTCGAGAATATCACCCGACTTATTAAGCAGGACCGCTGGAACAACAGAATTTTTGGCATAGAGTTCAACAATTTTTTCATTTTCCATGTTTTTTATAGAAATGAATAAACCATTGTGCCCTACCATCGCATCGTTTATTTTTTCTGATAATGACTTAATATCCGTTTTGTTCCGGGGTAATGACTCCAACTTATTGATAGTGTTTTATGTTCAGATAATGCCCGATGACTTTGTCATGCAGCTCCACCGATTTTGAGAACGACAGCGACTTCCGTCCCAGCCGTGCCAGGTGCTGCCTCAGATTCAGGTTATGCCGCTCAATTCGCTGCGTATATCGCTTGCTGATTACGTGCAGCTTTCCCTTCAGGCGGGATTCATACAGCGGCCAGCCATCCGTCATCCATATCACCACGTCAAAGGGTGACAGCAGGCTCATAAGACGCCCCAGCGTCGCCATCGTGCGTTCACCGAATACGTGCGCAACAACCGTCTTCCGGAGCCTGTCATACGCGTAAAACAGCCAGCGCTGGCGCGATTTAGCCCCGACGTATCCCCACTGTTCGTCCATTTCCGCGCAGACGATGACGTCACTGCCCGGCTGTATGCGCGAGGTTACCGACTGCGGCCTGAGTTTTTTAAATGGCGGAAAATCGTGTTGAGGCCAACGCCCATAATGCGGGCGGTTGCCCGGCATCCAACGCCATTCATGGCCATATCAATGATTTTCTGGTGCGTACCGGGTTGAGAAGCGGTGTAAGTGAACTGCAGTTGCCATGTTTTACGGCAGTGAGAGCAGAGATAGCGCTGATGTCCGGCAGTGCTTTTGCCGTTACGCACCACCCCGTCAGTAGCTGAACAGGAGGGACAGCTGATAGAAACAGAAGCCACTGGAGCACCTCAAAAACACCATCATACACTAAATCAGTAAGTTGGCAGCATCACCCCGCCCTGCCACTCATCGCAGTACTGTTGTAATTCATTAAGCATTCTGCCGACATGGAAGCCATCACAAACGGCATGATGAACCTGAATCGCCAGCGGCATCAGCACCTTGTCGCCTTGCGTATAATATTTGCCCATGGTGAAAACGGGGGCGAAGAAGTTGTCCATATTGGCCACGTTTAAATCAAAACTGGTGAAACTCACCCAGGGATTGGCTGAGACGAAAAACATATTCTCAATAAACCCTTTAGGGAAATAGGCCAGGTTTTCACCGTAACACGCCACATCTTGCGAATATATGTGTAGAAACTGCCGGAAATCGTCGTGGTATTCACTCCAGAGCGATGAAAACGTTTCAGTTTGCTCATGGAAAACGGTGTAACAAGGGTGAACACTATCCCATATCACCAGCTCACCGTCTTTCATTGCCATACGGAATTCCGGATGAGCATTCATCAGGCGGGCAAGAATGTGAATAAAGGCCGGATAAAACTTGTGCTTATTTTTCTTTACGGTCTTTAAAAAGGCCGTAATATCCAGCTGAACGGTCTGGTTATAGGTACATTGAGCAACTGACTGAAATGCCTCAAAATGTTCTTTACGATGCCATTGGGATATATCAACGGTGGTATATCCAGTGATTTTTTTCTCCATTTTAGCTTCCTTAGCTCCTGAAAATCTCGATAACTCAAAAAATACGCCCGGTAGTGATCTTATTTCATTATGGTGAAAGTTGGAACCTCTTACGTGCCGATCAACGTCTCATTTTCGCCAAAAGTTGGCCCAGGGCTTCCCGGTATCAACAGGGACACCAGGATTTATTTATTCTGCGAAGTGATCTTCCGTCACAGGTATTTATTCGGCGCAAAGTGCGTCGGGTGATGCTGCCAACTTACTGATTTAGTGTATGATGGTGTTTTTGAGGTGCTCCAGTGGCTTCTGTTTCTATCAGCTGTCCCTCCTGTTCAGCTACTGACGGGGTGGTGCGTAACGGCAAAAGCACCGCCGGACATCAGCGCTATCTCTGCTCTCACTGCCGTAAAACATGGCAACTGCAGTTCACTTACACCGCTTCTCAACCCGGTACGCACCAGAAAATCATTGATATGGCCATGAATGGCGTTGGATGCCGGGCAACCGCCCGCATTATGGGCGTTGGCCTCAACACGATTTTCCGCCATTTAAAAAACTCAGGCCGCAGTCGGTAACCTCGCGCATACAGCCGGGCAGTGACGTCATCGTCTGCGCGGAAATGGACGAACAGTGGGGATACGTCGGGGCTAAATCGCGCCAGCGCTGGCTGTTTTACGCGTATGACAGGCTCCGGAAGACGGTTGTTGCGCACGTATTCGGTGAACGCACGATGGCGACGCTGGGGCGTCTTATGAGCCTGCTGTCACCCTTTGACGTGGTGATATGGATGACGGATGGCTGGCCGCTGTATGAATCCCGCCTGAAGGGAAAGCTGCACGTAATCAGCAAGCGATATACGCAGCGAATTGAGCGGCATAACCTGAATCTGAGGCAGCACCTGGCACGGCTGGGACGGAAGTCGCTGTCGTTCTCAAAATCGGTGGAGCTGCATGACAAAGTCATCGGGCATTATCTGAACATAAAACACTATCAATAAGTTGGAGTCATTACCCGCTTAAAAATAATAAAAGCAGACTTGACCTGATAGTTTGGCTGTGAGCAATTATGTGCTTAGTGCATCTAACGCTTGAGTTAAGCCGCGCCGCGAAGCGGCGTCGGCTTGAACGAATTGTTAGACATTATTTGCCGACTACCTTGGTGATCTCGCCTTTCACGTAGTGAACAAATTCTTCCAACTGATCTGCGCGCGAGGCCAAGCGATCTTCTTCTTGTCCAAGATAAGCCTGTCTAGCTTCAAGTATGACGGGCTGATACTGGGCCGGCAGGCGCTCCATTGCCCAGTCGGCAGCGACATCCTTCGGCGCGATTTTGCCGGTTACTGCGCTGTACCAAATGCGGGACAACGTAAGCACTACATTTCGCTCATCGCCAGCCCAGTCGGGCGGCGAGTTCCATAGCGTTAAGGTTTCATTTAGCGCCTCAAATAGATCCTGTTCAGGAACCGGATCAAAGAGTTCCTCCGCCGCTGGACCTACCAAGGCAACGCTATGTTCTCTTGCTTTTGTCAGCAAGATAGCCAGATCAATGTCGATCGTGGCTGGCTCGAAGATACCTGCAAGAATGTCATTGCGCTGCCATTCTCCAAATTGCAGTTCGCGCTTAGCTGGATAACGCCACGGAATGATGTCGTCGTGCACAACAATGGTGACTTCTACAGCGCGGAGAATCTCGCTCTCTCCAGGGGAAGCCGAAGTTTCCAAAAGGTCGTTGATCAAAGCTCGCCGCGTTGTTTCATCAAGCCTTACGGTCACCGTAACCAGCAAATCAATATCACTGTGTGGCTTCAGGCCGCCATCCACTGCGGAGCCGTACAAATGTACGGCCAGCAACGTCGGTTCGAGATGGCGCTCGATGACGCCAACTACCTCTGATAGTTGAGTCGATACTTCGGCGATCATCGCTTCCCTCATGATGTTTAACTTTGTTTTAGGGCGACTGCCCTGCTGCGTAACATCGTTGCTGCTCCATAACATCAAACATCGACCCACGGCGTAACGCGCTTGCTGCTTGGATGCCCGAGGCATAGACTGTACAAAAAAACAGTCATAACAAGCCATGAAAACCGCCACTGCGCCGTTACCACCGCTGCGTTCGGTCAAGGTTCTGGACCAGTTGCGTGAGCGCATACGCTACTTGCATTACAGCTTACCAACCGAACAGGCTTATGTCCACTGGGTTCGTGCCTTCATCCGTTTCCACGGTGTGCGTCACCCGGCAACCTTGGGCAGCAGCGAAGTCGAGGCATTTCTGTCCTGGCTGGCGAACGAGCGCAAGGTTTCGGTCTCCACGCATCGTCAGGCATTGGCGGCCTTGCTGTTCTTCTACGGCAAGGTGCTGTGCACGGATCTGCCCTGGCTTCAGGAGATCGGAAGACCTCGGCCGTCGCGGCGCTTGCCGGTGGTGCTGACCCCGGATGAAGTGGTTCGCATCCTCGGTTTTCTGGAAGGCGAGCATCGTTTGTTCGCCCAGCTTCTGTATGGAACGGGCATGCGGATCAGTGAGGGTTTGCAACTGCGGGTCAAGGATCTGGATTTCGATCACGGCACGATCATCGTGCGGGAGGGCAAGGGCTCCAAGGATCGGGCCTTGATGTTACCCGAGAGCTTGGCACCCAGCCTGCGCGAGCAGCTGTCGCGTGCACGGGCATGGTGGCTGAAGGACCAGGCCGAGGGCCGCAGCGGCGTTGCGCTTCCCGACGCCCTTGAGCGGAAGTATCCGCGCGCCGGGCATTCCTGGCCGTGGTTCTGGGTTTTTGCGCAGCACACGCATTCGACCGATCCACGGAGCGGTGTCGTGCGTCGCCATCACATGTATGACCAGACCTTTCAGCGCGCCTTCAAACGTGCCGTAGAACAAGCAGGCATCACGAAGCCCGCCACACCGCACACCCTCCGCCACTCGTTCGCGACGGCCTTGCTCCGCAGCGGTTACGACATTCGAACCGTGCAGGATCTGCTCGGCCATTCCGACGTCTCTACGACGATGATTTACACGCATGTGCTGAAAGTTGGCGGTGCCGGAGTGCGCTCACCGCTTGATGCGCTGCCGCCCCTCACTAGTGAGAGGTAGGGCAGCGGGCACTGTTGCAAATAGTCGGTGGTGATAAACTTATCATCCCCTTTTGCTGATGGAGCTGCACATGAACCCATTCAAAGGCCGGCATTTTCAGCGTGACATCATTCTGTGGGCCGTACGCTGGTACTGCAAATACGGCATCAGTTACCGTGAGCTGCAGGAGATGCTGGCTGAACGCGGAGTGAATGTCGATCACTCCACGATTTACCGCTGGGTTCAGCGTTATGCGCCTGAAATGGAAAAACGGCTGCGCTGGTACTGGCGTAACCCTTCCGATCTTTGCCCGTGGCACATGGATGAAACCTACGTGAAGGTCAATGGCCGCTGGGCGTATCTGTACCGGGCCGTCGACAGCCGGGGCCGCACTGTCGATTTTTATCTCTCCTCCCGTCGTAACAGCAAAGCTGCATACCGGTTTCTGGGTAAAATCCTCAACAACGTGAAGAAGTGGCAGATCCCGCGATTCATCAACACGGATAAAGCGCCCGCCTATGGTCGCGCGCTTGCTCTGCTCAAACGCGAAGGCCGGTGCCCGTCTGACGTTGAACACCGACAGATTAAGTACCGGAACAACGTGATTGAATGCGATCATGGCAAACTGAAACGGATAATCGGCGCCACGCTGGGATTTAAATCCATGAAGACGGCTTACGCCACCATCAAAGGTATTGAGGTGATGCGTGCACTACGCAAAGGCCAGGCCTCAGCATTTTATTATGGTGATCCCCTGGGCGAAATGCGCCTGGTAAGCAGAGTTTTTGAAATGTAAGGCCTTTGAATAAGACAAAAGGCTGCCTCATCGCTAACTTTGCAACAGTGCCAATGTGGGCGTCTGGTGTTGTAGAAGTTCAGATATCGGGCGATGCCAGCGCGTGCCTCGGACACAGTCTTGTAGGCATGGAGGTAGACTTCCTCGTATTTGATCGAACGCCAGAGCCGCTCGACGAAGACATTGTCTCGCCACGCACCCTTGCCATCCATCGAGATGGCAATCTGTGACCTCTTCAGCACGGCGGTGAAGTCGATGGAGGTGAACTGCGATCCCTGGTCGGTATTGAAGATTTCCGGCCTGCCATGACGGGCAAGTGCCTCCTCCACCGCCTCGATGCAGAAGGCTGCTTCCATCGTGATCGACAACCGCCATGACAAGACCTTCCGGCTGAACCAGTCCACGACGGCGCACAGATAGACAAATCCCCGCGCCATGGGGATGTAGGTCAGGTCCATTGCCCACACCTGATTGGGCCGGGTGACTGCCAGCTTTCGTATGTGCCCTGGCGCTGGTTTCGAGGTGTTCGGGCGGCGGTAGATCGCCTTGATGCCCATCTTCTTCATCAGCGTGGCGACGTGTCGCCGCCCGGTCTCCAGACCTTCTCCTCTCAAGAGCCCTTGCAACATCCGACTTCCGGCAAAGGGGTAGTCGAGATGCAATTCGTCAATCCGGCGCATAAGGGCCAGATCGCCGTCAGACACCGGACGAGGCAGATAGTAGACGCTGCCACGGCTGAAGCCGAGAAGCTTCGCCTGGCGCACGACGGATAGCTTGTGCTCGCGGTCGATCATTTCTTTCCGCCCAGCAATCCCGCCTTGCCGAGCGCACCGGATAAAAAATCGTTCTCCAGTGTCAGTTCGCCGATTTTCGCGTGCAGCGTTTTGACATCGATGGTCGGACCCGACGGCTCCGCTTTCGTTTCATCGCCGAACACACCTGTCGCCCCCTCAAGGAGCTGGTCTTTCCATTGCTTGATCTGGTTGGCGTGCACATCGAACTGCTGGGACAACTCCACCAGCGTCTGCTCACCTCGGATGGCGGCAAGTGCCACCTTCGCCTTGAAAGCCGGGCTATGGTTCCGGCGCGGTCGTCTCGTCATGGTCTCTCCTGTTCCCGGCATCTAAGCCGAAGTCAGGCAGAAACTCCACTTATCCCCGCTGTGCAGATTTCCCGAGCCAGCTCTAAGGCGATCAGGTGCGCTGATCGAGTCTGTCGAGCACCATCGCTGCAAGTTCATCGCTGGTGTGTGCACCACTATCGAGAACACGGGTTGTGGACGGAAGCCGTTCCCTTGCGGCCAAGCATCGGGCGACATTCGCTAATCGCCACTCTCGAATCTCCGCATTCCGATTCGGGTCAGGATGCATGGTCTGGTTCGAGATCCGGTGACGCAATAGGTCCTCGTTAAGCATCAGAAAGATGTGCAGCAGCTGATCGTCGATCTGCCTTAACCCGTCGAGTATCTCAGTCAGATAGTCCGGGTGCACGAGCGTCATTGGGATGATGATGTCCTGCGAGTAATTCCTGCGAATCTCGCTGACCGCAGCGATCGTAAGTCCCCTCCACAAGGGGAGATCCTGATAGTCTCCGCTCGCTGGTATGGGGACCGTTTCTTTCACCACGAACCCGATTTCCTCAGGGTCAAAGATCAGCGATTTCGGACGCCGATCGCGCAGCCGCTCAGCGAGAGTCGTCTTTCCGGCGCCGAAAGGTCCGTTGATCCAGATTATCATTGTCGACGGCCTCTAACCGGAAGGCTCGCAAGAGCGCTGGGCGGCTTCGTGTGCTGGCACGATCGGAGTGGCTCCGAAGTGCTTCTCAAGATAGGTGACGCCGAACGTCACGATGTCCTGCGCGTCGAACAGGTAGCACTGAGCAAAGCCCACGACACCTTCTCGATGGCGACCGAGCTTCACGTAAGCATTTGCTATAGTTTCGACCGCATCCGGCTTTCCTTCGATAGCAAAGCAATCGAGAATGCCGTTTGAATCGTATTCTGATGCCGTTTTCCAGGCGACTTCACCGTTTCTTCCAAGCATCGGCATCTCATACGTCACCCATCGTTTGTTGGGGATATCCGCAACCGCCTCGGCGTAGTGCAATGCGGTAACGGAGTTTAGCGGCGCACCCAACAGCAGGGCCTTCCCGCCAAGGCGGACGAACCGCTCGACGGGCGACCCTTCCCCCAAGGCGTGACCGAGTTCGTGAGGCTCCGTCAGCGTTTCAGCTAGCGGACCAACCGCGACCATCGATGCATCGGGGTGCGCGCTGCGCCGCGCGCCGGGGGCTTGAACCAGAAATTGATTCAGCAGGCCGAACCCACGGTAAGTCCCGGCCGTTGCGGGATCGAACGGCGGCCAGGTACGGCGGGCTTTGTCATCCAACCGAGCGCCATTCAGAGTCTCCTCGTAGGGTGATCGGTCCCACGACG
Source organism: Enterobacter cloacae complex sp. 402C9 (assembly GCF_050030745.1). Lineage (NCBI taxonomy): Bacteria > Pseudomonadati > Pseudomonadota > Gammaproteobacteria > Enterobacterales > Enterobacteriaceae > Enterobacter > Enterobacter cloacae complex sp. 402C9. The sequence goes on along the minus strand of NZ_JBLGUW010000002.1, from coordinate 152,751 downwards.
CGTATCCCATCACAGTGCCAGTCGGCCCAACCGCGGAGCGTAACGCGGCAACGACCGTCTCCGCTCCTCCTTCGACCGGACCAATCGCTTTAAGTGAGGCATGCACCATCAACAGGTCACCGGTTTGGACTCCTAATTTTCGAATTGCCTCCGTTATTGCCTTCCGCGTATGCATCGCGATATCTCCTCTAAACTGCAAAACACTATACCTATCGAGAGGCACTGTTGCAAATAGTCGGTGGTGATAAACTTATCATCCCCTTTTGCTGATGGAGCTGCACATGAACCCATTCAAAGGCCGGCATTTTCAGCGTGACATCATTCTGTGGGCCGTACGCTGGTACTGCAAATACGGCATCAGTTACCGTGAGCTGCAGGAGATGCTGGCTGAACGCGGAGTGAATGTCGATCACTCCACGATTTACCGCTGGGTTCAGCGTTATGCGCCTGAAATGGAAAAACGGCTGCGCTGGTACTGGCGTAACCCTTCCGATCTTTGCCCGTGGCACATGGATGAAACCTACGTGAAGGTCAATGGCCGCTGGGCGTATCTGTACCGGGCCGTCGACAGCCGGGGCCGCACTGTCGATTTTTATCTCTCCTCCCGTCGTAACAGCAAAGCTGCATACCGGTTTCTGGGTAAAATCCTCAACAACGTGAAGAAGTGGCAGATCCCGCGATTCATCAACACGGATAAAGCGCCCGCCTATGGTCGCGCGCTTGCTCTGCTCAAACGCGAAGGCCGGTGCCCGTCTGACGTTGAACACCGACAGATTAAGTACCGGAACAACGTGATTGAATGCGATCATGGCAAACTGAAACGGATAATCGGCGCCACGCTGGGATTTAAATCCATGAAGACGGCTTACGCCACCATCAAAGGTATTGAGGTGATGCGTGCACTACGCAAAGGCCAGGCCTCAGCATTTTATTATGGTGATCCCCTGGGCGAAATGCGCCTGGTAAGCAGAGTTTTTGAAATGTAAGGCCTTTGAATAAGACAAAAGGCTGCCTCATCGCTAACTTTGCAACAGTGCCCCACATCTTTTGTCACCAACGAGCGGCTGCCTATCACCGCACCGTGCCCGATCTTGATTCCGGGCATGACCATTGCCTCAGAGCCGATCCAAACGTCATTGCCAATGACAGTATTACCTGCTTTTTGGAAGGCATCGAGTGCGCTTGAGAATGCAGGTTCTTCCTGCATATAAAAGAACGGGAAAGATGATGCCCAGTCGTACCGATGCCCCTGATTGCCAGCCATGATAAAGGAAGCCCCACTCCCGATAGAGCAGAAACTACCGATGATCAACTTATCAACGTCATCACGGTCCGGAAACAGATACCGTGCGCAGTCATCGAATGAGTGCCCATGATAGTAGCCAGAGTAATAGCTGTACCGCCCAACTTTGATATTGGGGTTCTTCACTTGCTCAGAAAGCAGCTTGCCTTTGAAGGGGCTATCAAAGTAGTTGGTCATAAGAGATCCCGCGGTCTGTGACTTTGCCGTCTAACGTTTGAAATAAGGGGCGCCGAGCGCCAGCGAGGGGAGCCAAAAGCTTGCTTTTGGCCGTCCCGACTTGATTGAAGGGTTGGGCGATTTTGCCATTAGATTTTTTATAAATTTAGTGTGTTTAGAATGGTGATCGCATTTTTCTTGGCTTTTATGCTTGATGTTAAATTCGACCCCAAGTTTCCTGTAAGTGCGGACACAAAAACATATTTATGTCCTGATTTGCTTATAATAAACCCTTCAAACCATCCGTTTTGTAAGGTTCTATTTGCTGTGAATCCTGCACCAGTTTTCCCATACAGTTTTGTACTATTATCCAGATCTTGTAGATACATGTTCTCTATGGTGTTTTCTATGGCTGAGTTTTTAACTGGGAGATTGTGATTAATAATTTTACGCAGGAATTGAATTTGTTCTTCTGGTGAAATTTTTAAGCTACTTTCGAGCCATGCTTCTGTTAATCCGTTGTTTCTTTCTTTATCTCCAGAGAAGTCTTGATTTCCATAATCAAAATCTTTGAGATAATTCTTGATTTTATTTAATCCAATTTTTTGGGTTATTTCTTGCGAAACCCAAACAACAGAAAATTGCATCCACGTCTTTGGTGTATGATTGCTGTTCCAGATCTCCATTCCTTTGGGGGTTTTATCCCATTTGAATATGGTTTTCTGATCTATTATTTCCGCATCAAATGCCATAAGTGATAATGCGATCTTGAAAGTTGAATCTGGTGCCATTTGCGTTGCACACTTTGCTTTATTGAATTGAGCAATTTCAGCGTTTGTGGATGCATCGTAAAGTAAAAAACAACCTTCAGTTCCTTCAAATAATGGAGATGCAACAGTAGAGATATCTGTTGATGCACTGGCGCTGCTGTAGATAATATTTGCAATTATTAAAAAAATAGCGAAGTTGATATGTATTGTGTTTTTCATAATAAGTATTGGTTTGGTAAAGGGCTTAATTTTAACGGCTAACAATTAATGAGGCTCCGGGTTCGCCCAACGTTTGACATGAGGGGCGGCCAAGGGCGCCAGCCCTTGGACGTCCCCCTCGATGGAAGGGTTAGGCATCACTGCGTGTTCGCTCGAATGCCTGGCGTGTTTGAACCATGTACACGGCTGGACCATATGGGGTGGTTACGGTACCTTGCCTCTCAAACCCCGCTTTCTCGTAGCATCGGATCGCTCGCAAGTTGCTCGGCGACGGGTCCGTTTGGATCTTGGTGACCTCGGGATCATTGAACAGCAACTCAACCAGAGCTCGAACCAGCTTGGTTCCCAAGCCTTTGCCCAGTTGTGATGCATTCGCCAGTAACTGGTCTATTCCGCGTACTCCTGGATCGGTTTCTTCTTCCCACCGTCCGTCCCCGCTTCCAAGAGCAACGTACGACTGGGCATACCCAATCGGCTCTCCATTCAGCATTGCAATGTATGGAGTGACGGACTCTTGCGCTAAAACGCTTGGCAAGTACTGTTCCTGTACGTCAGCAAGTGTCGGGCGTGCTTCTTCTCCGCCCCACCACTCGACGATATGAGATCGATTTAGCCACTCATAGAGCATCGCAAGGTCATGCTCAGTCATGAGGCGCAGTGTGACGGAATCGTTGCTGTTGGTCACGATGCTGTACTTTGTGATGCCTAACTTTGTTTTTGCGTTGCTCATGATGTCTAACTCCCAATTTGTGTAGGGCTTATTATGCACGCTTAAAGGCACTGTTGCAAAGTTAGCGATGAGGCAGCCTTTTGTCTTATTCAAAGGCCTTACATTTCAAAAACTCTGCTTACCAGGCGCATTTCGCCCAGGGGATCACCATAATAAAATGCTGAGGCCTGGCCTTTGCGTAGTGCACGCATCACCTCAATACCTTTGATGGTGGCGTAAGCCGTCTTCATGGATTTAAATCCCAGCGTGGCGCCGATTATCCGTTTCAGTTTGCCATGATCGCATTCAATCACGTTGTTCCGGTACTTAATCTGTCGGTGTTCAACGTCAGACGGGCACCGGCCTTCGCGTTTGAGCAGAGCAAGCGCGCGACCATAGGCGGGCGCTTTATCCGTGTTGATGAATCGCGGGATCTGCCACTTCTTCACGTTGTTGAGGATTTTACCCAGAAACCGGTATGCAGCTTTGCTGTTACGACGGGAGGAGAGATAAAAATCGACAGTGCGGCCCCGGCTGTCGACGGCCCGGTACAGATACGCCCAGCGGCCATTGACCTTCACGTAGGTTTCATCCATGTGCCACGGGCAAAGATCGGAAGGGTTACGCCAGTACCAGCGCAGCCGTTTTTCCATTTCAGGCGCATAACGCTGAACCCAGCGGTAAATCGTGGAGTGATCGACATTCACTCCGCGTTCAGCCAGCATCTCCTGCAGCTCACGGTAACTGATGCCGTATTTGCAGTACCAGCGTACGGCCCACAGAATGATGTCACGCTGAAAATGCCGGCCTTTGAATGGGTTCATGTGCAGCTCCATCAGCAAAAGGGGATGATAAGTTTATCACCACCGACTATTTGCAACAGTGCCACTTCGACGACTACCTGCTGCCGGCCGAGAAGTTCGCCGCACTCAAGCGCGAGCAGGCCCTGCCCCTGGCGATCAACCCGAACAGCGACCAGTACCTGGAAGAGCGTTTGCAGCTGCTGGACGAGCAGTTGGCCACCGTCACCCGCCTGGCCAAGGACAACGAGCTGCCCGATGCCATCCTCACCGAGTCAGGGCTGAAAATCACCCCGCTGGATGCGGCGGTGCCGGATCGGGCGCAGGCGCTGATCGACCAAACCAGCCAGTTACTGCCGCGCATCAAGATCACCGAACTGCTGATGGACGTGGACGACTGGACGGGCTTCAGCCGCCACTTCACCCACTTGAAGGACGGGGCCGAGGCCAAAGACAGGACGTTGCTGCTGTCCGCAATCCTCGGTGATGCGATCAACCTCGGGCTGACCAAGATGGCCGAGTCGAGCCCCGGCCTGACCTACGCCAAGCTGTCCTGGCTGCAAGCCTGGCACATCCGCGACGAAACCTATTCGGGGTCGGTTCCGGCTGAGGGCGAAATGACACCCTAAGCGTTAGCTCTGTGTCGTTGCACGATGTCAGCGACGGTATTCTTGCTGATACCGAGCTCGCGTGCGATCCAGCGATAGCTGCGTCCCTCGGCCCTCATCGCAACCACCTTAGGCAAAAGTCGGTCTGATTTTGGTCGCACTCCGGCCTGACGACCAAGCCTCTTACCACGTGCCTTCGCAACAGCAAGGCCTGACTTGACCCGCTCGCTGATGAGATCCCGCTCAAACTCCGCAATGCCGGAAAGAAACGTCGCCAGCATTCGTCCATACGGCGACGAAAGATCGAACGCCATTCCATTCATGGCTATCACGGAAACCTTCCAGTTCTCCAGTTCACGTAGCGTATTGAGCAGATCGAGCGTCGAGCGCCCCCACCGGGAAAGCTCAGTGACCAGGATTGCATCAATTTGTCTGGACTGGGCAAGCGCCAGGACTTTCTTTCGCTCGGCCCGGTCGAGTTTAGTTCCTGAACCTGTTTCCTTAAATATTCCCACCACGTCGTAGCCGGCACAGCCGGCGAAGGCTCGCAGATCAAATTCCTGGCGTTCACAAGACTGATCCGCTGTTGAAACCCGGCAGTAAATGGCGGCACGATGTCCCAATTGAACCCTCCTGGATTTTTGTATCGGAACGCCCTGATTTATATGGGCTGGCTGTTGTCCAAAACAGACTATACTTCAAAAGGGACGAATTTGTATGTCACGACGCCATATTTTCACCGAACGGCAGCGAGCAGCGCTGTTCGATCTGCCCACGGACGAACTGTCGCTACTGAAGTTCTACACGCTGGGCGATGATGACCTGGAAAACATTAGGCAGCGCCGCAGACCGGAAAACAGGATTGGCTTTGCCCTGCAACTTTGTGCCTTACGATATCCGGGCCGTGCACTGGCTCCTGGTGAGATGATCCCGCGTGAAGTCCTTTCCTTCGTCGGTGCTCAGCTTGGAGTTCCGGCTGATGCGCTTCTCACTTATGCCACACGGCGCCAAACCCGTCAGCAGCACATGGACACGCTGCGCGAAATTTACGGCTACAAGACCTTCACGGGCCGTGGTGCCCGTGATCTGCGGGAGTGGACTTTCGGCCAGGCCGAAGATGCCAGATCAAACGAGGATCTTGCTCATCGTTTTATTGTGCGGTGTCGGGAAACTTCCACCATTCTGCCCGCAGTATCGACAATCGAGCGCTTGTGCGCGGATGCTCTGGTCGCCGCTGAGCGGCGGATTGAAACGCGGATTGCGGAAAATTTAACAGCGGATGTTCGCGATCACCTGGACAAACTTCTGAGTGAAATGCTCGCCGGCAATATCAGTCGTTTCATCTGGCTTCGCAACTTCGAGGTTGGTAACAACTCGGCTGCTGCTAACCGTTTGCTCGACAGGCTCGAATTTCTGCGTACCCTGAATATCAATCATAGTGCTTTGGCCAGCATACCTGCCCATCGCATTGCCCGGCTGCGTCGGCAGGGTGAACGCTACTTCACCGACGGTTTGCGTGACATCACTTCGGACCGCCGCTGGGCGATCCTTGCCGTCTGTGTTGTGGAGTGGGAAGCGGCGATTGCTGATGCCATAGTCGAAACCCATGACAGGATCGTAGGAAAAACCTGGCGGGAAGCGAAGCGCCAGCATGACGAAACAATTTCCGGCTCTAAAGCCACACTCACGGATACGATCCGTACCTTCACCGCGCTGGGAGCTTCGTTGCTTGAGGCCCGCAGTGACGGAACCCCGCTGGAGATGGCTGTCGCCAGTTCGGTTGCATGGGACCGGCTCGCTCAACTGGTAGCGACAGGGACTCAACTCAGCAACACGCTAGCCGATGAGCCTCTTGCATATGTCGGGCAGGGATACCATCGCTTTCGTCGTTATGCGCCCCGCATGTTGCGCTGTCTGAAGCTCGAAGCCGCGCCGGTCGCCGGACCATTGGTAGCAGCAGCTTTGTCGATCGGAGAGATGAAAGGTGTTGCATCGCCAGAAAGGCGTTTCCTGCGGCCCAGCTCCAAATGGAACCGTCATTTACGAGCTCAGGAAAAAGGAGATACCCGTCTTTGGGAAGTGGCGGTACTCTTTCACCTCCGGGATGCTTTTCGTTCCGGAGATGTCTGGCTCGCTCATTCGCGCCGCTATGGTGACCTCAAGCAGGTACTGGTGCCGATGATCGCGGCGCAGGAAAATGCAAAACTGGCCGTGCCTTCCAACCCACAGGATTGGCTGGCAGACAGAAAGGCGCGACTCACGATCGCTCTTAAGCGGCTGGCCCGGGCTGCCCGTAACGGCACTATTCCGCACGGTAGCATAGAAGATGGAACGTTGCGGATCGACAGGTTGACAGCAGACGTGCCGGATGGTGCCGAGGCACTCATACTGGATCTGTATCGCCGAATGCCGTCCGTTCGGATTACCGACATGCTGCTTGAAGTTGATGCAGCCCTTGGTTTCACAGATGCGTTTACCCATCTGAGAACCGGGGCTCCATGTCGCGACCGGATCGGTCTGCTCAACGTCCTGCTCGCTGAAGGGCTCAATCTGGGCCTGCGTAAGATGGCGGAAGCTACAAACACGCATGATTACTGGCAGCTCTCACGCCTTGCCCGCTGGCATGTTGAAAGCGAAGCCATGAACCAGGCATTGGCAATTGTGGTGGCCGCGCAGGGTAAACTGCCGATGTCACGCGTCTGGGGGATGGGCACGTCAGCATCGAGCGATGGTCAGTTTTTCCCGACAGCGCGGCATGGCGAAGCCATGAACATGGTCAATGCCAAATATGGTTCTGTTCCCGGCCTCAAAGCGTATACTCACGTAAGCGACCAGTTCGCGCCATTCGCTTGTCAGTCGATCCCGGCGACCGTGAGCGAGGCACCGTATATTCTCGATGGACTACTGATGAACGAGGTCGGTCGCCATGTTCGCGAACAGTATGCCGATACAGCAGGATTCACCGACCATTTGTTCGGAGCCAGTAGCCTGCTCGGCTACAATCTCGTTCTGCGAATCAGGGATCTGCCATCGAAGCGGTTGTACGTATTTAATCCCGATACGACCCCCAGGGAGTTACGCAAGTTGGTAGGTGGAAAAGCCCGGGAGGATCTTATCGTTGCGAACTGGCCTGATATTTTCCGTTGTGCCGCGACGATGACCGCTGGCAAAATCAGGCCCAGCCAACTCCTGCGCAAGCTCGCTTCTTACCCACGACAAAACAACCTTGCAGTTGCGCTTCGTGAAGTTGGTCGTATTGAACGGACCCTTTTCATTATTGAGTGGATCCTGGATACGGACATGCAGCGGCGTGCTCAGATCGGTCTTAACAAGGGAGAGGCCCACCATGCGCTCAAAAATGCGCTCCGTATCGGGAGGCAGGGGGAAATTCGCGATCGCACGACAGAGGGGCAGCACTACCGAATCGCTGGGCTCAATTTATTGACTGCGGTGATCATTTACTGGAATACCGTCCATCTTGGTCATGCCGTCACGGAGCGGCGGAACGAAGGGTTGGATGTTCCCCCTGAATTTCTTCCCCACATATCCCCATTGGGCTGGGCGCACATTCTACTGACTGGCGAATATCTTTGGCCCAAGGAACCGAAAGCTTAGGGTGTCATTTCGCCCTCAGCCGGAACCGACCCCCTGAAGGCGAACGGATTTACCCGCTTTATTGTGGCCGGAGGGGAAACGTCGAGCATTGTGGCGCAGACCCTGGGGGTTGAGGCGTTCCATATTGGGCCGACCATCTCCCCTGGCGTGCCCTGGGTGCGTGACACCCGCCAGCCGCTCTCCCTGGCGCTGAAGTCAGGTAACTTCGGCGATATCCAGTTCTTTGCCCGTGCCCAGCAGGAGTTTCGTCATGACTGAGCAACAACTGCGAGAGGAAATGGTGCAGATTGGCGCCTCGTTGTTTAGCCGCGGCTATGCCACCGGCTCCGCTGGCAATCTGTCGCTGCTGCTGCCGGACGGCAACCTGCTGGCGACGCCGACCGGCGCCTGCCTCGGCGAACTGCAGGCTCAGCGGTTGTCGGTGGTGACGCTGCAAGGGGAATGGATCTCCGGCGACAAACCGTCGAAAGAGGTCACTTTTCACCGGGCGGTCTATTTGCACAACCCGGCCTGCAAGGCGATCGTCCACTTGCACAGCCACTATCTGACCGCGCTCTCCTGCCTGCAGGGGCTCGGGCACTGTTGCAAAGTTAGCGATGAGGCAGCCTTTTGTCTTATTCAAAGGCCTTACATTTCAAAAACTCTGCTTACCAGGCGCATTTCGCCCAGGGGATCACCATAATAAAATGCTGAGGCCTGGCCTTTGCGTAGTGCACGCATCACCTCAATACCTTTGATGGTGGCGTAAGCCGTCTTCATGGATTTAAATCCCAGCGTGGCGCCGATTATCCGTTTCAGTTTGCCATGATCGCATTCAATCACGTTGTTCCGGTACTTAATCTGTCGGTGTTCAACGTCAGACGGGCACCGGCCTTCGCGTTTGAGCAGAGCAAGCGCGCGACCATAGGCGGGCGCTTTATCCGTGTTGATGAATCGCGGGATCTGCCACTTCTTCACGTTGTTGAGGATTTTACCCAGAAACCGGTATGCAGCTTTGCTGTTACGACGGGAGGAGAGATAAAAATCGACAGTGCGGCCCCGGCTGTCGACGGCCCGGTACAGATACGCCCAGCGGCCATTGACCTTCACGTAGGTTTCATCCATGTGCCACGGGCAAAGATCGGAAGGGTTACGCCAGTACCAGCGCAGCCGTTTTTCCATTTCAGGCGCATAACGCTGAACCCAGCGGTAAATCGTGGAGTGATCGACATTCACTCCGCGTTCAGCCAGCATCTCCTGCAGCTCACGGTAACTGATGCCGTATTTGCAGTACCAGCGTACGGCCCACAGAATGATGTCACGCTGAAAATGCCGGCCTTTGAATGGGTTCATGTGCAGCTCCATCAGCAAAAGGGGATGATAAGTTTATCACCACCGACTATTTGCAACAGTGCCGTAATTAATACCTTGCGCCCATTCAGGCGACCGCTTCCCTGATAGCTGTCTTCTCCATGATCGGGGCGCGGTTGCATTTTCCCCGCCAGCCCGGGAAAGGGCTGCTGCTGCTGTTGAAAAGGCGGCGCCGGAAAACGCGCAGAATTGGTTTTATTGATGGTCTTTTTTTCCTTGTTTAAGCCAGCCATTCAATTACCTCTCATTATTTATCACAAAGACTAATAAGCGTAGACCAAAATGAATGGCATGACCTATATTATCCAGCTACACTTAATTTTCTCGGAATATTACCCCCCCTACTTTCCTCTACCGTTGCGCTTATATCCCCACCAACGTTAGATTTAATTTAAACAATATTATTTGAGACTTATCCAGTTCGCAGTGTTAATAAATAGCAACCACACTTAACATTTCAACCTTGGCAAAAGGAGAACATATGAAATTATCCATAACGCCATTATTATGTTGTTTTTTATTGTCGCCAGCGCTTGCTGATGATAACGGCGGGTTGAAAAATGATACAGCTCCACCGCCAGCCCACGCTCTGGATGAAGGTTATCGTGGGACTGAAGATGCAAGAATCATGACTGTCGAACAGGCCAAAACGATGCATGACGGTGCGACCATTTCTCTGCGAGGTAATCTCATCGAGGATCAAGACGGAGACAAATTTGGGGTTCTAGGGATTTTCCGTCCAAAAACGACAAAGTGCTCTGGAGGCCCCGCCGTCTGTGGCCTCCAGAGGGGTATTACTTTTTTCGAGATCCCTATTTGGGCTCTGTTTGAGTAAGATTTAGTCTTTTTGGGCTAAATCCATGGCATTCGAAGAACGTGTCCAAATCTTGTCCGAGGCAGAACAAGATGAGTTATATGGACCCCCCGCTTTCACCTCCGCCGACCAACGCTTCTTTTTCTCGCTGAACGATAAGGAACTGGCGATCGCTAAAAGCCTCCGTCATCGGGGCCAGCGTTACATGCTGGTGGTACTGCTGGGCTATTTCAAAGCCAAGCCGGTGGTGCTGAATCCCGGCTTTCATCAGATCAAGCAGGACCTCAAATACGTTTATCAAACCGTTCTACCAGGCCCAGGCTGTAGACCCTTTAATCTCACGCCAAAAGAGAACGAACGGATTTACCAACGTGTTTTCCAGCTCTGCAACTACCAGCGCTGGAATGTCAAAGACCATGGAGCGGCGTTGAGAGATTACTTATCCCAGCAAGCCAGAGCCTGGACAGCGCCTAGGCACCTCTTCGATGCGGCCAATGAATATTGTTCGGGGCAGAAGATCGCAATCCCTGCCTACAGCACGCTGCAAAAGATCATCAGTCAGGTGGTGGGAGACGAACAGGAACACATGGCCGCGCACCTTGAGCGTGCAATGTCACGCGGTCTTAAGCAAGCACTGGCGGAGCTCGTGAACGGCACAGGTCCACTGCCGTTCCGACAGTTGCGACAATCGGCTCGTAACTTCACCGGAACCGAGTTGGAGAAAGAACTGATTGTCTATCGCCATATCCAGCATTGGATGCCGGAAGTGGATCTGCTGTTGAGCACGCTATCACTGTCGCAGAAAAATCTGCAACACCTGGCAGAGAAAGTCGACTACTACGGTGCCAAACTGAAACGTCAAACCGTAGGCAGCCAATGGCTGTATTTATTGTGCTATCTTCAAACGCGATGGCAGCAAGCGCTGGAACGTATTGCCGATGGCTTTGTGCATCATGTCAGACAGACCAAACAGAAGGCAAAGGATTATGCGCAGGAAGCGGTGTTTAAGGATTGGCAAAAAGCAGCTAAAAATGTCAGCAAGGCAGCTGAAGTACTGCACCTGTTCATTGATGACAGCATTGATCTGCAACTACCGTTTGCAACAGTAAGACAGCAAGCACTGAGCCTGCTGACCAAAAGGGATCTGGAATCTGTATGTCTCTTCCTGAACGAGCAGCGACGATCGGTCGATGAAGCCATGTGGCAGTACTGCGACGAGAAAGAAAGTCTGCGGAAAGGTTTGCTGCGAGAGTTGTTCCTATGTCTGCGCTTCGAAGGCTGCGACGGCACCCAGCACTTAGCGGCCGCCTTGGCGAAAACACAAAACGAACTCAACGGCCAGGACGCTCAGTTGCAAACTGCCGACACCAGACTCCTTTCCAAAAAATCACGTGAATTCCTGCTGGATGGTGAAGGGAATATCCTGATCGATCGTTATGAGTGGTTCCTCTATCAACAGATTCCTGATCGCCTGAATGGCCAGCTGACGCTGCCTGATATCACTAAATACCGGGCACTCGACGCCGACCTGATCGACGGGGAACATTGGCGAAAAAACAAATATACGCTGCTTCAACAGAGCCATTTTACAAAATTAGCGGAGGAGCCTGAAAAGCTGATCAAACAGATGGCCATGGAATTGGATACCCGTTTGTACGAAGTCGGCGAATATCTTGAACAGGAAGACAACCGGAATATCATCTTGCGTAATCCGCAGGGTAAACGCTTCTGGCGCCTGCCTTCGGCCAGCAAACATCATCTGGTCAACAATCCCTTCTTCCAGCAAATTCCCACAACGGGGATTGCGGATGTACTGCGCATGGTTGATCGTGACACCGGTTTCATTGACTGCTTCGCTCATGTGCTGGGTTCCCAATCCAGAAGCCGTTCCCATGAATATGACCTGTTGGCAATTCTGGTCGGCAATGCAACCAATCAAGGCATTTACGGCATGGCACAGATCTCTGATCGTACCTATGATCAGCTCAGCACTATCCAGGCGAACTATCTTCGCCTGGAAACATTGAATGCTGCTAACGACAACATCAATAACGCGACAGCCAAGCTACCCATCTTCCGGTACTACAACATCCAGGAAGATGTGATCCACGCCAGTGCCGATGGTCAAAAGTTCGAAGCCCGGCGCGAGACCTTCAAAACCCGTTATTCGTCGAAGTACTTTGGCACTCAAAAAGGTGTTTCTGCCATGACCTTGATCGCCAATCACGCTGCGATCAACGCCAGAGTGATCGGCGCCAACGAACATGAATCGCACTACATCTTTGATTTGTTGATGAGCAATACGTCAGACATCATTCCGGATGTGCTCTCAACCGATACCCATGGGGTGAACCATGTGAACTTCGCGTTACTGGATCTGTTCGGATACCAGTTTGCCCCACGCTATGCCCAGGTTGGCAAAGTGATCAATGACATGTTTGATGTCAAGGAAGACAAAGAACACCGAATTCAGCTGTGCTTAAAAAAGCCAATCAATACCCATCGTATTGCGCAGCACTGGGATACCATCCAACGGATTGCAGTATCACTTAAGCAGCGGAAAACAACGCAAGCCACCTTGGTGAGAAAGCTCTCGGAGTACAAGCGCAATCACCCGCTGCTGGAAGCCCTGACGGAATACAATCGCCTGGTGAAAGCGAATTATCTACTGTGCTACATCGATGATGCCAGTTTAAGAAACTATGTTCAGCGCGCGCTGAACCGGGGAGAGGCCTATCACCAACTGCGTCGGGCCGTGAGCAGCGTCAATGGGGATCAGTTCCGGGGCAGTTCAGACGAAGAAATCCAGCTATGGAATGAGTGCGCTCGCCTGGTCACCAATGCCATCGTTTACTTCAACTCCAGGATACTCAGCCAGCTGTTGACCAGCTTCGAATACCAAGGAGATACCAAGAGAATAGATATCGTCAAACAGGCATCCCCTGTGGCCTGGCACAACATTAACCTCAAGGGGACTTACCACTTCGAATTGAGCGAAAAATTGCCAGATCTGGAGGAGCTTATGCGCTCAATCGAGGGATATTTACCCGTCAGCGAAAAGTAATACCCCTCTGGAGGCCACGGACGGCGCGGCCTCCAGAGCACTTTGTCGTTTTTGGACGGAAAATCCCTAGAACCCCATTTTGCCATTCAGATGTGCCGCGAGATCGGATTACCTCTGTTTCCGGGTTTTAGTGCCGAGGCCAGAGAAACTCTCCTCCACTACCGTTGGCCGGGCAATATTCGTGAACTGAAAAACGTCGTGGAGCGATCCGTTTACCGGCATGGAACCAGTGATTACCCGCTGGATGAGATAATCATTGACCCCTTCCGCCGCCACACTACTCAGCCGCAGGCGCCGGAAACTAAACCGATGTCTGTAGGGTTACCGCTGGATCTGCGTGAATTCCAGCAGCAGCAAGAGAAAGACTTTCTACAAACCAGCTTACAGCAGGCAAAATTTAACCAGAAAAAAGCCGCTGAATTACTGGGTCTGACTTACCATCAGCTTCGCGCTTTGCTGAAAAAACACCAGATTTAACGCACATTTGCAGATGTCATATTGGCGGATTTGACGCATAACCTCATCAGGGTTTACCATGACGCCATTACTGTATAAAAAAAACAGGTACAAATATGGCTCTGGCACTCGTTGGCGAAAAAATTGACAGAAACCGTTTCACCGGTGAGAAAATTGAAAATAGTACATTTTTTAACTGTGATTTTTCAGGTGCCGACCTGAGCGGCACTGAATTTATCGGCTGTCAGTTCTATGATCGTGAAAGCCAGAAAGGGTGCAATTTTAGTCGTGCGATGCTGAAAGATGCCATTTTTAAAAGCTGTGATTTATCCATGGCGGATTTTCGCAATTCCAGTGCGCTGGGCATTGAAATTCGCCACTGCCGCGCACAAGGCGCAGATTTCCGCGGCGCAAGCTTTATGAATATGATCACCACGCGCACCTGGTTTTGTAGCGCATATATCACGAATACCAATCTAAGCTACGCCAATTTTTCGAAAGTCGTGTTGGAAAAGTGTGAGCTGTGGGAAAACCGTTGGATAGGTGCCCAGGTACTGGGCGCGACGTTCAGTGGTTCAGATCTCTCCGGCGGCGAGTTTTCGACTTTCGACTGGCGAGCAGCAAACTTCACACATTGCGATCTGACCAATTCGGAGTTGGGTGACTTAGATATTCGGGGCGTTGATTTACAAGGCGTTAAGTTGGACAACTACCAGGCATCGTTGCTCATGGAGCGACTTGGCATCGCGGTGATTGGTTAGCATTCACGGAGCGGTAAGTACCGCTCCCGCCCTTATACAATAGTGTCCGCCCTTGCCTTAAAAGTCACTTTCGACGCACAGATCGTAAACGTTAGAGGGTTCCGGTCCCCCCATCAGAACACCAGACCTGACCAGACGTATAGCTGTTCTCCCGAGCGGCCAGGGTGACATAAAGCGGCGCGATTTCCACCGGTTGACCAGGGCGTCCCAGCGGCGCATTTGCCCCAAATTTCTCCACCTTTTCCTGCGGTTGACCACCACAGCACTGCAGTACAGTCCAGTATGGACCCGGCGCGACGGCATTGACACGGATCCCTTTCGGGGCCAGCTGTTTCGCCAGCGATTTAGTAAATGCCACGATAGCTGCTTTAGTCTGAGCATAATCAAGCAAGATTTCACTTGGCTCATAAGCCTGTACGGAGGAGGTATTAATTATCACGCTGTCTGGTGAAAGATGGGGTATGGCCGCTTTGGTGATCCAAAACATAGCGTAAACATTGGTTTTGAATGTTGCGTCGAAGTCTTCTGTGGTGAGTTCCTCAATTGACTCACAAAATTGCTGACGACCCGCATTATTGACGAGGATATCCAACCCTCCCAGTCCTTTTACCGCCTGTGTTACCAGATGACCGCAAAAAGCCTCATCACGGATATCTCCGGGGATGGCCAAAACATTTCTGCCTGCTTTTTTTATCAGATCGACCACTTCACGCGCATCGTCTTCTTCTTCAGGTAAATAGTTAATCGCAACATCAGCGCCTTCACGAGCATAGGCAATAGCAACAGCACGACCAATCCCTGAATCCCCACCGGTAATTAAGGCACTGTTGCAAAGTTAGCGATGAGGCAGCCTTTTGTCTTATTCAAAGGCCTTACATTTCAAAAACTCTGCTTACCAGGCGCATTTCGCCCAGGGGATCACCATAATAAAATGCTGAGGCCTGGCCTTTGCGTAGTGCACGCATCACCTCAATACCTTTGATGGTGGCGTAAGCCGTCTTCATGGATTTAAATCCCAGCGTGGCGCCGATTATCCGTTTCAGTTTGCCATGATCGCATTCAATCACGTTGTTCCGGTACTTAATCTGTCGGTGTTCAACGTCAGACGGGCACCGGCCTTCGCGTTTGAGCAGAGCAAGCGCGCGACCATAGGCGGGCGCTTTATCCGTGTTGATGAATCGCGGGATCTGCCACTTCTTCACGTTGTTGAGGATTTTACCCAGAAACCGGTATGCAGCTTTGCTGTTACGACGGGAGGAGAGATAAAAATCGACAGTGCGGCCCCGGCTGTCGACGGCCCGGTACAGATACGCCCAGCGGCCATTGACCTTCACGTAGGTTTCATCCATGTGCCACGGGCAAAGATCGGAAGGGTTACGCCAGTACCAGCGCAGCCGTTTTTCCATTTCAGGCGCATAACGCTGAACCCAGCGGTAAATCGTGGAGTGATCGACATTCACTCCGCGTTCAGCCAGCATCTCCTGCAGCTCACGGTAACTGATGCCGTATTTGCAGTACCAGCGTACGGCCCACAGAATGATGTCACGCTGAAAATGCCGGCCTTTGAATGGGTTCATGTGCAGCTCCATCAGCAAAAGGGGATGATAAGTTTATCACCACCGACTATTTGCAACAGTGCCGATTTGCTCACATCCAGCTTTTGTTAGTTCGTCAACCTGGTGCGCCACATCCTGAAGATGCGTAGATTTACGTGCATAGCCGATTTTCATTCTTTTCTCGCTAATTAGTTATGGGGTTATTGTTATGTTGATACAGTAACGAGTTTTGTTACATGAGGGGAGTCATTTTTCGGGAGAAGTCAGGACTTTTCAAGACTGTCACAAAAACCATCGTTTTTGATACATTAATTTAACCAATAGGTTGCAGATCAAATCGCCTGTAACAGCCTTTCTGGCTGTTTGTCGTTTTCAGAAGACGGCTGCACTGAACGTCAGAAGCCGACTGCACTATAGCAGCGGAGGGGTTGGATCCATCAGGCAACGACGGGCTGCTGCCGGCCATCAGCGGACGCAGGGAGGACTTTCCGCAACCGGCCGTTCGATGCGGCACCGATGGCCTTCGCGCAGGGGTAGTGAATCCGCCAGGATTGACTTGCGCTGCCCTACCTCTCACTAGTGAGGGGCGGCAGCGCATCAAGCGGTGAGCGCACTCCGGCACCGCCAACTTTCAGCACATGCGTGTAAATCATCGTCGTAGAGACGTCGGAATGGCCGAGCAGATCCTGCACGGTTCGAATGTCGTAACCGCTGCGGAGCAAGGCCGTCGCGAACGAGTGGCGGAGGGTGTGCGGTGTGGCGGGCTTCGTGATGCCTGCTTGTTCTACGGCACGTTTGAAGGCGCGCTGAAAGGTCTGGTCATACATGTGATGGCGACGCACGACACCGCTCCGTGGATCGGTCGAATGCGTGTGCTGCGCAAAAACCCAGAACCACGGCCAGGAATGCCCGGCGCGCGGATACTTCCGCTCAAGGGCGTCGGGAAGCGCAACGCCGCTGCGGCCCTCGGCCTGGTCCTTCAGCCACCATGCCCGTGCACGCGACAGCTGCTCGCGCAGGCTGGGTGCCAAGCTCTCGGGTAACATCAAGGCCCGATCCTTGGAGCCCTTGCCCTCCCGCACGATGATCGTGCCGTGATCGAAATCCAGATCCTTGACCCGCAGTTGCAAACCCTCACTGATCCGCATGCCCGTTCCATACAGAAGCTGGGCGAACAAACGATGCTCGCCTTCCAGAAAACCGAGGATGCGAACCACTTCATCCGGGGTCAGCACCACCGGCAAGCGCCGCGACGGCCGAGGTCTTCCGATCTCCTGAAGCCAGGGCAGATCCGTGCACAGCACCTTGCCGTAGAAGAACAGCAAGGCCGCCAATGCCTGACGATGCGTGGAGACCGAAACCTTGCGCTCGTTCGCCAGCCAGGACAGAAATGCCTCGACTTCGCTGCTGCCCAAGGTTGCCGGGTGACGCACACCGTGGAAACGGATGAAGGCACGAACCCAGTGGACATAAGCCTGTTCGGTTCGTAAACTGTAATGCAAGTAGCGTATGCGCTCACGCAACTGGTCCAGAACCTTGACCGAACGCAGCGGTGGTAACGGCGCAGTGGCGGTTTTCATGGCTTGTTATGACTGTTTTTTTGTACAGTCTATGCCTCGGGCATCCAAGCAGCAAGCGCGTTACGCCGTGGGTCGATGTTTGATGTTATGGAGCAGCAACGATGTTACGCAGCAGGGCAGTCGCCCTAAAACAAAGTTAACCCAGGATGAGAACCTTGAAAGTATCATTGATGGCTGCGAAAGCGAAAAACGGCGTGATTGGTTGCGGTCCAGACATACCCTGGTCCGCGAAAGGGGAGCAGCTACTTTTTAAAGCATTGACCTACAATCAGTGGCTTCTGGTGGGTCGCAAGACGTTTGAATCTATGGGCGCACTCCCCAATAGGAAATACGCGGTCGTTACCCGCTCAGGTTGGACATCAAATGATGACAATGTAGTTGTATTTCAGTCAATCGAAGAGGCCATGGACAGGCTAGCTGAATTCACCGGTCACGTTATAGTGTCTGGTGGCGGAGAAATTTACCGAGAAACATTACCCATGGCCTCTACGCTCCACTTATCGACGATCGACATCGAGCCAGAGGGGGATGTTTTCTTCCCGAGTATTCCAAATACCTTCGAAGTTGTTTTTGAGCAACACTTTACTTCAAACATTAACTATTGCTATCAAATTTGGAAAAAGGGTTAACAAAGCTATGCAATCGACGGCAAAAAGCTTCGTTCGCTTCGCGCACTACGCCTTTTCCGCGATTGATAGCGACGTTATGTGAATATTGAAATGAGCATTCCAAAGAAAGGAAGTAGAAAAATTATCGTGGGCGAAAATGAGTTTTTGTGGCTCATTAGGTCAAAACTCACATATTCGCAGGACTGTTTAGGTACAGAAATGACTGCGGTCGTTGAACCGGATGCCGGTCCTCACTGATGAAGAAGTGAACACCGTACGGGAATCGTGCCGGCAGCTTGGAGCTATCGGCCGGAACCTCAACCAGGTGGCCAGGGCCTTGAACATCGAGTTCAGGGAAAGTGACAAGCTCAAGCAAGAGGCCATCGAAAAACTGGCCGAACGGATCGACCAGCATTTGGACCATGTGTCTGAGCTGTTCGATAAGACCTGGAGCCGGTGGCACGATTGTCATTTTCAGAAGACGACTGCACCAGTTGATTGGGCGTAATGGCTGTTGTGCAGCCAGCTCCTGACAGTTCAATATCAGAAGTGATCTGCACCAATCTCGACTATGCTCAATACTCGTGTGGGCTCTGTTGCAAAAATCGTGAAGCTTGAGCATGCTTGGCGGAGATTGGACGGACGGAACGATGACGGATTTCAAGTGGCGCCATTTCCAGGGTGATGTGATCCTGTGGGCGGTGCGCTGGTATTGTCGCTATCCGATCAGCTATCGCGACCTTGAGGAAATGCTGGCGGAACGCGGCATTTCGGTCGACCATACGACGATCTATCGCTGGGTCCAGTGCTACGCCCCGGAGATGGAGAAGCGGCTGCGCTGGTTCTGGCGGCGTGGCTTTGATCCGAGCTGGCGCCTGGATGAAACCTACGTCAAGGTGCGGGGCAAGTGGACCTACCTGTACCGGGCAGTCGACAAGCGGGGCGACACGATCGATTTCTACCTGTCGCCGACCCGCAGCGCCAAGGCAGCGAAGCGGTTCCTGGGCAAGGCCCTGCGAGGCCTGAAGCACTGGGAAAAGCCTGCCACGCTCAATACCGACAAAGCGCCGAGCTATGGTGCAGCGATCACCGAATTGAAGCGCGAAGGAAAGCTGGACCGGGAGACGGCCCACCGGCAGGTGAAGTATCTCAATAACGTGATCGAGGCCGATCACGGAAAGCTCAAGATACTGATCAAGCCGGTGCGCGGTTTCAAATCGATCCCCACGGCCTATGCCACGATCAAGGGATTCGAAGTCATGCGAGCCCTGCGCAAAGGACAGGCTCGCCCCTGGTGCCTGCAGCCCGGCATCAGGGGCGAGGTGCGCCTTGTGGAGAGAGCTTTTGGCATTGGGCCCTCGGCGCTGACGGAGGCCATGGGCATGCTCAACCACCATTTCGCAGCAGCCGCCTGATCGGCGCAGAGCGACAGCCTACCTCTGACTGCCGCCAATCTTTGCAACAGAGCCTCCGTCGCCATGCTCACCTCGCTTTGGTGCACACGAGTATTGAGCATAGTCGAGATTGGTGCAGATCACTTCTGATATTGAACTGTCAGGAGCTGGCTGCACAACAGCCATTACGCCCAATCAACTGGTGCAGTCGTCTTCTGAAAATGACACTGTTTGTATATAATCATGAAAAAATGGTGAGTAGAGTTTCAGGGTAACAGGGGATGCTTATGTCGGTTTTCCACAACTGGCTACTTGAGATCGCATGTGAGAATTACTTCGTCTACATCAAACGCCTTTCCGCCAACGATACCGGCGCAACAGGTGGTCACCAGGTAGGGCTTTATATCCCTTCAGGTATCGTTGAAAAACTCTTTCCGTCTATCAACCATACCCGTGAACTGAACCCTTCGGTTTTTCTCACCGCACATGTGTCATCGCATGATTGCCCTGACAGCGAAGCCAGGGCAATTTATTATAACAGCCGTCATTTTGGTAAAACCCGGAATGAAAAAAGGATTACCCGCTGGGGTAGAGGCAGCCCACTTCAGGATCCTGAAAATACAGGGGCTCTGACGCTCCTGGCTTTCAAGCTTGATGAGCAAGGGGGGGACTGTAAGGAAGTAAATATTTGGGTATGCGCCAGCACTGATGAAGAGGACGTCATTGAGACCGCTATTGGTGAAGTTATACCCGGAGCGCTTATATCCGGCCCCGCAGGACAGATTCTAGGCGGACTATCTCTACAGCAAGCGCCAGTAAATCATAAATATATTCTACCTGAAGACTGGCACCTGCGCTTTCCGTCGGGAAGTGAAATTATTCAGTATGCAGCCAGCCATTATGTGAAAAATTCCCTTGATCCGGATGAGCAACTTCTTGACCGCCGGCGCGTGGAGTACGACATATTTCTATTGGTTGAGGAACTGCATGTTCTGGATATCATCCGGAAAGGATTTGGCTCTGTGGATGAATTTATTGCGCTGGCCAATTCTGTCAGCAATCGCCGTAAATCCAGAGCCGGGAAGTCGCTGGAACTGCACCTGGAGCATCTATTCATTGAGCACGGCCTGCGACACTTTGCGACGCAGGCCATCACAGAAGGTAATAAAAAACCCGATTTCCTTTTCCCTTCCGCAGGGGCTTACCACGATACTGAGTTTCCCGTAGAAAATCTGCGCATGCTGGCAGTCAAGACTACCTGTAAGGATCGCTGGCGTCAGATACTGAATGAGGCCGATAAAATTCATCAGGTGCATCTGTTTACACTCCAGGAGGGAGTTTCTCTGGCTCAATATCGGGAGATGCGGGAGTCGGGTGTCAGATTGGTCGTGCCATCATCTCTGCACAAAAAATACCCGGAGGCGGTGAGAGCTGAGCTAATGACGCTAGGTGCGTTTATTGCTGAGCTGACAGGGCTTTACGCAGATATTCCATAGATTATCTCCCGGCATAAATACCGGGAGGAGCGATCAGATTCGTTCAACCTTGCACGAATCGGCATTAACCGCTTTCAGGATATAAGGTTCAAGCAGTTTGGCTACGGCTTCAAACACGGGCACCACTACGGAGTTACCGAACTGCCTGTACGACTGAGTGTCTGACACAGGAATGCGAAAAGGCCTGCCATCTACTTTTTCAAAACCCATAAGGCGCGCGCACTCTCGCGGAGTCAGCCTGCGGGGCCGATGCGCCTGATTTTCTTCGTTCGCGAAGTCTGTTTCACCTGTGGCCATATCCCAGCCACGGTCTATCAGAATTTCAGACCCGTCTTTGTGATAGCGAGCAGAAAGCGTACGGGCAATGCTTTCTTTATTTTCAGGATTAACGAGGCCAAAACCGAATCCGTTACCCTTAGCTGCGTGCTTTTTGGCGTAGTTATAGAGATACTCCCAGAGTTTCGGCGTCAGTATATATTTGCTGTCAACCACGGGTTCCAGCAGTTCGCCAAATGACGGACGCTGTTCCGGATAAAAACGACTAATATCGCGCAGGGTAAAGCCCTGGTGAATGTTCAGATCACGGCGGAAACCGACCAAAACGATACGTTCTCGGTGCTGAGGTAAAAAGTGCTTTCCGTCGATAACTTTAGGATCGTTTTTGCCCATCTCAGCTGCATCCGCAACTTCATAGCCCAGTTCGTCGAGGGTATCCATGATGACTTTAAAGGTTTTACCCTTGTCATGGCTCTTCAGGTTTTTAACGTTTTCAAGAACAAAGATGGCAGGTTTTTTTGCGCGGATAATACGCGCCACATCGAAGAAAAGCGTTCCCTGAGCCTCACATTCGAAACCATGCGCGCGCCCGAGCGAGTTTTTCTTGCTTACGCCCGCAAGGCTAAACGGTTGACAGGGGAAACCTGCTAGAAGTACATCATGATCCGGCACATGCTCATTAATGTAAGCATAGGCATCGTTTTCAGGTACTTCAGGTTTATCACTGAGCGTGACTTCACGAATATCGAGATTGAAAGTGTGTTCCTGAGCATCGTTAAACCAGTTAGCTTTATATGTGCGCACAGCCTCTTTATTCCATTCACTGGTAAAAACGCACTGGCCACCGATGGTTTCGAAGCCCTTCCGTATACCTCCAATCCCAGCAAACAGGTCAATAAACCGGAAGGCATAGTCAGGGTGATGTGCAGGCGCTTCCGGAAGCATTTTTCGTAGAAGTTCCTCTTCGGCTAACGTCAGCGTCTTAGGTGAGCACTTACCATTAATCCAGCGATTAAGAGTCTCGCGACTCCACTCATTTTTACCAACTTTTCTAAGCAGTTCAGCCACGTACTTCTGGTCATAGATTTCCAGCACCTGCCCGAGCAGCTTTTTATCATTTTCCTGTCGCAGTTGTTCTTCCGCTTCTGCTTTCTCAAGCAGATCCTGCGCCAGTAATTCAAATTCAGACATATTGCCTCCATTGGGTCTTATGGGTGAAACTGTATCACTCATTTGACCCAGATTGAATGTTTTTATCTGGATATTTAAACAGGTTTATTGTTAGGTAACGCACGTTGGCCACGCTGGAGCGTCTTCTGGGCCTGCTGTCGGCCTTTGAGGTCGTGGTATGGATGACGGATGGCTGGCCGCTGTATGAACCCCGCCTGAAGGGAAAGCTGCACGTTATCAGCAAGCGTTACACTCAGCGCATTGAGCGACATAACCTGAATCTGAGACAACATCTGGCAAGGCTGGGACGGAAGTCACTGTCGTTCTCAAAATCGGTGGAGCTGCATGACAAGGTCATCGGGCATTATCTGAACATAAAACACTATCAGTAAGTTGGAGTCATTACCGGTTCTCTTTGTCTTTTAGTGATTCTATAAACCTCATTACGTCTGAATATAAAAATCTATTATTTGATTTATGTGGCTCATGAGGTTGTGGGATGGTCTTGTTTTTGAATGTGCCAGTTTTCTTAATGGCAAAGATTAACTCACCTTCTGTTATTCCTAACATTTCAGCAAATGTTTTTGCTTCTATAGTTACTGACTTCATTTAATTAACTCTCATGGTATCGATTTTCTTTACCGGCATCTTTAACAATGGTGCTCGTTTCTAGTGTTGCTGCGGTACGCTTCATCATCGTCTGCGGGGCGGTTGCGATAGTGAAGGAGCTGCCGGGCGTGAGCAAATCTATCAGGCGCTGGCCGCTGATAATCTCCATCCGTTCACTGGCAATACTGACAGATTTTGAACCTGCGCCGGTTTTCCCGGTATGGCAAAACAGACCGCGACAGTTATGACGTTTAAGCAACTTCTCGAACTCCTGTACGTGCTGTAAAGCAATATGGCCGCGATAGCGTTTAGCCTGAATAAGATAGCGATATTTTCCTATTATTACCTGGCCGTCAATGCCTCCATCGCCGGTATAGCGTTTGTTTCTGATGGTTCTGAAGCCATGCGCTTCAAATCCTTCCAGCAACAGTTCTTCAAACACAAAAGGATCAATTTTCCTCAGGTAGTTAATTTTTTGGGCACTGTTGCAAAGTTAGCGATGAGGCAGCCTTTTGTCTTATTCAAAGGCCTTACATTTCAAAAACTCTGCTTACCAGGCGCATTTCGCCCAGGGGATCACCATAATAAAATGCTGAGGCCTGGCCTTTGCGTAGTGCACGCATCACCTCAATACCTTTGATGGTGGCGTAAGCCGTCTTCATGGATTTAAATCCCAGCGTGGCGCCGATTATCCGTTTCAGTTTGCCATGATCGCATTCAATCACGTTGTTCCGGTACTTAATCTGTCGGTGTTCAACGTCAGACGGGCACCGGCCTTCGCGTTTGAGCAGAGCAAGCGCGCGACCATAGGCGGGCGCTTTATCCGTGTTGATGAATCGCGGGATCTGCCACTTCTTCACGTTGTTGAGGATTTTACCCAGAAACCGGTATGCAGCTTTGCTGTTACGACGGGAGGAGAGATAAAAATCGACAGTGCGGCCCCGGCTGTCGACGGCCCGGTACAGATACGCCCAGCGGCCATTGACCTTCACGTAGGTTTCATCCATGTGCCACGGGCAAAGATCGGAAGGGTTACGCCAGTACCAGCGCAGCCGTTTTTCCATTTCAGGCGCATAACGCTGAACCCAGCGGTAAATCGTGGAGTGATCGACATTCACTCCGCGTTCAGCCAGCATCTCCTGCAGCTCACGGTAACTGATGCCGTATTTGCAGTACCAGCGTACGGCCCACAGAATGATGTCACGCTGAAAATGCCGGCCTTTGAATGGGTTCATGTGCAGCTCCATCAGCAAAAGGGGATGATAAGTTTATCACCACCGACTATTTGCAACAGTGCCGGCCGAATGTCTGCAGCTCGGTGAATCGGACTTTACGCATGGAGATCTCCTCAGAGGACATAATTAGTATGTCGGAGGATCTCTAAAAGTGAATGGTTCGTTTTGCAGGGATACTTACATGGGGAAACAAGATGAAACTTGAATATATACAGATAAATTAGTGGTCTGGGCGTTCTCGTCAGAAGCAAACAGCCTGCTTGCAAAAACAAGCGCTGGCAATGGCTTGGCAGGGCCGAGGTTGCCCGGGAGGTATAATTTTCCATTCGGACCAGGGAACCCAATATTGCAGCCTGCCGTACCGGATTCTGGCCGCTCAATATGGAATGATGCTCAGCATGAGCCGCAGCGGGAACTGCTGGGATAATGCTTTGCAGAATGACTGTTCCGCAGTCTGAAATCGGAGTGGATACCACGGGGTGGTTATCGGGACAGGACTGAAGCTGCTGGCGATATTGTTCAGTATCAAGGGGTGAGTCCCGAGAGGCGAGACAAGTCAAGGGCGCAGGCTGCGATGCGCAGCACGACATAGCCGGTATTTCCCTGCGGTGCCCCACAAGTATCAATGAAAGCCTCCAACGCGAGCCATTCGCGAGAGCCTTGAGTCCACGCTAAATCTATCTTATCTGCGCAGGGCAGAATGTGAAGACGGCCGCCCTGGCTCTTGCCCGCCAGGCGCACGAGGCGGTGGAAAGGGGGAGGGGATGTTGTCTATATGGCTCTGCTGTAGTGAGCGGGTTGCGCTCCGACAGCGGTCCTGATCAATCGTCACCCTTTCTCGGCCCTTGAATGTTCCTCGCAACGAGCCTCCTTTTCGCCAATCCATCGACAATCACCGCGAGCCCCAGCTCGAACACTGCGTCCGGACCGGCTTCGTCGAAGGTGTCTATCACGGCCCGCAACAACGGAGCCTGTTCAATGGTGCCGCCGCGCTCACCGGCATCGCTGTCGCCGGCCTGCTCCTCAAGCACGGCCCCAACAGTGAAGTAGCTGATTGTCATCAGCGCATTGACGGCGTCCCAAGCCGAAAAACCCGCCTCGCAGAGGAAGCGAAGCTGCGCGTCGACCACTTCCATCTGCGGTGCGCCCGGTCTCGTGCCAGCATGGATACGCGCGCCATCGCGATAAGCGAGCAGCGCCTGCCTGAAGCTGCGGGCATTCCCGATCAGAAATGAGCGCCAGTCGTCGTCGACTCTCGGCACCGAATGCGTATGATTCTCCGCCAGCATGGCTTCGGCCAGTGCGTCGAGCAGCGCCCGTTTGTTCCTGAAGTGCCAGTATAACGCCGGCTGCTGAACCCCCAACCGTTTAGCCAGTTTGCGTGTCGTCAGAGCCTCTACGCCGACCTCATTCAACAGGTCCAGGGCGACACGGATAACTGTATTAGGCTGCAACTTTATCATGCTTGACACTTTATCACTGATAAACATAATATGTCCACCAACTTATCAGTGATAAAGGATCCGTGAGTTCTATCGGACCAGCGGAGGCTGGTCCGGAGGCCAGCGGAGGCTGGTCCGGAGGCCAGACGTGAAACCCAACAGACCCCTGATCGTAATACTGTGCACTGTCGCGCTCGACGCTGTCGGCATCGGCCTGATTATGCCGGTGCTGCCGGGCCTCCTGCGAGATCTGGTTCACTCGAACGACGTCACCGCCCACTATGGCATTTTGCTGGCGCTGTATGCGTTGATGCAATTTGCCTGCGCGCCTGTGCTGGGTGCGCTATCGGATCGTTTCGGCCGGCGGCCGGTCTTGCTCGTCTCGCTGTCCGGCGCCGCTATCGACTACGCCATCATGGCGACGGCGCCTTTCCTTTGGGTTCTCTATATCGGGCGCATCGTGGCCGGCATCACCGGGGCGACTGGTGCGGTAGCCGGCGCCTATATTGCCGATATCACAGATGGGGATGAGCGCGCGCGGTACTTCGGCTTCATGAGCGC
This sequence comes from Enterobacter cloacae complex sp. 402C9, assembly GCF_050030745.1. Lineage (NCBI taxonomy): Bacteria > Pseudomonadati > Pseudomonadota > Gammaproteobacteria > Enterobacterales > Enterobacteriaceae > Enterobacter > Enterobacter cloacae complex sp. 402C9. Next base: position 126,199 of record NZ_JBLGUW010000002.1, on the reverse strand, counting down.
CTGTTTCGGGTTCGGGATGGTCGCGGGACCTGTGCTCGGTGGGCTGATGAGCAGTTTCTCCCCCCATGCTCCGTTCTTCGCCGCAGCAGCCTTGAATGGCCTCAATTTCCTGATGGGCATTTTCCTTTTGCCGGAGTCGCACAAAGGCGAACGTCGACCATTACGCCGGGAGGCTCTCAACCCGCTCGCTTCGTTCCGGTGGGTCCGGGGCATGACCGTCATCGCCGCCCTGATGGCTGTCTTCTTCATCATGCAACTCGTCGGACAGGCGCCGGCCACGCTTTGGGTCATCTTCGGCGAGGATCGCTTTCATTGGGACACGAGCTTGATCGGCATTTCGCTTGCCGCATTTGGTATTCTACATTCACTCGCCCAGGCAATGATCACCGGCCCTGTAACCACCAGGCTCGGCGAAAGGCGGGCACTCATGCTCGGAATGATTGCCGACGGCGCAGGCTACATCCTGCTTGCCTTGGCGACAAGGGGATGGATGGCGTTCCCGATTATGGTCCTGCTTGCTTCGGGTGGCATCGGAATGCCGGCGCTGCAAGCAGTGTTGTCCAGGCAGGTAGATGAGGAACGTCAGGGGCAGCTTCAAGGATCTCTTGCGGCGCTCACCAGCCTGACCTCGATCGTCGGGCCCCTCCTCTTCACGGCGATCTATGCGGCCTCTATAACAACGTGGAACGGGTGGGCATGGATTGCAGGTGCCGCCCTCTACTTGCTCTGCCTGCCGGCGCTGCGTCGCGGGTTTTGGAGCGGCGTAGGGCAACGAGCCGATCGCTGATCGTGGGAACGATAGGCCTATGCCATGCGGGTCAAGGCGACTTCCGGCTACCCGTCTTTCAATCACAACAAGTACAGCAATATTAGGACTGCTTTTCGCTCACAGCGGACCTCTAACCCAGCCATCTTGTCCGCTTCGTTCTAAGAACAGACATCCCTCACTTCAGAATGTGTAGTCAACGGGGGACAGGACAATACGAATGTTCCACTAAAAAATACAGATGAGATAATTATTTACACCAAATTTTGGAGATTTATCGTTGTATCAGGTATTAAAAGTACAATTTAAATCTATTATATCTCGCAATAAGCCTGACATGTAGGTTTCTACAAATTCTCTAATTACGTTATTGACATATGAGCATTTGAAGGCGTAACCTTCAATCACTGTATGTAGATGTGTCTTCCCCTGTTGAGGTGGCTGATACAGCATTTCTACTTGCCATTAAACCAGTCTTTCATGTAATCCTATGTAAAATAGTCTGGTTAATTTATTTTACATACGGGTATCAGTGATGAATGAACTCAGTATTGTTAGTGGTAAATTGCAACTGTTGTCGATCATAGGTGACCCGATCGCTCAGGTCAGCGCTCCACTCATGATAAATGCCGCCATCCTTGAAAAACAAATCCCCGACACTTTGATGGTCCCTCTCCATATAAACTCTGTAGGTCTGCAAACCGCTGTCAATGGTCTGAAATGTATTCAGAATTTTCGTGGTGCCATTATAACGATGCCTCACAAACAACATGCGCTTTCATTAATTGATTCAGCCAGTGAATCTGCTATGGCAATCGGAGGATGCAACGTCATCAGGAGGAATGCTCAGGGCCAACTACATGGGGATATGCTCGATGGTGAAGGTTTCGTATCGAGCCTTTTGAAAAGAGGCTTCGATGTGACAGGTAAAAGAGTCTATCTAGCTGGAACAGGCGGTGCTGGCTCAGCTATTGCTTATGCTATGGCCGCCAAACAGGTTGGAGAATTAATTGGCACTGTTGCAAATAGTCGGTGGTGATAAACTTATCATCCCCTTTTGCTGATGGAGCTGTACATGAACCCATTCAAAGGCCGGCATTTTCAGCGTGACATCATTCTGTGGGCCGTACGCTGGTACTGCAAATACGGCATCAGTTACCGTGAGCTGCAGGAGATGCTGGCTGAACGCGGAGTGAATGTCGATCACTCCACGATTTACCGCTGGGTTCAGCGTTATGCGCCTGAAATGGAAAAACGGCTGCGCTGGTACTGGCGTAACCCTTCCGATCTTTGCCCGTGGCACATGGATGAAACCTACGTGAAGGTCAATGGCCGCTGGGCGTATCTGTACCGGGCCGTCGACAGCCGGGGCCGCACTGTCGATTTTTATCTCTCCTCCCGTCGTAACAGCAAAGCTGCATACCGGTTTCTGGGTAAAATCCTCAACAACGTGAAGAAGTGGCAGATCCCGCGATTCATCAACACGGATAAAGCGCCCGCCTATGGTCGCGCGCTTGCTCTGCTCAAACGCGAAGGCCGGTGCCCGTCTGACGTTGAACACCGACAGATTAAGTACCGGAACAACGTGATTGAATGCGATCATGGCAAACTGAAACGGATAATCGGCGCCACGCTGGGATTTAAATCCATGAAGACGGCTTACGCCACCATCAAAGGTATTGAGGTGATGCGTGCACTACGCAAAGGCCAGGCCTCAGCATTTTATTATGGTGATCCCCTGGGCGAAATGCGCCTGGTAAGCAGAGTTTTTGAAATGTAAGGCCTTTGAATAAGACAAAAGGCTGCCTCATCGCTAACTTTGCAACAGTGCCCTTTCATCAACCTGCGTAGGGGCAGGCATAACCGGTTGGGAATTGCCCTTCAACTCACAACTGCCCGCTTTCTGGGAACCTTCTTGTCCGATCTCATGCAAATACCGCCCGGTGTCCAGTTTTATGTCGCAAGGCAACTTAACATCCGCTATCCAGAGATCATTTCCCGCTATGCTCAAAGGGAAAACACACGTTGGGAGCACCACGGGCTTATCAGGCAGCACTATAGCTATCATGATTTCGGTGATTTCCCGTGGTCGTTCAGACTGAAGCGATTGCTGTATACCCGTGCATGGCTCAGTAATGAACGCCCCGGACTGATGTTCGATTTTGCCACCGCGTGGTTGCTTCAAAATAAAGTGTTGTTGCCAGCCGCATCCACCCTGACGAGAGTCATTGGTGAAATCCGTGAGCGTGCGACCCGCCGCTTGTGGCGAAAATTGGCCGCGCTGCCAAACCGTTGGCAGACCGCACAACTGGCTGGGTTACTTGAAATCCCCGAAGGACAGCGACTCTCAGTGATGGAGCACCTAAAAAGAGGCCCTGTCACTATCAGCGGCCCCGCGTTCACTGAAGCACTTGAACGTTACACTCGCCTGCGCAGCCTGGAGTTTTCCTGTCTGAATTTCACTGGGCTGCCCGCCATACAGCTCCGCAATCTGGCACGCTATGCCGGAATGGCATCGGTGAAATATATCAGCAGAATGCCAGAAGAACGGCGGCTGGCGATCCTTACCGCATTCGTGAAAGCGCAAGAAATCTCGGCGCTGGACGAGGCCGTTGACGTGCTGGATATGCTGATCCTCAATATTACCCGGGAGGCGAAGAAAACCGGGCAGAAAAAGCGACTTAGGACGCTCAAGGATCTTGACCGCGCGGCGTTGCTGCTGGCGCGGGCATGCGCACTTTTACTTGATGAAGATACCGCCGATGATTTGCTGCGAAAGACCATATTCAGCAGTGTGTCTGTCGCCAGACTGGCAGAGTCCGTGGAAAAAGTGAATGAACTGGCCCGCCCCCAGGATACAAACTTTCAGGATGAAATGGTGGAGCAATACGGACGGGTAAGGCGTTTTTTGCCCGCACTACTGCGCGATCTGCACTTCCGTGCGGCCCCAGACGGTGAACATACCTTGGCTGCCATCCATTACCTGGCAGAGCTAAACGGCTCGAAAAAACGGATCCTGGACGATGCACCTGAACATATCATTTCAGGCCCTTGGAAACGCCTGGTGTACGATGCTGACGGTCGGATACAGCGAGCAGGTTACTCGTTGTGTCTGCTGGAGCGACTTCAGGATGCGCTACGCCGTCGTGACATCTGGTTGGAAAACAGCGATCGTTGGGGTGATCCGCGCCAAAAACTTCTTCAGGGGGAGGAATGGCAGGCGCAGCGGGTTCCAGTCTGCCGGGCATTGGGTCACCCCACTAATGGCAGTAAAGCATCGGAGCAATTGGCCGCTCAGTTAGATGAAACCTGGAAAACGGTGGCATCACGTTTTGATCGCAATACCGCCGTGGACATCTGCAATGAAGGTAAACATCCTTCGCTGACCATCAGCAGCCTGGATAAATTGGATGAACCACCGGCGCTGATACAACTGAGCAGCCGAGTCAGACAATTGCTTCCACCCGTTGACCTGACAGAACTGTTGCTCGAGATTGACGCCAGAACTGGCTTCACCCGTGAATTCAGCCATGTCAGCGAGTCAGGTGCCCGTGCGCAGGATCTGCATATAAGCCTGTGTGCGGTGATGCTGGCTGAGGCCTGCAATATCGGACATGAGCCGCTGATCAAGCACAATATCCCTGCACTGACTCGCCATCGTCTGAGCTGGGTGAAACAGAACTACATCCGAGCAGAAACGCTGGTTAGCGCCAATGCGCGGCTGGTTGATTTTCAGTCCTCGTTAGCGTTGGCAGGATACTGGGGGGCGGGGAGGTAGCCTCCGCTGATGGTATGCGTTTTGTCACGCCAGTGAAAACGGTGAATTCTGGCCCCAACAGAAAATACTTTGGTTCAGGGCGCGGCATCACCTGGTACAACTTTGTCTCTGACCAATATTCGGGTTTTCATGGCATAGTGATTCCTGGAACACTGCGGGATTCCATCTTTGTGCTGGAAGGGCTACTTGAGCAACAAACGGGACTAAACCCGGTTGAAATCATGACGGACACAGCAGGTACCAGTGACATTATCTTTGGCCTGTTCTGGCTACTGGGATACCAATTTTCACCTCGTCTGGCGGATGCGGGTGAGGCTGTGTTCTGGCGGGCCGACAAAGCAGCGAATTACGGGGCGTTGGACAAACTGGCGCGGGGTTGTGTTGACCTTTCTAAAATCGAAAGCCACTGGGATGAGATGATGCGGGTTGCCGGTTCGCTGAAGCTGGGCACTATTCATGCGTCAGAACTCATTCGATCGCTATTGAGAAGTACCCGACCGTCAGGGCTTGCTCAGGCAATAATGGAGGTCGGAAGAGTTAACAAGACACTGTATCTTCTCAACTATATTGATGATGAGGACTATCGTCGCCGGATCCTAACACAGTTGAACCGGGGTGAAGGCCGCCATGCCGTTGCAAGAGCCATCTGCTACGGTCAGCGTGGCGAGATCAGAAAACGTTACCGCGAGGGGCAGGAAGATCAGTTGGGTGCGCTGGGTCTGGTGACAAACGCAGTGGTGCTGTGGAATACGCTTTATATGCAGGAAGCCTTGTCGCACCTGCGCAGCATCGGGGAAGGGCCAGAGGATGAACATATCGCGCGGCTTTCGCCTCTGATGCACGGTCATATCAACATGCTGGGACATTATACGTTCACACTACCGGAGGATATTATGAAGGGGGAATTGAGGCCGTTAAATCTCAATTTAAACAATGAATTATCTCCTTAGCGTGGTTTTTTACATCATTGGCCCTCAAACCCCATGATGATGGTTTCGAAACGTCTTAAGGCCAAAGACTATCGAACGGTTTCCACGGGATTTAACGTCCTGAGCTCTAAGCCAGGGCTGATAACTTTGGCCATAGCCCACTCCTATGCCGTCACCTAGCGCATTTTCATAATCCAAATAGGATTTGAGACGCCTACCCCTACCCATGATCGTACCCAAAAAACGACATTGATACGTACCTATATGTGCATTTTATAGTCTCCAACCCTATAACCACACATTCAGTAAGCATACAACATTAGCGTCGTTTTTTGAGAATGGTTACAACTTTAGTGCTTTGTGTACAACTTTATTGTCTTCGGACAGTAGGACCCTCTAAAACCAATAGAATTTACGTAGAAACGCGTTTAGTAAAGGCTTTACTAATTACTAATGACTAACATATTAGCACTTTCAGATCTGTCAGCAATAACCCCGGGCGGCGAAATAATGAGAAGAGTTCTTCCGGAGAGCCTTTTCTTTCTATCTGATTGATTTTTAACACTTTTAAATGTCAGCTTTATGTAAACCTGTGGGATTTACTCCTAATTAAATCCCATAGTATGAAAATTAGGCATTTGCAAACCTTAATGACGTGACGTTGTCACGTAAATCAATGGAATTTAGTCTCTAGTAAAGAGTTAACTAGTGACTAACTGCCTGATCGGTGTGCTTGAAGGGGTTTGAGAGCCAATGGAACGAAAACGTACGCTAAGAAGTTAATTCATTGTTTAAATTGAAATTTAGTTCTCTCAGTTCCCCCTTCAAAATATCCTCCGGTAGCGTAAACGTATAATGCCCCAGCATATTGATATGCCCGTGCATCAGTGGGGACAACCGGGCGATATCTTCAACCCCGATTTCTTCTCCATTACTGCGTATCCAGCTCAGGGCTTCCTGCATATAAAGTGTGTTCCACAGTACCACTGCGTTAGTGACCAGGCCCAGTGCCCCCAGCTGATCTTCCTGACCTTCACGATAGCGCTTTCTGATCTCACCGCGCTGCCCGTAGCAGATCGCCCTCGCCACAGCATGGCGGCCTTCCCCCCGGTTTAGCTGCGTCAGGATCCGCCGACGATAATCCTCATCATCAATATAATTAAGAAGGTACAGCGTCTTGTTGACGCGCCCCACTTCCATGATCGCCTGTGCCAGCCCTGATGGGCGCGAGCTTTTCAGCAAAGAGCGAATGAGTTCTGAAGCATGAATGGTGCCCAGTTTCAGCGAACCGGCGGTTCGCATCATCTCATCCCACTGATCCTCGGCTTTCGACAGATCGGCACAACCACGTGCCAGTTCGTCCAGTGCACCGTAATTTGCCGATTTATCCACTCGCCAGAATACCGCTTCACCGGCATCGGCAAGCCGGGGGGAAAACTGGTATCCCAGCAGCCAGAAGAGGCCAAAAATAATGTCGCTGGTACCGGCTGTGTCTGTCATGATCTCAACCGGATTCAGCCCTGTCTGCTGCTCCAGAAGGCCTTCCAGCACAAAAATGGAATCTCGTAATGTGCCGGGGACAACGATGCCGTGGAATCCAGAGTACTGATCAGAGACGAAGTTGTACCAGGTGATGCCACGTCCGGAACCAAAATATTTTCTGTTAGGTCCTGAATTGACGGTTTTCACCGGCGTGACAAAGCGCATGCCATCAGGGGTCGGTTCCGGCTGAGGGCGAAATGACACCCTAAGCTTTCGGTTCCTTGGGCCAAAGATATTCGCCAGTCAGTAGAATGTGCGCCCAGCCCAATGGGGATATGTGGGGAAGAAATTCAGGGGGAACATCCAACCCTTCGTTCCGCCGCTCCGTGACGGCATGACCAAGATGGACGGTATTCCAGTAAATGATCACCGCAGTCAATAAATTGAGCCCAGCGATTCGGTAGTGCTGCCCCTCTGTCGTGCGATCGCGAATTTCCCCCTGCCTCCCGATACGGAGCGCATTTTTGAGCGCATGGTGGGCCTCTCCCTTGTTAAGACCGATCTGAGCACGCCGCTGCATGTCCGTATCCAGGATCCACTCAATAATGAAAAGGGTCCGTTCAATACGACCAACTTCACGAAGCGCAACTGCAAGGTTGTTTTGTCGTGGGTAAGAAGCGAGCTTGCGCAGGAGTTGGCTGGGCCTGATTTTGCCAGCGGTCATCGTCGCGGCACAACGGAAAATATCAGGCCAGTTCGCAACGATAAGATCCTCCCGGGCTTTTCCACCTACCAACTTGCGTAACTCCCTGGGGCACTGTTGCAAAGTTAGCGATGAGGCAGCCTTTTGTCTTATTCAAAGGCCTTACATTTCAAAAACTCTGCTTACCAGGCGCATTTCGCCCAGGGGATCACCATAATAAAATGCTGAGGCCTGGCCTTTGCGTAGTGCACGCATCACCTCAATACCTTTGATGGTGGCGTAAGCCGTCTTCATGGATTTAAATCCCAGCGTGGCGCCGATTATCCGTTTCAGTTTGCCATGATCGCATTCAATCACGTTGTTCCGGTACTTAATCTGTCGGTGTTCAACGTCAGACGGGCACCGGCCTTCGCGTTTGAGCAGAGCAAGCGCGCGACCATAGGCGGGCGCTTTATCCGTGTTGATGAATCGCGGGATCTGCCACTTCTTCACGTTGTTGAGGATTTTACCCAGAAACCGGTATGCAGCTTTGCTGTTACGACGGGAGGAGAGATAAAAATCGACAGTGCGGCCCCGGCTGTCGACGGCCCGGTACAGATACGCCCAGCGGCCATTGACCTTCACGTAGGTTTCATCCATGTGCCACGGGCAAAGATCGGAAGGGTTACGCCAGTACCAGCGCAGCCGTTTTTCCATTTCAGGCGCATAACGCTGAACCCAGCGGTAAATCGTGGAGTGATCGACATTCACTCCGCGTTCAGCCAGCATCTCCTGCAGCTCACGGTAACTGATGCCGTATTTGCAGTACCAGCGTACGGCCCACAGAATGATGTCACGCTGAAAATGCCGGCCTTTGAATGGGTTCATGTGCAGCTCCATCAGCAAAAGGGGATGATAAGTTTATCACCACCGACTATTTGCAACAGTGCCTGGCACTTTGGCATGAAGGCCCACATTGGTGTCGATGCCAAGAGTGGCCTGACCCACAGCCTGGTCACCACCGCGGCCAACGAGCATGACCTCAATCAGCTGGGTAATCTGCTTCATGGAGAGGAGCAATTTGTCTCAGCCGATGCCGGCTACCAAGGAGCGCCACAGCGCGAGGAGCTGGCCGAGGTGGATGTGGACTGGCTGATCGCCGAGCGTCCCGGCAGGGTAAAAACCTTGAAGCAGCATCCGCGCAAGAACAAAACGGCCATCAACATCGAATACATGAAAGCCAGCATCCGTGCCAGGGTGGAGCACCCGTTTCGCATCATCAAGCGGCAGTTCGGCTTCGTGAAAGCCAGATACAAGGGGCTGCTGAAAAACGATAACCAACTGGCGATGTTATTCACCCTGGCCAACCTGTTTCGGGTGGACCAAATGATACGTCAGTGGGAGAGATCTCAGTAAAAACCGGAAATAACGCCAGAAATGGTGGAAAAAATAGCCTAAATAGGCTGATTCGATGTGTTTGCGGGAAAAAAATCGGCCCAGATCCGCGAAATTTTAATCAGCGAGTCAGCTTGGGAAGAAATGACCTGCTTATTCGCACCTTCCCTAGAGTGCAATATGGTGTGCCTGAATATAAAACTGGCTCAATACATACTTAAAAGTGGTAGTCGTTAGAACTAGACTGTTAATGATACAATTCTCCTGTTATTTTATTTTTATAAAAGGTCTCAAATATGCTCAAAAACAGATTTTCTTTATTGTGTCTTGCTGTGGCATCGTCACTTACTCTTACTGCTTGCGATGTAGTTGATGCTGCCTATGACGAGACTTTAAATGATAATGCACCCGAAATTGTAATAGCTGGAGGATTCAAAATTGATATCCAAGGTAATGCAGTTCCGGTTGAGGGATATGATAATTGCTCTTTGAATACTCTTCAGGGAAGCGTTGATACGGATAAATCAAATTGTATTGTTCTGGATAGAACACGTAAAAAAGTACCGGTTCTAGTTCATTTGTCATCCGGTCCCGTCAAAGAAGAATGGAAGATCGAGCACCAGGTTGAAAAAACCAAATCCGGCAAAAATTTCATCCAAACTCGTATGATTAGACCTGACGGTAACTTTGTAGTGCCTGCATCCTCAGAACGAGGGATCTTTAGTGGCAAACATTACAGTCAAGCCAGCTAAGTCAAGTCTATCCGTTCAAACAGAAAAAGGTTTCTTAAAAATGACGTTATCCGCTGCATTGCAAGGCACTTTTAAAGAGATGAGGAAAGACAATACAGTAGGCATCACAGTTCAAATTTGTTCAGATATTTTTGACAGCAATGTTCCTCCGGCTTATGTTTTCTGGCTTTATCGTCTCAAAGCGGGAGAAACTTTGCCGCGCGGAAGGTTCTTCAGAAAAAGAAAGCCAATCATCAATGTTATGGCAGTTGTTCATGATGCTGCATTCGAAAAATAACTGCGCTATCAGGAAAGTTACTTTTATGAACGTAATTGCAGCTGGAATTTTTTGCTTTATTTTTTACCCTACAGCTTTCGCTTATGCTTGTTATAAAAAGAGATGGCTAGAGTGGATTTTTCTTACTTTAATTATAATTTTTGCTTCTGCCATTTCGATTCAACAATACAATGAAGCGAATTTTGTAAGTGAGTTAAATTACCCTATGTTTATCTCCGCCATATATGGCCTGTCACTGGCATGGTTTCCTTTTCCGATTGCTTATGTTGTTCTGCGCTTCCTTCTTGATGATTTACAGCATGAGTACCCTAAACAGTGAGCAGATTTTAAGACTCATGAACAACATCGAAAGCACGAAACAGTCTGCACAAGGAAGATAAGGAGTATTCTTAGCAAGATATCTTTGTACCTGAAGACATAAAGCTGGCATCTTTTTCCTTATAGAGTGTATTATGATTAAGTAAATCCTTATCAAAGAATTAGAAAGTGAGGTCGTATGTCTGAAGCACTCAAATCGTTAAACAATATTCGTACTCTTCGCGCCCAGGGCCGCGAGCTGCCTTTAGAAGTACTTGAGGAAATCCTCGAAAAGCTTAATGTCATTGTTGATGAGCGTCGTCAGGAAGAATCATCCAAAGCTGCCGAACTGCAAGCTCGTCAGGAGAAACTTGACGCCCTGCGTAAGTTAATGGAAGAAGATGGTATCAACCCGGAAGAGCTGCTTGGCTCATTCCAGGCCAAATCTACGGCTACCAAGAAAAGCCGTGAACCACGCCCGGCCAAATACTCATTTACTGATGAAAATGGCGAAACAAAAACGTGGACTGGACAGGGCCGTACCCCCAAAGCTCTGGCAGAACAAATTGCAGCCGGTAAAAGTCTTGATGATTTCCTGATCTAACTTTTGCCACCAGTTTTGATAGAGGCCACTTCGGTGGCCTTTTCTCATACGGAATCAATTTCAGGTACAGAACATATGAAAAATTCAGAACCTAAGAGCTGTGATCCCTATGTGGACAGTTTGATTAGAAATGCAGATGCAAAGGAAGCCAGGTCATTTCTCAAAATATTGAAGCCCTTACCATTCCTTATCGTTATCATCGCTGTATTCTTTTTTTGGGTATCGTTTTCCCGTTTATTATCCCAGGTCGCGTAAAACCTTTTTAAAGACTCTTCTTTACCAGATATGCTCCCTCACCGGGATGGTTTCAACCTCTTCAGTTTCCCATATTGGCAAAACCTTCAGGAAATAAGACGATACCCTCCACGCTTTCCATTAAAGCGGGATGACGACGCCCAGTTCTTACGACCAGACTCCACGTTTTCGATTAGGATGCCTTTGGGCCCTTCTAACGAGGCCACCTCAACAACTCGCACTTTCCGGATCAGTCTTGGATCCACTTCTTCCCAGATCTGGCCAACTGTAATATCTTTTTGGGTTTGCATTTAATCTCTCGCTGTCATTTAGTGAACAAGACTAATCCTCGCCGTGGTTCAGCTTATGGCTTTATTTACGCTGACGATCCTTAGCCTTAAATTTTTGCCATCGTATCCGAAGGTTTTCGATGTTAACCGGAACCTGCATGCGTGTCGTCTCTATCTCATTCCCATGCCATTTCAGGAGATCATCATCCAACTCCCGGGCCTCCCGGCTGAAGTAAATTTTCATAGTGTCAGGGTTTATGGCGCAATGGTCATTGTCGAACAGTGTATGGATATCACGGCGAAGTAAAATTCCGTTCGTTACGTCGGGAATGCCTTCTTCATGACGTGGCGTTAAGTGCGCGGCCTCAGTACGCCAGGGGGACCTTACGCCGGTGACAACACATCGCCCGTAGCAATTCAACCTAACATCCCGGGCGAAAGGACCTTGGTCAGGACTGGTGACAGAAGTACATTCCTGGCCCTCTTTGTAGATACGCTTCGGGAAGTCGATAGTGGTTTGAGCTGTTTGGGAAAGTGACACATACGTAACCCCTTTGTATCTCTTTATCCCACCATTAAAAGTGGTAGGAATCGAGCTGGTTATGGCCACCAGTTTCACATCGCCCATTTCGACGATCTTAAGGCTCTTATTAGCGGCTACATGTAACTGGATGAATTTACCTACGTACACATCATGGTTCTCATCTTGTCTTTCAACACACAGAACGACATGGTCGAAGGTTCTCTTGTCAGAGATTACCCAGTTGCCGGTTTTCACACGGCCTGCTTCACTCACCCCTGCGGTAAGATCGGGTATGAGCGTCCCCTGCATGCCGTCAGTTCGAATTGAAAGAATTTCACCCGATAAACCCAGCTCTGCAAGCTCACTAATAAACGGTCTTTTCATCCGGCTTACCGGTTTTGGCTTCGTCATTTTCATCTTTGCTGTAACACCTCAGTACCCCATTGCTCGTTCCTGGCGGGACAGCCGTTCATCAGCAGCCTGAAGACGCTCATCACGCCGCCGTGCTGCCAGAACCCGTCGTTCTGAAAAAGACATAGCCGCTACGTTTGGTACGCTGAGCTTACCGTCACCGGCACAAACGTCACAGCGAACATCAAATGCTCCGGCAAAATACTTTTCACGCATTTCTGGCTCCCACTCAGCCATTTCTGATTGGGTGAATCCATTTTCAAAGGCCGGGTTTTCCATGGTCCCGTGGCCTTCGCACTGGTGACAGATTATGTACTTAAATTTGCGCATGTAACGCTCCTGTATATGATGGATGAACCACTCTCGTTCAGGGTTATGGCGAAATGTTTATCGCCGCAGCGAGAGATTCAGTCTTGCTATCAATATTCCTGAAGGTTGTCCGCCTGATTTCAGGGAAAGCATTCATTCACTGGCCGGTTCTACCTTATTATTCATACAGATTAAAGTAGTTGTGCCTACTACTGCGGTCACCTTCCTTGACAAAGTAAGCAAAGTTTGAAAAATTTAACACCGACGAAAGGCCATACCTTCGTTAGTGTGCGAAAGCCGCTTGCGAGCGACGGAATAGGTGAAAGCTTTAGTCAGGGTTAATTACCCTGTCTGCGGTGATGGGATGGCTCAGGCGTATATCATCACTCCTTCCAAAGTCCGTACACACTCTTTCAGCCTTTGCAGAAATGCAGGGGCTGTTTCATATCAGACAAGCGCAATGAAATTTTCAAATGCTTTCCAGAAATTCAAAGGCCTTAAGCTTTATCTGTATCTTACGGTCCCCGCACGGAAAGTAACTTTCCTGAACAGGAACCGCCTTGCCAGCCTTAACTTTCTAAACGGTTAAAGTTACACCAGGCTGTAAATGGTGAAACAGTTTTTGAAGCCCATGAAACACCGCTGTCGGAAAGATAACTAGCCCCAAGACGTCTAACTTCTTTTTGATGTAGAGCTAATTCTTTCGGATCGGCAATATCTTCCACCACGCTCATCATGGCAATCTGAACTCCGGGAGATGCCATTTTATAAGCTGTCGAGCTTGCAACTGAATTTTTCAGGATTGCCAATCTTTCTTTTTCTGGTCGCCCGTTGTCAGACGTATTCGCGTACGTTGTACCCGCAACTAACAATGGAAGACTGGCGTTGGCACAGAACTGCATAACGCGTTTTTGCTGGAGCTGTAATTCAGTGGCTGCAAATGCTTTACTGCATCCGAGGATCCCGATAATCATCACTAATGCTGTTTTATACATAAAATTGAAACCGTCCTTATTGAACTTTAAATGTTGCGGTTAACACTGTGTGGAGATGTATGGACTGGATAATACCCACATGCCTGCGCCTGCCAGTATACCGGCTCAGGTATTAAACCTAAGAGATCTGGTGCACCGGATTTTACCTTTTCATTTCGGTTTTATCTTGAGCCTGGCTCTTGAGTTTAAATTTAAAGGTATGGCGCATGCAGGTTTCACTGACGGGTTTTCACACATCCCGGCTGTAACCCATCATTGTTCATGAGCCAGGCCCTGGTATCCTGCCCAGCGTACGGCCAGCCGCTCTAAGTCCAGATCGTACACCAGCGGTGTGATTTTACGGCCTTCAAACAGCTCGCCCAGCTCAATGCCTGGCTTAAAATGAACGGTCAGGGTGGCCGGATCTATGCCCATAAGATCGGCATCAAACAGAGCATGCATTGTTGGAGTCATCAGGATGCCATTAGACGGATTGTACCGGGTTCCATGTTCAATGTGTGCCGCATCCAGGACACCGCCATTAACCCAACCGGTTACCGCACAACGGCCCGCGAAATTCTCGATGAGCAGAGCTTTAAATTTACCCTGTGCCACGCCACTACGTTGCGTCACTACGCGCTCGCAGTGCTCACCCTGGATATCTACGTCAGGTTTCCGCTTTGGTTCGCTGGTGGCCGTCTCAGCTTGTTTTAGGGTGGAACGTGGATAGGCCAGGTTATATGCTGCGCCTGTGGTCATTTGCTCGATGACCGCAGGTGCATAACCTTCTGCTTCCAGCTTACGATATGCAGCCCGGTAGTCTCTTTGGGTTTTCAGCGGGTATATCTTTCCGCCTTTACCATCGAAAGCGATAAACCAGAAATCGTCCGTGCCAGTTTCCAGATTTCTGCAACGTTTCAGATGCCATCCGCCTTCTCTCGCCCAGATGGTACGGTTATTTCTGGCATTCGTTTTGTCATAACCGTTCTCGTCAAGCCAGCTATCAAAGCTGGTCAGCCCCAGATCCTGAACCTCCAGAGAAGGCACTCGAATGACCTGCAAGGTATGGCGGGGTCTTGGCTCTCTCATCTTGATCTCTTCCTAGCGCTGGTCTGGGAAATACGGATATTGCGGGCCATATTCATAGTCATGCGGGCCTGGCTCAACTTCCCAGAATGGACGGCCGCTAATTGTCTTTGGACCGCGCTCGTTTACGATGTCTTCTACATCCTGAATATTAAATGGCATCGTTGCCAGTAACAGCTGATCTTCGGGTGTCAGCGTCACAGTTGCACCGTCGATACGGCTGTAAAGGTCGGCAAACTGTTTACCTGCACCGTGCAACCGGTGCTCCGCTACACTTCTGATTGCGTGTAAGTCCAGCTCCGCCGCTTCCATGCGATCCACGTATAGTTTCATTTCTTTACGCAAAGCGCTCAGCTCACGGGCTTTAATAAACCCGCAGGCGTACCCACCCAGGGCGATAACTGCAATGATTGCTAAAATTGCCATTTTTTTCTCTCACGTGATTGCGGCCGTTACTCTAGTCTTAATGTGAAGTCTGGGAATTCGCTGGATGTTAAGTACGTTTTCATCCCCAGACTGACAGATGCTAAGGCGCGATCCCAACACTCCATTTGTAAGTATCAGGCCCATCTTCTCCGCTGGTGGCATCTGCTACAATCTGTGCATAACGTTCTCCAGCAAGTTCTCTTACCATCTGATCCACGACCCATTGCAGATGATGCATTTCATCGGTTCCGCCGTAACGACAAGCCAACTCAATAGCCCGCTCTATTCTTTTTTGTTCTTCAGTCATACTGAATCCTCACGCTTACATCAGCTATTCTGAAAACATGCACACTATAAATTGCGGCTGTCATTTCTCAGCCAGGCGCCTGCATTGCTGCCTCATTCCATCAAAAATACTTTCCGCAAGCTGCTGGGGGAACTGGTCCGGAAGAAGCCCGCTAACACGTTCAATGACACCCGGGGTTCTGGCGATGATTTCCTCTATCATCGCCTCTGTCTGCTGTTTACTCAGGCCGGTTATCTCACCATGCCTGATCCAGTGGCGTCGTTGTATTCGATATATCTGGTAATAGTTGCTACTGCCACGTACGGCCATCGCCAGTTTGCACTTCTGCCAGGATATCTGATTGTTCCCATGACCGATCACCGGCCATGCCGACAACACATCATAGAGTGGTGTAAGGTGATAACGTCCCTGTGGCCCAATAGAAATACTGAAATTTTTAGCGTGGCCATCTGTTGCGGCCATCATCCAGAAAACTATCTGCGTCATAAAAAACTGCGCTTTGTCACGCTCAGCACGGTCTGAATTACTCAGAACTTCCATAATTTCCGATATACCTGGCCCGCCGTCCGCCTGATATTTTCGTAATGGCGAAATGCCCAGGGCCTGACACATATCCTCCTGGGGTAAACGAATGATCCATTGTCCGTTTCCTGACCATTTTCGGTCAAAACGTTCTACCACCAGCGCTTTCTGATCTTCAAAGTGAGCAATCTGCGTTCTTGCCACGGGGAGCCCGTACTGTTCGAGAAGTACCGAGCAGAGCCATTCATTTTCAACCGACGAGCGCATGTCGGCTTTCATGTTCCCCACAAGTCCGAGCGGTAGCTTGAATATATGCGTCGTTGGTGTATTACCCTCCGGCATACACCACCGATCTTCATGCCACAGTAGGGCTGTTTTCTCCTGAGCACCGGCAATAGATAAACGTAAGTCGTCGTTATCTTCTGGCCTGCCCGGTAGCAATGTCTCCGTGGTATTACGCAAAGTTGCCGCAATTTCTGATTCAGTAAGCGGGTGATACTTCACGGAATATAAATCTGTGGGTTCATCTCCGTCATGAAGCAGCTGTATCGCGCCCACGCAGTCTTTTCCCAGCTCCGTCAGAAGATCAAAAGGCTCCAGGCTATCGGCCTTGTAACGCATTGCCAGACGTCTGCGTATGCCTTCGCTGTCCGGGAGTAAATTATCAAAATAGTCACGTACCACATTTCCACGCCAGACCTGGTTCCCGGGAGTAAAAGGAAGGGACAATGACAGCGGCCTTCCCTGTTCGTCTGCACTCCAGTCAGGAAGGTATTGTAAGCTGTCTACCCCTTTACTTTTTTCCCAGTATCCGACTTTGATTCCGTTCATCCAGATTGCCAGACGCTGCTGTTTCCGGCTCATATCGTTACCATTTCTCCTGTCGTGCAGGTGAGTTTGATTTAAGCATTTCTTCCGTCTGCTTCCCCTCTGAAGAGGCGGTTGTCGAGGAGAAGCTGATTTTTACGCCCAGGATAGAAAACACCTTGAATAGCCGTTCAATGCTCGCACTGGCAGGGTTGGCTTCCAGACGTGAGTATGTCTGTTGAGTGACCCCTAACCTTTCGGACAGGTCTTTTTGCGTCAGGCCATTCGCCTTGCGAAAACCAATGAGCAAGGGACGCAACTGGTTGAGCGTGTTTAACGGGTAATCATTATTGATCATAAGCTGGCCTCAGTAGTTCCTCTGATACACCTTGTACGCTGTTTTCTAAACATACACCCTAAAAGCTGTAATATCAAATTAACAGCCTAAAAGCTGTTAAATAGAGAGTACAACCTTTAGGCTGTTACTAAGTGGCAGCATAAATCTTTATGAGGTTTGATATGAGAGAACTATCAATAATAAGCCGTTACGCTCGTACAGCATCCGGTAAGAGAGCTGACAGATCAGGATCATCGGTAAACGAGAAGCGGAGTATCTTATGGCCCTGTTGTGAGCTGTATAAATAACTACGAGCTACTCTCTGCCTCGGGGAGGAGGCAGAGAGAGTATTAAAAGCAAAGGCAGACATTTTTAGCAGCTGGTGGGCTATGGGGTTCCGGAGGTGCTCCGGTGAATGTTACTTGACTGGCAAGTTTCCTGCTCTGATGGTCAATGCCTCGATGCTGTCTATATTGTTCTGAAGCCGTTCCAGTTCTGCCTTTTCAATACCGGCCCAAAGCTTTAAGTGTCGCTGATAAAGGGACCACTTGAGTGAGTGAAAACCATTCCAGGCCAACCCCATCCAGGAGGCGTAATTCGCATTGAGAATATTGCCGGTGATATACATTTTACCTGCGTTAACAGCACTGGAAGTTCCATAACCCAGGGCAAGCATCATCCGGAAGCGTGGATTTAGCCGCAACGGCATGGTATCCAGTAAGGTCTCCCCAAAAGCTCCTTTTCCCAGCGATACCTGTTTCGCCACATAGAAAACCCGCATCAAAACTTCCATTATGCTCATCGGAATACTTGTCACGATAAACTGACGAAAGTCATACCCGTTGACATACATGTACTCTATTTGTTTGCCGAAGTTAGAACTCCCCACAGGGATCCCCTCAAGCATACGAAGTAGCCCCATAAAAGGAGCCGGTAACCCCATGCCACGGTTTCCTTTTGCTGAGGGGGCATTAACATCCGATGCCAGGTGTCCAAACATTCTGGCGATGAGCCTGAAAATATTGGTTTCGTCTGTAACGCCTTTACTGGAAGGATAAACCACGATCTGTCCATTCTGAACCACCGTACAGGTCCCGTTCAGCATATCCTTTATACCGAAAATAATGCCCAGTACGGGATCGTGTGACAAAGCTCTTAAGCGGTGATTTGTGGGAGACAAAACGCCACCGGCCGCACCCACTAAATCGCTGCTGATCGAACTGTCTGGTGCCCCTATAGGGAACAAATCTGAGAGTTTTGTACTCAGGTCCTCCGGCAAAATGGCATTGAAGGCTTTCTGCACCTGTTTATTGAAAATACCATCCACTTCTGCCGTAAAGCTCACCGTAGGTTTTGGCGGGGCTCTGACGCAAAGTAAATCCAGCATGGATGCTATGAGCCCGCATCCGCAGGCAATAGCATAATCCCAGGCGTCGAGTGCGTAGCGATCATTAAATTCTTTAATATGATTCTGGATCCGGGCATCTACAACAGCCAAGTCATCCGTGGAGAGTATTGTGGCCAGTCCAATATCACCGCATACACGCTGGTTAGCCTCGCTATATATAGTCTTGAGACCAGTAGAATGCATGGCAGTATCTGAAGGGGTCATTTCTCGCAGATGATGTTCTTTAAGCGCCAGATGCTCCGCTTCATCAAGTTCAGTGCCGCTGATTAGCCCGGTCAACTGTGCCTTAAGGCTCTCTATATCACTGTTAATTGTCTCGTGAGCGTTCGCGATATCCTGACCACGGAGCTGAATATAACGGATGGCCCTGAACTCATCATCATAAGGAGACTGACTCATGTGTTTACCTCACCGCGACCAGGCTACCTTTTGGAGCTTTCTTAGTAAGCATGTCGATTGTTGCCTTGATGCCAGCAATTTCTGCCTTAAAATATTCCGCATTCGACATCAACCTTTCCTGAACTTCGTAGAGCTTTTGGATGGCCTGACTAAGGGCGGCAGTCAGTTTCGCATTTTTTTTGTGTTTCACTATCGCGTACCCGCCAATCCCTAACACAGCTACAGGTGCGGCCAATACCGCAATGCCTGCAACCATACCGCCACCGACGATAGACCCTGCTGTAGCGAGCCCGGAGGTTATGCCTGCTGCTGACACTCCCGTTGTACCAAGCGTATAGAGAGCACCGAAGGAAGCCGCTGCGCCTACGCCTGACCCCGCCAAAGCTGCTGCGCCCTCAGTAATACCCGGGAACTTATTTTCAAGCGCCTGAAGAGCACTTGTAACTTCATCCATTGCCTTCTTGCGAATTTTTTCGAGCTCTTCAGTTTCGGTAGCGTCCATTACAGGCCTCGTATTCATAACTTGCTGTGTGATAGGTGAAAAAGAGCACCATAAAAGTGATGAAGAAATCATGACTTACTATTGTGGCACTTTCGAGTTCATGTTTGTCAGTTTCAATGCTGTTGCTGTTAGTAAGGGCAGACGCCATATCGGGCAGACCCAAAATAACTATCGTGCCAGCGTCATTTTGGAACTGACTTTGCTAAAAATCAGTAGCGGACTGAACAGACATGTGTGGATTTGAATCTGGGCAGGTTCCAGACATTATTCCAACCAGACTTCCAATGACAAAATGCTCGTCATTCTCGGAGACGACATAGGGTCCACCAGAGCAACCATCGGTGTTGAAATGTGCTATTACAAAGCGAGTTGTGAGATGTTGGGGAGAATGATTTGAGCAATTTAAAGGCCAAATGCCTGAAACTTCACCAGGGAATGTCGAAATTGTTGTCTCATTCATTGGATATCCGACACCCAATGTACCCATGCCAGCTGCGGGAGCCAGGACCTTAAAGTAACTACTTACAGGCTGTTGTATTCCAGCTGGTAATACGATTTCTGCACTGTCAACAAACGGAATGCCGTCTTTAAAGTCTGCCCTGTCATTAGCCTCATTGAGAATGAAATCGACTAGAACAGGCTCTTCGTTCACCAGTCCTTGATGGTTAAGAAATTTGACGTAAAGTTTAAGTGTATTGCTGACGGGATAAATTTTTCCAAGAGCATTGGTAACAACATGGGCTGCGGTGAGAATCTTTTGCTGCTGACCATTATCGAAACCAAACGCAGTTGCTTCGAGATGGCTACTAAAATGAGGATCATTGCTTACATAGATTTTACAAACGTAGTTTTCAAACATTATTTCCTCCTTTTGCCGGTACCTAATCAGTTACACGGCTGCATGTTATAAACAACTAAACTCGCTTCCTGATATTTGAGTTTGTATGTTTTGCCAGGCACCAGCTCACCTCTGAAACACGGTTAGTCTCCTCCATGACATGGTTATGGCGATGGTCAGAAACTGTTATCGACGAAAGGCTGGAATTCCTTTAATGGCATTATCCATTTCAAGTCGTATGTCCTGAACGGGAGCGTATATTTTTATGATTCCAGATCTTAACCCTGAAACATTCCCCGTATCAAAACTGACCCGTTACAGATAAGTCACCACCGGTGCTGTCGATTAATTTAGTGAATTGCATGTCCTCATCCCATAAAGGGTAGGGCCTACCCCCGGCATCGAGCAAACCTGACCACCCTGCCCTTATTAAGACCCCACATGCGGCAATGGTGCCCTGTCCACGCCGCCCGCGAACTTTGAGGAAATGGGGAGAAAATAAAAAGAAAACAAAAAGTTATCGGCTGAAGTACCGGCGCAGATCGGGAATCAGGCGAAGCCTGACAGCACGTTGGGGCCTGGCAGGGGGCTTGAGGGATGAGGACATGCAATTGTGTTATCACGTCCGCACCAACTGTCGTGGAAATCATCCCCGGCCGGTTAACCCGGTTTCGGATGTTCACCAGTTTTCCGGGTAGCAAGGCCAGCTCATCCAGACATCGAGCACCTCGGTATCACTGACCGCCGCAGCGTAAATCCCGGCACCCGGGAAGAAATAGACAGGCAGGCTGGCGGCGGGTGACGTGCTGTCATCCGTCAGGGAGCCGACAACCTCATGCGGCCCCCGGAGTAAATCACCCAGGTAGTCATCCGGCCTGATGCCGTTGCGGGATGCAGCCATCTCCACAAACTCCGCCAGCGGATGGCGGGTCGGATAACCCCTGAACACTTCATACGATGGCGAAACACATTCGCCGCTGGTGGACCGCCCCCAGTACCCGGCCAGTTGTTCCGGACCGAGTCCACAGGCATGTTGGGTGACCTGTGCTTTAAACTGTTCGAACGTATTCATTCCTGAAGTCCCTGTAGGGTATATTTGGCAAACCTCCCTGCCAGCGTCACTACCGGCAGGACACCGCATTGTCAGACGCGACCACCGGCTATGAACCGGCAAGACGTCAGTCGCCCGCCAGCCCGGGTGAGGTGGAATACAGTTTACCAGTTCCGGCCGACTGACTTTGCCGCCAGGAGACGCTAATTACACTATTATTGAATCTTTGCATCTTCGATGACCAATATCGCCCCGACGCTGAACGCTACTGGAATGCATCTCTTGCCACGATTGAAAGGATCAAACACACCTACCGCGCAAAAATCCGGAACTCCTGATCCAGTCTTTCGGCCATAACAGCCCAACGCTAATGTATGTCCATTAGCGTTGGGCTGTTATGATGGCTGTGCCAGTTTATATTACCGGACTGATCATGATAGGTACTCTGAGACCATGTAAGAAATGAACAACCCATTACTGCTTAAGGCGAGCAAGTAGATTTTGTT
The DNA here is from genome assembly GCF_050030745.1 of Enterobacter cloacae complex sp. 402C9. Lineage (NCBI taxonomy): Bacteria > Pseudomonadati > Pseudomonadota > Gammaproteobacteria > Enterobacterales > Enterobacteriaceae > Enterobacter > Enterobacter cloacae complex sp. 402C9. The sequence continues at coordinate 104,307 of NZ_JBLGUW010000002.1, read as the reverse complement.
TACGTTTCCATGCCCGCCAGGCCCGTAACTCACCAGCCCCCTTCAGAGCAATGAGAAATTTGTTGGTCCTTCAGTTGTTGCCACCTTACTGTCTTCGCAGGCCGTCAGGCAGACACTTTTAAGTCGGTGGTTGTAGAGGCCAATACGGGCGATTTCCTGGAGATAATCCCGTTCCTCCATCGTTAGCGACTGCCCTTCCTGTGATTTTGTGATCATGTCCTGCCAGTTCAGCAATTTCTCGTAATTCACATGCTCACTGGTGTCGAGACAATGCAGACGGAAGTAACGTATAAACAGCGGAAATTCATCAGTCTGGGCTATATTGGATGCTCTGACGGTGAGCCGACACAAACAAACGATGGTGTCCTGCTGCATTCTTATCAGCGTATTCATGCTCTGGGGTAAGATGTCCGGCAGCTTCATGTAGCAGTCGGAAAGACGCTGGAGAAGTGGTCCTGCTTCCGCAGGCTCACGGCCCTGATAAACCTTCAGGGGTTCAGTCCCCAGTTCCTGCATCATGGGATGATACAACCACTCTCGTGACTCCGTCTCATCAATGATAATTTTCTCGATACGTTCGCTGTAGGTTCCATCTCGCCTGCCAAGTTGTACCTGACTGATTTCGTATTCTATATCCGGCAGATCGATACGTAATGCTGCTACCATTTCCGAGGGATGGAGATGGTCGAACGTCAGCTTCCCGGCCACGCTGCGATCGGTATCAAGAAACACGGCGACACAGAGGTCGTTAACCTTCACAAACAGATCTGCCGTGGCGCCGAACATGCTTCCGCTGCCGCTTACCTCATCAAGTGGCACCTTCCCGCCTTCATAACCGGCCAGAAGATGCGGGAAACCGAGAAGATGTCTTTCCCGGACAACTTCAATAATTTTTCCCCGAATCGCCTCCATCAAGCCGTCACAATCACCGAAGAGGTCCGTGGTGTGGCTATAGTGCCAGAGTTTGACCTCACCCTGCCTGGCGATCAAATCCGTACGACACCCGGGGCAGATACAGTTGCATGCACTCCCTCTGCTTACTTCCGTGATGTCCAGATACCGTCCAGTTTCGCGATGGAGTCCGAAAGGAATCCCATAGGTATAGCTCTTTCGCATGTTATTTCCCCCGCAGCATACAGACATTCACTATATCGGACGAAAGCAGTATGACATTTCGATAAGAGGTCTTTTTTCATGAGTTTTTAAGTTGCTTTTATTACTGTGGCAGGGGCAAATGGATAAAGCGATGGCAATTCTATGCTGGTAAAAAGCTACTTTTCCGGTTGCCCGTCCCTCCACCAGCAGTGAGACTTATTAATACGGACGGAACCGGAATTAGTGAGCATTCCAACAGTGGGCTCACTTTCAGGACGAAAGCTGATTTAATATAAATACTGGACCCTACATTCAATGCAGTTTGTGTTGATCAATATAACCCATCATAAATTGCATAAGTTCCGGGTCACTCCGGGCAGAAAAAAGTACAGTCACTACGTTTTTCATCGCACTTGTCGCATTGCTGGCGTCAATAGCATTCTTGTCATTTATAATTGCATTATTCCCAATTTTATTAATCTGATTAATTACTTCATCCTCACTGATGCTTGTACTCCGGATTGAATCAAAAATCGGGTAGGCCTGCGCCGCATATTCAGTGAAGCGGACAGCATCAAGGCTCGATGCCAACGCCGCCTTTTCCTGTCGGGAATATACCGCCAAAGCGGTCTGACTCAGCAACTCCGAAGGCGTCTCGCAGGCCGCAGTACTGGTGTTCCCCTGGATCATGCCCATTCTGAAAAAATTCGAGACAACCTTGTTTATTTCATCATTCATTATCTGGCTGAAACCAACTTTTGGGTCTGAGGTAGTGAAATTTGCCCTGTAGTTCTCAAGCGCCAGAGAGGCAACCTCTGCGTTGCCCGTCTGAGTTGCGTTACAGGCGTAACGGTAACCTTCATCCAGTTTTTGACTGAACTCGTTTAGGCTCGCCGCGTTTAAATAAAAGGAGATGAATGGAAGAGTTAAAATTAATAAAGGTTTAATTCCCATGCGTTTTACCACAACAGAGCAAGTAAAGCATTTTAAGTGAAGTTATTACTTTTCTGATTAAACTAATTCCCAGAGGTGGTAATAAATAATTTAATAAATTTATATGTTCAACAGACGATTTCATAAACCTCTTTTTGTTAAACGTCGGCTGTATAATGGTTCCCGGGATTTTCATTTTACTGACGAACCAGGGTCCATACACTGGCGGGGACTTTATCGTAGAGTTTTTTCATTGTCAGTTCAGCTTTTCGATGGTCATATGCCCCGGAAATTTCTAGTGAAACTATACCAACATTCTTTTCACAGAGTCGTTCAAATACTTTTTCCAGTGTGTCAAATGAAGAGCACTTACGAAATTTCATCAAATACGCCTGTTTAGTTTCGGACATGGTCAACCTTAAGTTATTTTCAGCAAAAGTACAGTATCCCAATCTTATGTGGATTTGTTCCGGGAATCTAATTTTTTTTGCAACTATTTGACGTATAACTCCGGCTCGTTGCTGAACTGGCGGGCCCCCTTTTTTTGTTTCACGATGACTCCAGCCCGGTAGTTCGCTGGACTGCGACGTAGCCCGATACAACAGGTTTATCAATAGCTTACGCGCGTCCATCATATGCCGGTGCTTTCTGAAACTTGACCCGGTTCTCCCTCGCGCCGCTCCTATCTGGCTCCTGGAATCCGGGTCGTTCCAAGGAGTCATCATGGCAAAGATCAAGCTCACCAAGACCGCCGTAGAGTCGGCGCAACCCCAGGCGAAGGACATCGAACTACGGGATACCGTCGTGCCCGGCTTCCTTTGCAAGATTACCCCGACGGGACGCCGGGTGTTCATGCTCCAGTACCGCACGAACTCTGGCCAGCCCCGCAAGCCCTCGCTGGGACTCTACGGGGAGCTAACCGTCGAACAGGCGCGGGTCAAAGCGCAGGACTGGCTGGCCGAGGTTCGCCGGGGTGGTGATCCCGGCGGTGCCAAGGCCGAGGCGCGCAAGGCGCCCACGATGGCCGAGTTGTGCAAAAAGTTCATGGAGGACTACTCCAAGAAGCGCAACAAGGTCAGCACGCAGGACGGCTACCAGGGCGTCATCGACCGCAACATCATCCCGCTGCTGGGCCGCAAGAAGGTGCATGACGTGAAGCGGCCCGACATTGCGGGGCTCATGGAAAAGCTGGCCTACAAGCCGACCGAGGCCAACAAGACCTTCGGCGTGCTGCGCAAGATGTTCAACTTGGCCGAAGTCTGGGGCTTCCGCCCGGACGGTACGAATCCGTGCCGCCACGTCCCGATGTACCCGCCGGGCAAGGAAACCCGGCTCATCGTGGACGAGGAAATGGTGCGGATCTTCCGCCAGTTGGAGAAACTGGAGGCGGAGGGGCTGGAGAACTACGTCATCCCGTTGGCGATCCGGCTGCAATTCGAGTTTGCGGCGCGGCGCTCCGAAATCTGCCCGCTCGAATGGAGCTGGCTGGACTTCGAGAACCGGCGCGTGGTGTGGCCCGACAGCAAGGTTGGCGGCATTTCCAAGCCCATGAGCGAGGAAGCCTATCGGCTGCTTTCGACGGCGCCGCGTCTGGAAGGCTGCCCTTACGTCCTGCCGTCGCCGAACGACCCGGCCAAGCACCTGACCTTTGGCGAGCACTATGGCGGCTGGTGCCGGACGCTCAAGGCCGCCAGCGTGCCGCACGTAGGCACGCACGGCATCCGTCATCGCTCGACCACCGACATTGCCAATTCCGGTGTGCCGACCAAAGTGGGAATGAAGCTGACGGGCCACAAGACCGTGGCGATGTTCATGCACTACGTCCACACCGAGGACAAGCCGGTGCGCGAGGCGGCCGAGCTGGTGGCCAGCCGCCGCCAAGCCATCACGGGCGCGCGGCAGCTTGCGGAGGCGGTGGCATGAACGGGCGCCGGCCATCAGCAGCATCGCTCGCAGCGCCCGCGGCGCTGCTGGGCGACATTCGGGCACTGATCGAGGCGGCGCGCAAGCGCGCCGCCTCGACGGTGAATAGCGAGCTTACGATGCTCTACTGGCGCATCGGCCAACGCATCCACACGCAGGTCTTGGACAGGCGCCGGGGCGCCTACGGCAAGGAAGTTCTGCCCACCTTGGCTGCGCAGTTGGTGGAGGAGTACGGCAGCAGCTTTGCAGAGCAGAACTTGCGCCGCATGGTGCAGTTCGCCGCCACCTTCCCCGACGAGCGAATTCTCGTATCACTGATACGAGAATTGAGCTGGACGCACTTCATCGCCCTGATGCCGCTGAAAGACCCGCTCCAGCGGGACTACTACGCACAGATGGCCAGCACCCAACGCTGGAGCGTGCGGACGCTGCGCGAGCGTATCGACTCGATGCTGTACGAGCGCACGGCGCTTTCCCAAAAGCCGGAAGAAACCATAGCGCAGGAGTTGGCGACCCTGCGCGATGCGCAGCGCATGTCGCCGGCCCTGGTCATGCGCGACCCGTACATCCTCGACTTCCTGGGCCTGCGGGACACTTGGCAGGAAGGCGACTTGGAAGCGGCGATCATCCGTGAAATGGAGTCCTTCCTGCTGGAGCTGGGCGCGGGCTTCTCATTCGTCGCCCGGCAGAAGCGCATTCCGATCGACGACGAGGATTTCCACCTTGACCTTCTGTTCTACAACCGCAAGCTGCGGCGGCTGGTTGCGGTGGAGTTGAAGGTAGGTGACTTCAAGGCGGCCTACAAAGGGCAGATGGAGCTTTACCTTCGGTGGCTAGACAAGCACGAACGGGAGCCGGAGGAAGCCTCGCCGCTCGGGATCATCCTTTGCACCGGCAAGAAGCGCGAGCAGATCGAATTGCTGGAGCTGGACAAGTCCGGCATCCACGTTGCCGAGTATCTGACCGCCTTGCCGCCGAGGGGCGTGCTGGTGGAGCGGCTGCAACAGGCAACGCAACGGGCGCAGTTGCAAATCGAGCAGCGCAAGACGGACAACGAGTAGTCCTGTCCCAAGCAGTCGGGCGTCCCGGCGTGCCGCCGTCGCGCTGTCGTGCTGCGCATCGAGCTTCGCTGCGCGAGTCTCGCCCCTGTCGGGCTTCCATCACTGACGCCTCCGTCCCGGCTCGTTGATCCGGGCCTGCGCGCTCCGCTTGCCAAAAATCGACTCTGTGCAGTGGGCGGGTGTGGGCGGTCTTGCTGTTCCCTTCACCGTATCACGGCGTTCTCGCCGTCAAGGGCGGCGCGCGCCATGCGCGCTTGCGTCCTGGCGGCCGTCTGCGACCCCTGACTGCTTGCGCTGCGCCGTGCTGCCGCCGGTTCCGGGCAATTCCGCCCGAGCAACCGGAGCACGATCATGTCGCAACTGTCCTTTCCCTCGTTCGATTCCTGTCTGCTGGTGCGCGACGCGCACGGGCGCTATCTACCGGCATCGGCCGACGACATTCTGGAAGCTGCGCGCCAGGTCATTGACCGGAAAATGCAGCGCGGAGCAGAGTTCACTTCGCCGGCGGCGGTCAAGGAATACTTGCGTACAAAGTTGGCCAGCTTCGAGCATGAGGTGTTCGTAGTGCTGTTCATGGATACGCGCCATCGTCTGATCGAATACAGGGAGATGTTCCACGGCACTATTGACGGTGCGTCGGTGTATCCGCGCGAAGTGGTCAAGGAGGCGCTGCGGCTCAATGCGGCGGCGGTCGTCGTTTCGCACAACCATCCGAGCGGAAACCCCGAGCCGAGCGCGGCTGACCGGGCGCTGACCCAGCGGCTCAAGGAAGCGTTGGGTCTGGTGGACGTGCGCGTGCTCGATCACATCATCGTTGCGGGCAACGAAACGGCATCGTTCGCCGAGCATGGGCTGATCTAGCCCAAGGGGCTTCGGCCCCTTTTTGCTGCGCCTGGTGGCATAGCTATGGCCCTCGCGGCCTGATGCTCAGGCCGTCGCAACCTGAATCATCTCGTCGTAATGTTTCTTGTCCACCTCTTCCAGCCACTGGAAGATGTTCCCGATGACGCTGTGGCTTTCGCCTGCCAAGTTTTCTGCGGATTCCTCTGTTATCTCAATAACGTCGCTATGTGAATACTTATTGATAAAGCGGTAGATTTTTTCTTTAAGCTCTGGTGTCGTGATGGTGCAATCTTTTAGGCCAGCCTCCATCAATTGACTAATGTCGCTTCGCCGCCTTGGATATTTGAAGGTAAAAAACGATTCAACAAGCTTTCGGGCGAGGTTGGCGGTCAAGAACGCCTCATCTCGATTGAGTGTCGTGTGCGCCCTATATTCGTAAAGCTTCTTGAAGATATAGTGGTACTCGGAACCGTAGTTCTTGAGTGAGTCGTCGGCATCCACAAGTAGGGAGTGACGAGGGGAGCCAGGTGGCGCATCCAGGCGATAAAAGAAGCAATTCTCGGCGTTGCCTTTTTTGACTCGATTCCTATTGGTGCCAGTGAACCAGTCTCTCACTAGCTTAAAGTAAGTGAAGTTGTGAGTCAGCACAAAAAGTTGCTTGGCTTCAGTGCATTGCGTTCTCAAAAACGAGTAGGCGTGAAACAAGTGATTAGAATCAAAGCTTGAGACCGGATCGTCAACGACGACGATCGTATCCTTGATGTTATTTCCATTTTCTTTGAGCTTCGTGATGAAATAGACAAATGCAATCGCAGTCTTCTCACCTTCGCTCAAATTCCCATCGTGCTCACCAACCCCGTTTCTGATGATCTCATAGCCTTTCTTCTTCTGATTGAAGTTCAGGCAAAGCTCAGAGCGGCCAATGAAGCGATGCAGGATGTCATTGAACTCCTTTGCCCCGACCGTTTCATTCGAGAGCGCCGCTTCTATGGCTCCGACCTCTAGACTAATTTTTTCAATTTCCTTATGGTCGTTCTTTGCTTCTGACTCAAGGTCATTGCACTTCTTCTCACTTCCAGCATAGTCAAACTCTTGCACCTCAGCCGCAGCAAAGTGAAGCTCCAGTGCCACCTTGCTTTTTGAGGTCTCAGATTTGAAATTTGAAGTCTTATTGTTGTGCTTTCCAACGAGAGCAACAATCGACTTCAGGATGTCATTGAAATTGGTGACATCGTCTTCAACCACATCCGAGATCTGAATGTCTGTCTTCCCAGGGTCTGTGATCTTGGCCTTCAGGGCTTCCCGCCAGGCGTCCATTTGCTGGTCGATCTTTTCAGCAGCAGTTGCGTAGTCCTTTTGAAGCTTTTCTGCCTCGGCCGATAGTTCTTTATAAAACTCGGTCGATGCGGGAAACTGATTAGCTGGAGCGCCTTGAGATTCAATCCATGTCGCCGCATTCTGAAGTCGGCTCTGAAACTCCGTGAACTCCTTGCTGAAGTGGGCAGCAAGCGCCTCGGCACGAAGCTGGGCGAACGGAGAGCCGCAGAACTCGCAGGATTGCGAGTCGTGGTTTTTATGGATTTCCAAGCCTGCTTGAACCCATTCGCGGATGTCCGGGTTATCGGTAAGCCGCTGGATTGCTTGATTGACCGCCGTAGTCCCAATCAAATCTCTGATGCGGCCCGCCGCTTTCTTAAAGTAGTCCGGCTCAATGGCCGTTGAGGCGAAAGCAATGCTTGGAAGCTGATCTGGCTTGGCGGCATTCGTAAGGTCGATAACCCTCTCATCTGGAAGAACCGACTCCGCCTTGATAATTGTCTCGCCGTTATTCTGTATGAAGTTGGAGAGCTTGCGGCGGTCGTAATTCAAGTAATAACTGTCGCTCGTATCAATCGCCTGAAGTCCAAGCTTCATTTTCTTGGCAGCATTGGTCAGGAACTTCTCTAATGCCTCACGCTGCTTCTTGATATCGCTTTGCTTGTCGTCGTGAGCCTTCTTTTTCGACTGAAGCTCGCTCTTCAGCTTCTCCAGCTTCTGCAAGTCATCAATCTTCTCTTTCGCAATAAGAAGGATGCTCTTTACGGATTTGTCCCAATCAATGTTCTCATGCACGAAGCGTTGATTGAAAACATGAATATTCAATTGGGATGAGTGGAGTGTGGATTCCGTGATCGTTGAGCCATCCTCCAGAACTACTGAAAATTGGCCCGTGCTGAAGCGGGGAACCATCGAGCGAAGCTCAAAGCAAGAGAATAGATTCGATAACGTTGACTTGCCTGTTCCATTCCAACCATAGACCAGGTTGTACCGGCCGAACTTTTGGATCTTCGTTCCATTGAAGTCGCTGAAGATTCCGAACTGTTTGAGGCGGTTGATGCAGACAATCATCTCTAGATCTCCGTGTTCTTGCTTTCCCATCATTAGCTTGCGAAACAAATGGTAAACGAAGAGTCCTCTTGCGTCTCCGCTTCGCGGATCGCGCTGCTCCAGGTTCGCTAGTCGCTCATCCCTGGCGGGACTGGCTTCGCCAGCCTTCCGCATCGCTGACGCCTACGGCCCGGCTTCCAGCTTCGGGCCTGCGCGCTTCGCTTGCGTGCGGTCAGCACAAAGGGATGGCCGTTGCCTTGTCCAGCCGTCTCCCCTGACTTCATCACCTTACCCGCGACCGTAGCCCGCGCCCGTGTGCCGTCAAGGCGCGCAGGGCCGTGTCCTCGGCTGCGCCTGCGGGCCGCACCCACCCTGCGCTTGGCTCCTTGACGGCCCCCGTCCGCGCGCTCCTTTGGCCGCGGGCGATGAACTCAGGAAAGACGGTGGCAACAGGGCCAACCGGGTTCCTCGTGCCGACCGCACCAAACAGCCGAAAGGCTGGGCTCCGAATCTAGAAATCCGGTGTGCGGTGTGAACAGCAAACCTCTTTTGTCAGGAGAAAGACCATGCAACTCGCATCCCGTTTCGCTTTCCGCTCCCCCTCGCTGCGCAGCGATTACCCGCTGTCCGACGACCAGATTCACCGCGTGGCCCCGTCCATCTTCGCGGATGCCCCGCACGAGAGCCGTTCGCAGCGGTACGCCTATATCCCCACCGCCGCCGTGCTGACCGAGCTTCGCAAAGAAGGCTTCCAGCCTTTCATGGTGACGCAAACCCGCGTGCGCGACGAAGGCAAGCGCGAGCACACCAAACACATGATTCGCTTGCGCCATGCCAGCCAGATCAACGGCGCGGAGGCCAACGAAATCGTGCTGCTGAACTCGCACGACGGCACCAGCAGCTATCAGATGCTGGCCGGAATGTTCCGGTTCGTGTGCAGCAATGGCCTTGTTTGCGGCAACACCGTGGCCGATGTGCGAGTGCCCCATAAAGGCGACGTGGCCGGTCTGGTCATTGAGGGCGCTTACGAAGTCTTGAGCGGTTTCGATCGGGTGAAGGAATCGCGCGATGCCATGCGCGGCATCACCTTGGACGATGGCGAATCCGAAGTGTTCGCCCGCGCCGCGCTCGCCCTCAAGTACGACGACCCCGACAAGCCCGCGCCCATCACGGAATCGCAAATCCTGATGCCGCGCCGCTTCGACGACCGCCGCCCCGACCTGTGGAGCGTGTTCAACCGCACCCAAGAAAACCTGACCCAAGGCGGGCTGCGTGGCCGCAGCGCCAACGGGCGCCGACAGCAAACCCGCCCGGTGCAGGGCATCGACCAAAACATCCGACTGAATCGCGCCCTCTGGCTGCTGGCCGATGGCATGCGCCAGTTGAAAGCCTGAATCCCCACGCGGCAGGGGCAGGCAGCAGCCCTTGTCGCTTTCTTCGCTGCTGCATTCCTGAACCGATAGGAGTTATCACCATGAACGCCGTTACCCAAACCGAAGCCCGCGCCATCAACACCGCCGCCGCTATCCCGCTGGAAGCCGCTGACCCGACCAAGAACCTGATTCTGGTTCCGCTGTCGCGGCTGGTGTCGCGCCCCACTGGCCGCAACGTGCGCAAGACCCCGCGCATGTCCATTCCCGAACTCGCCGCCAGCATCCAGCGTGTCGGCCTGCTGCAAAACCTCATCGTGATTGCCGCCGCCGACGGCGAGCATTACGAAGTCGTGGCCGGTGGCCGTCGCCTCGCAGCGTTGAAGCTGCTGGCGAAGAAGCACCGCATCAGCAAGGAATGGGAGGTGCCTTGCCTGCAGGTGGCCGATGGCACCGCACGCACGGCCAGCCTGACCGAGAACGTGCAGCGCGAAGCCATGCACCCCGCCGACCAGTTCGAGGCGTTCGCCGCGCTGGTGGCCGAAGGCCGCAGCATCGAGGATATCGCAGCGGATTTTTCCGTCACGCCGCTGGTGGTGCAGCGCCGCTTGAAACTCGCCAACGTCTCGCCGCGCCTGCTGGCCGACTATCGCGCCGAGGCCGTGAGCCTTGACCAGTTGATGGCCCTTGCCATCACCGACGACCACGCCGCGCAGGAAGCCGCGTTCTACGATGCGCCGACATGGCAGCGCAGCCCGCACAACCTGCGCGACCGTCTGACCGAACGCGAAATCGACGCCTACCGGCATCCGCTGGTGCGCTTTGTCGGGCTGGACGGCTACGAGCAGGAAGGCGGTGGCATCCGCCGCGACCTGTTCGCGGAGGGCGACAAAGGCGTGTATCTGACCGATGCCGCACTGCTGGAACGGCTGGCGCAGGACAAGCTGGCAGGTATCGCCGCCAAGGTGCAGGCCGAGGGCTGGGCGTGGGTGGATGCCACGCCGGGCATGACCCATGCCGATCTGCAAGCCTTCCAGCGTGCGCCAAGGGAACGCCGCAGTCCGAACAAGCGCGACGCGCAGCGCATCGAGAAGCTGCAAACCAAGCTGCACGAACTGGCCGAAGCCGTGGATGCCGCGCTGGACGACGAAGACGAAGAAAAGGCCGATGCCTTGCAGGAAGAAGGCGAACGCCTGGGCGAGCAGTTGCAGGCGCTGGAAGAAGGCTTGCTGGACTATGCGGCCAATGTGAAGGCCGCAGCCGGTGCCATCGTCACCATCGACCGCGACGGGCAGGCCGCGATTCATCGCGGGCTGCTGCGCGAAGCCGAAGCCAAGGCGCTGCGCACGCTGGAACGACTGCGGCAGGGTTTCGGCAGCGAAGGCGAAGCCGCAAACGAGGACGAAGGCGAGGACGACGAGCAGCCCAAGACCGCCACCATGTCCGACCGACTGGCGCAGCGGTTGAGCGCGCACCGTACCGCCGCGCTGCAAATCGAAGTGGCCCGGCATCCGCAAGCCGCGCTGGCCGCCGTGGTGCATGGCATGGTGCAGACCGTCTTGCAGGAAAGCCACTACGGCCACGACCTGCCGCTGGGCGTGCGCCTCACGGTGCAAGACCGGCTGGAAGGCATGGCCCCGGACTGGCCGGAATCACCCGCCGCCGTGGCGCTGCGCGAACTGCAACAGGTGGCAGGCGAAACCTTGCCGGAGGACAGCGCCGAACTGTTCGCCGCGCTGCTGGCGAAATCACAGGATGAACTGGTGCGGCTGCTGGCCGTGTGCTTAGCTTCCACGGTGGACGTGGTGACGCCTCGCGCCACGCCGCACCAGCCCGGCGCGGAACTGGCGCAGGCCGTGGGGCTGGATATGGCCGCGTGGTGGCAGCCCACCAATGAGGGTTACTTCCGGCATGTGCCGAAGGCCGCGATTCTGGAAGCCGTTGGCGGGTTCGCGCCCTCGCACGTCACCCGACTGGCGAAGTTGAAGAAGGGCGACATTGCCAGCGAAGCCGAACGGCTCGCCGCTGGCACCGGCTGGATGCCCGCCATCTTCCGCACCGAAGGCCCGCAGCAGGCCGGGCAGGACGCGCCGGCGGATGGCGAAGCCGAAGCACAGGAAGAAGCGGCCGCCGTGGCGGATGTCCAGCCGCAGGCCGAGGCTTTGGCCGCGTGACTTCGCACCGTAGATAGCGCCCCGGTTCCGGCCGGGGCGCTTCATATTGAGGATGCCTGCCATGACCCACCAACCCGCAAACCGCCCCCGTATGGCTGCGACCTATGCCTCCGGCACGGTGCGCGCCCGCCGCTGGCACGGCGACGGCGACGTGCGCGGCTACCGTCCGCCGCGTGGCTGGACGGCCCGCGCCGACCTGACCGATCTGCATCCCCTCACGGGCCGCGCCTTGCCGCGCGCCGTGTGGTGGATCATCGAAACCAAGAAATAACGAGCCGCACCGGCCCCAAGCCGTGCCGCCTTGGGGCCGGTGGTCGAAAACTCCGGGCGCGGCGGTGGCCGCGCCCGGTTTCACTGCTAAAAAAAAGCCCCATCGCCGCCTTCGGTCGGCGGCGATGGGGCCACGCACAAGGGCGCTCGTGCGCGAAATCCACGAAGCCAGCAAGTGTGGCGGCGCATCGCGCCGCCAACGATTCGACCGAGCCCCGCCGCAATGGGCGGGGCTGGTGTGGCTACGCCCCGGCTTGCTGCGGCAGGTTGCACGAAAGCGTGCCGTCCCCGACGCTGGCGGTTCGTTGTCTGTACGTCACGAAAGACGGTTCACCGACACGCCGCCCAGCCTCGCTTCTATGGAGCTTCCACACCACGCCTCAGTATGTGGCCGTGAGCTGCGGCAGGGGCGCTCTGGCCTTGTCGTCGGGGCATTGACCTGGCCCGCGTCAGGGCGCAAGCCGGTGCAGCCGTCACGCGGGGATGCCGAGTTGGCCACGTCTCCATTCGGGAGCGGGCGGCCTGTGCGTCCTTGTCTTGTTGTGAATCCTGGCGGTGGCGCGGCTGCGCCTTGGGCTTCATGGCCGCAACCTTGCAGCGAAAACAATTTCCCCTGCGCTGCGCGCATTCCTCGCGGGACAAATTCTTTTCGCTTCCAGGTTCTCCACGTTGTTGCGACCGCTGCGCGGTGCGACCAGCCCATCCCCCGCCGGCCGGATCACAACAAGGACGCACTGGCGCGACCTTGTTCAACCCGAAAGGAGAAACATCATGGCTAACATCGGCACCTTCACCGCAGAGAAAGACGGCTTCACCGGCACGCTTCGCACCCTGACGCTCAACGTCAAGGTCAAGCTGGTTCCCAACGACAAGGGCGACACCGAGAACGCCCCCGACTTCCACCTGCAAGCGGCTGGCCACGAAGTCGGCGCAGCGTGGAAGAAGACCAGCGAGGCCGGGCGGGAATACCTGTCCGTATCCATCGACGACCCTTCGTTCCCGGCGACGGTCTATGCCCGCCTGATCGAGAACGAGGACGGCACGCACGACCTGATCTGGTCGCGCAACAAGCCGAAGGCGGCCTGACAGCCGCTTACCGCGTCCCGCCCACTGCGGCGGGGCGCGATGCTGCTGATCGCAGCACCGCACGCGCAGGATTTCTGCTGCTGCCGCGTGCTGGATACGCCCGTCACCGCGGGCCTGCATGCGTGCCTTGTGGCTCGCAATCCGTGTCAACGAGCGGTGTGTGGCGTGTCGGCGATGTAAGCGCCGCCGGGCTTTCGGGCTTCGCCCCGTGCCGGCAAGCCGTCACGGCCATCCGGCTTCAATCCCTCACGCCTTCGCGCCTGCGGCGCTGCGCGCTCCGCTTGCTGCAATTCAGTACCACACGCCAACGCGCTACGGCGTGTCGGGCTCTTCCAATATCGCCCTGAGTTCCTGGCGCACCTGTGCCAGCAATTCATCAGCTTCGCGGGTGCTGTCACCGGCATAAGCCAATGTGAGCAGCGTGAGCGGATGCACTTCCATGACCTCGCACAGATCGGCCAGCTTCTGGATGGTTGGGCTTTTCAGGTCGCGCTCCAGCGTGCTCATGTAGGTGCGACTGGACACGTTGGAGAACGCTTCCTGGCTCAAACCACGCGCCTTCCTTACCGTCCGAATCGCCGCTGCCAATGAGTTCTTCGCTGCCACCTATGGTTTCCCCAAAAAACCAAGATGACAGCCCATTGCGCCCTATAGGACTACAATCTATAGTGTTCATTTGGTGGTGATGTTTTCCTTTTCCGTGCTTTTACGGAGATCCGCATCTGCGGATTTCCTCAGACCCAGGGAACCGCGTCCGTGTCTTTCCTGACTTCCACCAATACGCCTTCGTGCCTCTCCGCTTTTGCGGCTTCGTGCGCTTGCGCATACGTGCATCCGTCCGCAGGCACAGATGCGCCTCGGCGATTGCGTGTGTTCGTGGAAGGGGCGCGGCCTTGACCACGCTTGTCACCGAGGAAGACCGGGTGCACCTACTGGCCCACGGCCTCACCCGCGCCGCAGGCCAGGAATGTGACCCGCTGCCCGTGGTGCGCCTGTTCACACCGGACGCACATGCGACCTGGCTATTGGCCGCGCTCGATCCGACCGATGGCGATACGGCCTACGGCCTGATCGACCTCGGGATCGGGATGCCTGCCCTGGCGACGGTGAAGCTGTCCGATCTGGCGTCCATCGTCGGGCCGCTCAAGCAGCCCGTGATACGAGATCGGTACTTCCAGCCGACGCGGCCGCTGTCGGAATACGTTCGACTGGCTCAGGAAAACGGTTCGATCACCGATTGACGCATTCCAGCGCGACCAGGCAAAAAGTATCGCATTGTGACTATTTCGGTCTTAGCCAAGACCTGGCAAGTCTTGATCCGCATGCTTGCACCAGGGTGGTGCGCTCCTGACCAAAACAGTCATGATGCCAGGCGCGAGATTCGGCACGGTGTTCAATGCTGCACCCCATTTCCGGGCGGTGCAGTCGTCGCATTTAGACGATTTCGGCAATGCACTGGAGCGAATCTGTCTTGACACCAGCAGTTAAAGCGTAACCCGAGTTTGATGACCACTTGATGGCGATTCGATAGCTCCCGCACAGCGGAATTGTGGCGACGTTCCCAGAAACAGGGAGGTTTCGCCATGACTGACCGCAGCAGCCAACACTGGTATCCCACGGCCGCGTATCTCTACACGCTGCACCTCGATGGCCCAGCGCTGGCTTGGGAGTATTTGCGCAGGAATGCAAGCTACCGGCGCGACTGGCTACGCCGGCGTCGCAAGCCAGATGCGGCGCAGGCCTGGGGCCTGCGCCTGCTGGAAGATCCCGGCCTGGATGCGCGCGATGCACATCCTGCTTGGTTCCCCGATCACGACGGCGTGGTGCAGCTATACCCCGACGCCGACCCACCACCCGATGCGCATACCTTCGAGTTCTGGCGCATTCCTGGGCGCAAGCAACTGACCCACGACGGCAAGCGCCTGGTGCTTGTATCGCATTGGCCAGGCTGCTGCGTTCGGCTCGCACTCGCACCCGACCTAGAAGATGGCTCGGCCTATCTCTACGCCACACGCGCCTGCGCCACGCCCTGTGCGCGCTACCGCACGCTCGCTGCGAAGCTGGATGCGCTATCTGCCGCAACCGTGGCCGCGCCTGTGGCAACAGCCCGCTCTCGCCCCACGCCCGCCGCGCTGCTGGAACTGCATACCTTGCAAGCGCTCGACGCGACCCTCGCGGGAGCCTCTTTGCGCGAAGTGGCCGAAGGTCTGTTCGGCGCGGATGCCGTCGCGGCCGACTGGCACAAAGACAGTGCATTGCGTGCCCGCGTGCGGCGGCTGGTACGCCGCGGCGATGAGCTGATGCACGGCGGCTACCGCCGACTAGCGCAGCTTCCAATGTTCCCGTCGCATTAGGGGGGACGTTTCTCGACCCGTGCGAATCGTCCCTTAGCAAGAAGCCTTGCTTTCTTGAGAGTGCCTCTATCCGGCCGCGTGGTGTGGCCGGGCTTGATGGAGGTACATCCCATGCGACCTGCTCCCTCGCGGCCTGCCGCCGCTGCCGTCACTGCGACCTCGCAGCCTCAACGCTACCTGACAAACGACGAAGCCGCCGACTACCTGCGGCTGTCGCCGCGCACGCTGGAGAAGCAGCGGGTGATCGGCGGCGGCCCCAAGTTCCGCAAGTTCGGCCGCCGCGTCATGTACGCGGTGTCCGACCTCGATGCCTGGGCCGACCAGCGCAGCTACGAGGCCACGTCCGATCCCGAATACGCCGAGCGCCACGCGGGCGACTACCGTGATGGCCGCTGATCGTCGGCGCGTGGGTGGCCTTCGCCATGTCCAGCCCGCCAGGGCAAGCCTTGCCGCAGCGCGAACAGCTCGATCTGTTCCGAGCGCTGCCGGGCGACATGGCGCCACGCGATTCCCAGGACTTGATGGCCTTTCCGTTCTTCTCGCTTGCCAAGTCGCGGCGCACGGCGCCGATCGACTTCCGCAGCGGGAACGTCACCATTCGCGTGGAAGGCACGCAGGAGCACGGCATCGCAACGATATGGGATGCCGACGTGCTGATATGGGCCGCCTCGCAGATCGTGGAGGCGCGCGACGCGGGCCTGCGCCCGTCGCGCTGGATACGCGCCACGCCTTACGAGATTTTGCGCTTCATCGGGCGCGGCACGTCCCTCAACGACTACCAGCGCCTGAAGGCCGCCCTCGACCGGCTGCAATCGACCACGGTGGCCACGTCCATCCGCGAAACCACGGGAAGGCGCTTGCATCGCTTCTCGTGGATCAACGAGTGGAAGGAACTCGCCGACGCCAGCGGCACCCCGCTGGGCATCGAGCTGATCTTGCCGGACTGGTTCTATGCCGGCGTGCTCGACGCCGCCCTGGTGCTGACCATCGACCCGGCCTATTTCCGCTTGAAAGGCGGTATCGAACGCTGGCTGTACCGCCTGGTGCGCAAGCATGGCGGGCGGCAGGAGCACGGCTGGCAATTCGACTTCCGACACCTGTACCGCAAATCCGGCAGCGCGGCCCGCTTCTCGGACTTCGCCTACGACGTGCGCGCCCTGGTGGCGCGGCAGTCGTTGCCCGGCTACGTCCTCGGCATCGAGCGGATGCCGGACGACAACACCGAGCTGCTGACCTTCCGGCCCGTGCCGCACGCGGCACGGGGATAACTGCGGGAGAACCTGTGGACGGCCTCGTGCTATCAGGAGTACCGGGTATCGTGCTATCAGGAGTACGACCCTCGTGCTATCAGGAGTACGAAAACGCCGGAAAGCCAACAACGGCGCGGGTTTGCGTTCCCTCTAACTTACCTAACAAGAAATACATAACTTTTAGTAGAAGCGCG
Organism: Enterobacter cloacae complex sp. 402C9; assembly: GCF_050030745.1. Taxonomy (NCBI): domain Bacteria; kingdom Pseudomonadati; phylum Pseudomonadota; class Gammaproteobacteria; order Enterobacterales; family Enterobacteriaceae; genus Enterobacter; species Enterobacter cloacae complex sp. 402C9. The sequence goes on along the minus strand of NZ_JBLGUW010000002.1, from coordinate 87,387 downwards.
CCGTTTCGGTGGACAACCACGAAATGGCACGCCCAGGCCGGCTTTCCAGCTCGGAGGGCCGCGCCATGATCTTCGCGTTTCTCAACCAGAAAGGCGGCGTCGGCAAGACCACGCTCGCCACGCACATCGCCGGCGAACTGGCGATGCGCGGCCTGCATGTCATCCTGCTGGATGCCGACCCGCAGGGGTCATCGCTCGACTGGACGCAGCGGCGTAGCCAGCAGGGCCTGCCCCGTCTGTTCAGCGCCGTGGGCCTTGCCCGCGAAACGCTGCATCAGGAAGCGCCAGAACTCGCCAGGCGGGCCGATCACATCATCATCGACGGCCCGCCGCGCATCGCCGCCCTCGCGCGCTCCGCGCTGCTGGCGGCCGAGCGCGTGCTGATCCCCGTGCAGCCCAGCCCCTACGACGTATGGGCTTCTGCCGAGATGGTCGCACTGATCCGCGAAGCACAGGTGTTCCGGCCAGCGCTACGCGCGGCCTTCGTCATCAACCGGCGCGTCAGCACCACCATCATCGGCAGGGAGGCACGGCAATCGCTGGCCGAACAGCCGCTGCCCGCGCTGCGCTCGGAGATCCACCAGCGCATCGTCTTTGCCGACAGCGTAGCCGCTGGCCGGCTCGCCCGCGAAACCGCGCCCGACAGCGCCGCTGCCCGCGAGATCGCCGCGCTCACCGACGAACTGCTGCGGTGGCCGACATGACTGGAAAGCCATCACCACGCAGCAAGCGCGTCGGCATCGGTGTACGTCCCCCAGCGAATCCGCACGCCGAAGCGTGGATTCGCCAGGGCGACGCAGATGCCTTGCAGAAAGGCGACCTCTACACCGCTCGACTGACGCTTGACATCACGCCCGCCATGCGGGCGCGCATCAAGGTGTCGGCCTTCACGCGAGGCGTGACCGTAGCCGAACTGCTGCGCAGCCTGCTGGAGCGGGAGTTTCCCCCGGAGGGCACGCCGTGAACGCATCCGCTTCGACCGCCCACACCCCCAAAGCAAGTGCGCCCACGGCTGCACCGCCGCCGGCGCCTTCGACACTCGCCGGCCAGGCCGGCAACGTGCCGCTGACGCGCGTGACGCTGACCTACATCGAACCCCGCTTCAAGCTCTACCTGCGCTTCGGCGAACCGGCGCGCACGCTCCAGCTCGACCGCTGGCGGCGCTGCGCCGTGTTCCTGCCGAACGCGGTTCTGTGCCGCATCCGTTGGCAGGCCAACGACTACGGCACGATCCGCTGGCAGCTCATGGTGATGCAGACCGCCACGCCGCTGGACGCCGTGCAACGCATCCCCGGCGTGCAGCCGGGCGCGCGTCTGCTGTTGCACGCCGAAGGCGATGCCAACGTTCGCGCCGTGCTGGAACGCATCGACGACATCGAGGCGCTGGGCATCGCAGCCGCAGACACATCGCCCGCGTACTGGCGCACGCTCGCGAACCGGCTCGCAGCGCGCTCGGCGTTACCCACATACACCACAGAACGGCACGCCGCCTGGCTGGCAGGGAGGGCATTGCCATGACCACGATTTCCACGACCGGCCCCGTGCCGCATCCTCGCTCGCGCCTGCGCACTCGCCTCGTGCTGGCAGGCTTCGCCACCGTCGGCCTCGCTGCGCTGGCCTGGGCTGCGTTCGTGCAGCCCCTGCCGCGAATGGCCTACAACCCGTCCGACAGCGTGGCGGTCGGTTGGTATCGCATCGAACCGTTCGACCCGCGCACCGCCTCGCGGCCACGTCCGCTGTCCGTGGACAGCATCGTGCTGGTGCCGCTGCCCGACAGGGCCGCCATGCTGGCTGCGCAGCGCAGTTACCTACCGACCCGCGTTCCGCTGCTCAAACGTGTGGGCGCAGTCGCGCCACAACACGTCTGCATCGTCGCCGGCCAGGTTCGCATCGACGGCGTGCCGGTGGCCGCCGCCCTGCCTGCCGACCGGCAGGGCCGACCGCTGCCATCCTTGCAGCTTTGCCGCCGTCTCGAACCGGGCGAACTGTTCCTCTTGAGCGTGACCAACCCAGCGTCGTTCGACAGCCGCTATTTCGGGCCGGTCAGTGCATCCACCGCGATCGGCGTTGCGCATCCGATCTGGCTGGAGACACGTCCATGATGGCCGCCGATTCGCTGCACTTTGCCGCGCCTCTCATCGTGCCATCGGGCATGTCGTTCTACTGTTCGTCGCCTTGTCATCGCACGTGCAGTGCGGGTGCATTCGCACCGCACTTCGCGCTGCCTTCGGCGCAGCCGTCCAACGTGCAGGCGTCTTGCCTCGAACGCGCCTGGCCTGCGGCCATTGGCGTGTTCGCCGGCGGGCTGGCTGCTGGTGCAGCAGCGCCGCCGGGCCGCCGATGCCCGGAGCGGGAGCGAGGGGCAAAGGCGGAAGGCAAGACAAAAGGACGCGGCACCGGGCCGCGTCGAAGGCCTGTCTGCACATGGGGGTGGCGCGGCACGGAGCGGCTTTGCCGCCGTGCCGCGTGGGGCGCGAGGCCCGCGCCAATGCAGGCATGTCCGCGTGCTTCGCACGCCCGGAGACGCCGGAGCTTGCCAGGGGCGCTGCCATGACCGACCGCCGCGACGACGATTTCCGGGTGCGCCCTGGCGCGCCGAAGAACCGAGGCAAAGGCCAGGGCCAGAGCTTCGTTTCCAAGGTGCTCAAGCGGGCTGGCAAAGCCAGCGGCGGCAAGTCGGCGGTGCGCCGTCCTGTCGCTGGCGGGAGCGGCCAGCACGCGGGCCAGCGGCCCGGCTCACGGCTTGGGCGCGGCCATACGGCAGCGCGCTTCGCAGGTGCAAAGCTGACACCCATGTCACGGCGCGTGACCGTCAAGACGCTGCTGGTCAACCAGCGCAACGCCAGCCCGCAGTCGCTCGCCAAGCACCTGCGCTACATCGAGCGCGACGGTGCCGGCCGGGACGGCGAGCCGGGCCGTGCCTACGGGCCGCAGACCGACCATGCCGACCTCGATGCCTTCAAGGAACGCTGCCAGGACGACCGACACCATTTCCGTTTCATTGTTTCCCCGGAAGACGGAGCCGAGCTGGACGACCTGCGCACCTACACCCGGCACCTGATGAACCGCATGGAGGCCGACCTGGGAACGCGGCTGGATTGGGTGGCGGTCGATCACTGGAACACCGACAACCCGCACACGCACCTGATCGTGCGCGGACGCGACGATACCGGCAGAGACCTCGTCATCGCGGGCGACTACATCGCCCACGGCTTCCGCCATCGCGCCGCCGAGCTGGCGACGGAATGGCTGGGGCCGCGCACCGAACTGGAGATCCAGCAGACCTGGCAGCGCGAGGTGAAGCAAGAGCGGTGGACGAGCCTCGACCGCACGTTGCAGCGCGAGGTCGGCGAGGATGACCGGGTGCGGATCGAACGCTTCAACGAACCGACGTTGCAACGCCAGCGCCTGCTACTGATCGGCCGGCTGCAACGCTTGCAGCGGCTCGGCCTGGCCGACGAGGTGCAGCCCAGCACCTGGGCCATCCATGCCGACGCTGAGAAGACCCTGCGTGCCCTGGGCGAGCGTGGCGACATCATCCGCACCATGCAGCGCGCCATGAGCGGCCAGCCGCGCGAGCTGGCGGTATTCGAGCCGGCCGACGACGGCCGTACCCTCGTCGGCCGCGTGGCCGCCAAGGGGCTGGCCGACGAGCTGCACGACCGCGGCTATCTGGTCATCGACGGCGTGGACGGCAAGGCCCACTACGTCGCTTTGAACGCCCGCGACGAACTGGCGAGCTACCCCACCGGCGCGGTGGTGGAGGTGCGTGGTTCCGCCGAGGTACGGGCGGCGGACAAGAACATCGCCGCACTGGCGAGCGATGGCCTGTACCGTACCGATCATCACCTGGCGATCGAGCAAGGCCGAGCCAAGCCCGGCCGCGACCCGCAGGAAGTCGTCGCGGCCCACGTCCGACGGCTGGAAGCCCTGCGCCGGGCCGGCATCGTGGAGCGCGTGGCGGAAGGGCTATGGAAAGTGCCGGACGACCTATCCGAGCGTGGGCGCCAGTACGATGCGCAGCGACTGGGCGGCGTGGCCGTGGACCTGAAATCTCACCTGCCGATCGAGCGGCAGGCCCGCGTGATCGGCGCCACCTGGCTCGACCAGCAACTGATCGGCGGCGGCCGGGGATTGGGCGACCTGGGCTTTGGTGGCGATGCCAAGCAAGCCTTGCAGCAGCGCGCCGACTTCCTCGAAGAACAGGGGCTGGCCCAGCGGCGTGGGCAGCGGGTGATTCTCTCCCGGAATCTGCTGGAAACGCTGCGCAATCGGGAGCTGGCGCAGGCCGCCCAGCACATTGCCGCCGATAGTGGGTTGGAGCATCGGCACGTCACAGACGGGCAGCGCGTAGCCGGCATCTACCGGCGCTCGGTCATTCTCGCCAGCGGTCGCTATGCGCTGCTCGATGACGGCATGGGGTTCAGTCTGGTGCCTTGGCGGCCGATAATCGAGCCACGACTGGGGCAGCAGATCGCCGCGACTGTACGCGGCGGCGGTGTGTCATGGGAGGTTGGACGGCAACGAGGTCCTGGGATTGGATAGGGGCCGTAGGCTGTCGTACCGAGTTAAGGTGTCGAGCAGCGTTCTGGCCCTAGCTTCTGTGCTCCGTTAAGGCGACTAGTCTGTGCTTATCGCCGACGCTGTGGGTGCATGGTTGCTTGCCGATTCCGGTGCAACTCGCAAACGCGCTGCCCCGACCTGAACTGCCCATTCAACGATCTGCCCGGCCAACACGTCCGTCGCGACACCGAACGCGCTCACCACATCTGCCTCTCGCTTGCTGCCTGTAGCTTGGATTGCTTCGAAGCGTCTACTGGCAATAGCAGTCCGTTTGGCCGGATCGACCAGTTGCACATCGAGCCGAACCCGAACCGCGGCGATCGCTTCAGTGCCGCGGTATTCGAGCTGGAACGCCCGTAGCGTACTGCGCAACTCCATATCGGCGCTCATTGGCGTGCTATCGGTAATCACCGAAGTCGACCGCCCATCGCGCATGAAGGCTTCGACGATTCGGTCGCGTAGCAGCACCGGTGCGGGGTCGGCCCAACGCACTCCTTGCCAAGCCGACAAGCGACCATCGGGCTGCGCAATGAAAAGCCGCTCCGAATCCAGGACGCGACTACTCTCAGGGGCGTAGACGCGCAGCGCCCCAGGTCCAGGAACGGCGCGTGGCGTACTCTCCGCCTGGGCGATGTGATAGTCGGGCAGTTTGTAGGTGACCATTGGAGCTGTTTTGGGAAGCACACTGCACGCGGACAAGCCGAGTACTAGCGTCATAGTCGCGGCAGCGACGGGAATCATCCTGGCGGAAGTGTTCACGGCTTGGTTTCCTCAATGTTCTCTCCACCGAGCAGGTATTGCGCCGGATTGCGATCCAGTCGGCGCAGCACGGTGTTTAGATTGGCCAGCGCCTGCTGGAGTTCGTGCATGGCAGGGCCTGTGGCGGCCATGCCTTGGTTCAGCGATTCCTGATTGTTTTGCAGTAGCGTCTCAACCCTGAAAGCGGCGCGTTCGAGGGATGCCGTTGCATCACGCGTGTTCACCATGATTTGCTTACCATCGTTATTTAGTAGCAGGTTGGCATCGCGAAGAGTGCTATTTGCTTGGCGCACGGCAGCTGTCGATTCTCTGCTTGCTTCGGTCAGATTGCTGATTAACGTCGCGATCTCGGCCCTCTGGTCAGCGACCGCGCCCGTAGTCTGTTCGAGATTCACTAGACTGCGGTGCACAAGAGCCAAATTCTCCTTCGACAGTAACTCCTGCGTGCGCAGCAAGATGCCGTTGAGTGTCGTCATGCTGTTACCCTCGCCGGAGACCAGGGATGCCATCGCCGAACGTGGCGCGAGGATCAACGGTTCCTCGTCCTCTTTCCGATCCAGCAATGGCACGTTTGGCCCACCGTCGCTCAACTCGATCACCGCGTTGCCGGTAATTCCCGTGATGACCAATTCAGCGCGGGTATCCTGCCGGACCGGGATGGTGGCATTGATACGCACGCGCGCTATCGCCCGCCTTGGGTCAGGCGGCGAAAGAGAAAGTGCAACGACTTCGCCAATCGTGATTCCGCTGTACTGAACCTGGCTGCCGGGCGTAAGCCCGGTCACTGGCTCATCGAACATGATCCGGTAATACTGGTAATCGTGGTCGGAACGTGTGTCGCTGAGCCAGAGCGCGAAGCCGATACCAATCGCACCGAGCAGCACGACGAACAGACCAATGAATACATGATGGGCACGTGGCTCCATGATCAGACCACCTCGTTTTCAGAGTGTAAATATTGCGTGCGCCCAGCCCAATGCGTGCGCGACGGAAGAATGATGCAGATGCGGAAGGGTTTCATGGCTGCGTCTCTTGGCTGGAAGCACCAGTGGCCTGTGCGGCCGCACGGCCACGGGGGCCGTGAAAGTATTCCTGTATCCACGGGTGCTTGAATCGCTCGACTGCCTCGATGCCGTCGTTGATGAGTACCTTCTGGTTCGCCAGGACCGCGACACGGTCGCATATGGTGTACAGCGTATCGAGGTCGTGGGTTACCAGAAACACCGTGAGACCCAGTGCATTGCGCAGGGTCAGAATCAATTGGTCGAAAGATGCAGCCCCGATTGGATCCAGTCCTGCGGTGGGTTCGTCAAGAAACAGGATGTTCGCATCAAGCGCCAAGGCTCTCGCCAGTGCTGCTCGTTTCACCATGCCTCCGGACAACGAGGCCGGATATTTGTCTCCCGCTCCGGCAGGCAACCCCACCAAGCCCAGCTTGCTTCTTGCCAAACGCTCGGCAAGAGGCCGCGCCAGACCGACATGCTCGATTAAAGGAAGAGCGACGTTCTCCAAGACGGTCAGCGATGAATACAACGCGCCCTTCTGGAACAGAATGCCGAACCTTCGCTCCATACGCGCGCGTGCAAGCCATTGGGCTCGCAGTAGGTCGCGCCCCCCGATACGGACCACGCCCGAATGCGGCTTCTGCAGCCCGACGATGCTACGCAAGAGCACGGATTTCCCGGTGCCTGATCCTCCCACCACGCCAAGGATTTCCCCGCGTCGCACGTCCAGGTCCAGGTCCTGATGGACCTGCTGGGTTCCAAACCTGTTGTCTAGGCCGCGCACTTCAATAGCGTGTCGCACACCGTTGTCGGTGTCTTCCTTCACCGCGCTCACCAGCCCATCTCCATGAAGAACAGTGCAGCGATGGCATCGATCAGGATCACCATGAAGATTGATTGCACAACACTAGAAGTCGTGTGGTCGCCTACCGACTCAGCGCTACCGGCGACCTTGAACCCTTCATGGCAGCCGATAGCGGCGATCATCACCGCGAAGAGCGGGGACTTGCTCATTCCGACAAGAAAATGGCGCACCTCGATTTTTTCCTGCACGATGGCAAGGAACTGTGCAGGAGGAATCTCCAAGCTCAGTGCGCATACAGTGGCGCCGCCCACAATGCCAGCCAAGATGCCTACTAATGTGAGCAGTGGCAAGGACACAAGAAGCGCCAGCACGCGTGGCAGCACCAGCAACTCGATGGGGTCGAGCGCGTTGGAGCGAAGCGCATCGATCTCTTCATTTGCCTTCATCGAACCGATTTGGGCGGTATACGCGCTTGCGGTACGGCCTGCAATCAATATGGCCGGGAGCAGCACTCCGAACTCGCGCATGAACGAGAAGGCGACCAGATGCACCGAGAAGATGCTCGCACCGAAGTTGGCCAGCACCGTTGCGCCCAGGAACGCCACCACCATTCCTACCATGAAGCTCAGTAGCGCCACGATGGGAATGGCGTCCACCGCTGACCGCTGGATTTGAGCGATCACCGAGGTCGTGCGCCAGCGACGCGGGTGACGAACGGTACGGCTCCATGTTTCGATGATCTGACCCACGAACCCGGCCAGACCAAGACACGCACGACAGCCCTGTTCCACGGTCAGGCCTATGCGTCCCAGACCGCGGAGCAGAGGATTCCCGCTCACCGCTGCTTTGTCCGTCTTCTGCTGAGCGGTAGCAGCGGCGGCAAGCGCTTTCATTAGGGCGAGGCGATCCGGGGACAGATTTGGAGCTGCCTCCGGCCGGTCGAGTATCGAGTCTGGCCCGAGAATTTCCACCAGCAGAGCCGCGCCGGCGGTGTCCAGTCTCTGGACTTGCGTCCAGTCGAGCAAGGGAGTGGCGTACCCCTCGGCATGGCTGATGCGGGCGGCGGACACGGATTTTGCCAGACTGGCGTAGTGCTCTATCGTCCAGTCGCCACCCGCCAGCCATTTGTGATCACCGCCGACCATGGCATCCTGCCGGAGCCAAGCCTGTGAAGCGTTGCTCATGGCTGCGTGTCCCGCCAAGCGCTGTCGATGCGCTCGATGCAGTTCGTGATCGCCGCTTTGGCATGACCCAGCAATGTGTACGAACCGGCGAACTCTTTAATGACGTTGCCGCGCTCGAAGCAACTGGCGGCAGCAACGCGTCGTCCCGTACTTACATCGACTGCTTCGAACTCTAGGCTGGCACCGCCCGTCGTCACGGGTCCAACCAGCAGGGTCGTCATTGCATTGACTGCCCGATTCGGTGTCTGCAGTTCGGTGACCGCTACACGCACCCGAACCTGTCCCGTGCCACCTGGGGTGGCGGGACTTTTGCCTTCCTGGCGTTTCAGTTCGCTCGTCACATGGTCTAGCACTTCACGCTGCTGCGCGTCATCGAGCCCATCGATGCGACCCGAGGCGGTCTTGATCTGCGCATCTTCCACCACGACAGCGGCATAACGCTTGGGCTCGAATCCCGCTGCGCGGTACATCAGTACGTTCTCGTATCGTGTCGGCGATAACTTCTCGTAGTCGCCGAGAAATCCGGAGCGCGTCATGCTGTTGGTCGCGCATCCAGAGAGCGCGGCTGCTACGCAAAAAAAAATGCCGCCGCGGATCAATGCAGTTTTGCTCTTCATAATGGGTCTCCTTGATCAAACGAAACTAAGACAGGCAATGCCTGCTGCGATGAGGGCGGTGCCAGACCAGCGCGTCACTGATGCGAGATCGCCTAGCAAGAGGGCGCCGATACCCAAGTTTCCAAGTAGCCCGATTCCTGCCCAGGCTGCAGAGGCCGCGCTGATCGGAATCCGCTTGAGCGCGAGCCACAAATCTCCGGCAAACCTGCGCTCGTGATTGGCTTGTACCGCGTCGAACGCCCGGATCATCTCGTCGATCAGTGTCACGAACAAATCGCGTTTGGTCTTGAAATGATAGAGAAACGCCCCTTTGCTCAACCCGGCCCGCACGACGACGGCGTCCAGCGTCAGACGACTGGCGCCTTCCTCCAGCACCAGTTCGCGAGCGGCCTGCAGGATGCGCTCGCGAGTTAGCTGGGCTCCTTGCTGGAGAACGGGCTGCGCATCGGTGCTGCTATGGGCGGTGGACGGGGGGGGCAACTTTGTTTTCGCGCGAGGCGGCATGGTCGTGCTCCAAAAAAAGCTTGAGTCATATACAGTCCAGACGGTATAGTAGAAGGCGTAAAACAGTCCGTCAAGACTTTTTCGGAATGCAAGGACCTGCCATGTCTCAAATTCTTGAACGCTATCGCCTCATGGCCATGATTTCGCCGCTAATGCTTCTTGCGGCTTGCAGCCATGCTCCGCACTCTGCCGATCCGCCTCGCCTGGATGTACCGGCCCATTTCTCAAATGAAGAGGGAGGTGAAGGCATCCTGGACAAATCATCCCGCCGTACTCTTCCCGTCGACTGGTGGACGGCCTACGGCGATCCACAGCTCAATGTCCTAGTCCGGGCGGCGCTGGAGCGCAACACCGAACTGTCGATTGCGCGCGCGCGCGTCGACGAGGCCTCGGCCGCCACGCGGCGAGCACGGGCCTCCCTGCTCCCCTCGTTGTCCGCGGGCACGCAGGCAACTCGAGGACGCGACTATTCAGAGAACGTTGCGATCGGCAATGATGGCCGCGCCACGTTGTCTGCATCGTGGGAGGCAGACCTGTCGGGGCGGCTTTCGCAGGCAGCAGAAGGTACGCGCCTGGATGCGGTGGCAGCCGAACAAGCGTGGGTTGCCACGCGTTGGCAGGTCGCGTTTGAAACAGTGTCGGCGGCTGTGCAGCAGCGCCAAGCCAGTGAACTCGAAGCGCTCGCCACGGCGCGGCTGGCATCCGCCGAGCGACTCGTCTTGCTGACACAACGGAAGTTCGAGGCCGGACAAGCTACCGGCTTCGACATCGAGCGAACCCGCTCCGGCGTCGTCGCACTGCGTGTGGAGCAAGAGCAACTTCGGCGTGCGCGCGGCGAGGCGACGCATGCACTTGATGTACTAGCGGGACAAACGCCCGGAGCGTCTGCAGCTTCTCCGACTCTTGCTTCACTCGCCGCCCCCAATTGGACACCGACACGCATACCTGCGGACCTGCTGAGTGAGCGGCCCGACGTGCGCGCCGCCGAAGCGAAGTTCGCAGCCGAAACCGCGCGCTGGAACGCAGCCGAAGGCGAACGCTTCCCTAAGCTGGTGTTGGACCTGAGCGGCGGACGGCAGCGCGTTGAGAGTGCGGGGACGCGCATTACCGGCAACATTTTTTCACTTGGGGCCGGGGTTTCGTTGCCGATCTTCGATGGTGGCGCGATCCGTGCCGGCATCGAGACCGGAGAGGCGCGCAGCCGAGCTGCGCGCGCGGAGTTCGAGCGCACTTTGTTGAGTGCATTGCAGGACGTAGAGAACGCATACCTCGGTTGGCATACGCAGCACGCCGCACTGGAGCATCAGACCGAGGGGGTCGCAGTCGCGGAGCGTCAGCTCGATCGCAGCCGCCGTCTGTTTGAGGCGGGACAAGTGGACGCCACGGTGGTGGCCGAGGCTGAGGCGGGGGTGATGTCAGCGCAGGCTTCGCTGATCCGCACGCGGGCCGAGACAGCCGTGCAATGGGGTGTGCTGGCAAAAGCACTATCCGGCCCACCTGTTTGATCGGGGAAGCTTGCTGGAGCAGCTTGCGAAGGCTAGATAGCGTGGCGCAAGGCGAAGGTGGTGAGGCCTAAGTGAGGAGGAATGCGAACATGGAAATTCGGCATCTGCGCTACTTTCTAGCGGTGGCAGAGGAACTGCACTTTGCCCGAGCCGCAGAGCGCCTCCACATCGAGACATCGCCGCTGTCGCGCGCCATCAAAGAGCTTGAAGAGGAGTTGGGCGTAGCGCTATTTGCGAGAACCACTCGGAGCACCCGCTTGACTCGTGCAGGCAGACTCTTCTTTGAGAGCGTACCCCGTGTCTTCGCAGCTTTGCAGCAGGCGCGCGACAGTGTGAACGCCGCAGCCAATGGCTTTCATTGCCAGCTCCGTATTGCATTGTCTGATGGAATCACGCCATCGCGCCTGCCTGCGTTGTTGGCGCTCTGCCGGCAGGAAGAGCCGGAAGTGGAAGTTCGCTTCTTCGAAGTGCCTTTGTCACAGCAAATCAAGGGATTGTGTGGCGAACTGTACGATCTCGGCTTCGCTCAATCGGATGAAGTCGGCGAAGGCATCATCGCCGTGCCGGTGTGGAGTGACCCTCTGATGGTAGCTGTGCCCGCACGGCACCCCTTGCTATCCCACAAACAGATTCCCCTGGAAGAGCTGTTGCGGTATCCGCTGGTGCTCTGCGACGCGGTGGCGTGTGAGGGCCATGCTCGGCAAGTTGAACGGGTGCTACGTCGCGTGGACATTGAGCCTCTAATTGCCGAACGCGTGACTTCCAGCGATCTAATGATGGTCCTGGTTTCGGCGGGACTTGCACTAGGCCTCACAGGAGGTGCGCATATTACTGCCAGCAGGGAACAGGGTGTGGTCGCACGGCCGCTGACTGGAGGTTCGCCCATGCTCACGACCTATCTGCTACGACCGGCCAGCGAGCCGTCAGAAATACTGACTCGCTTCATGGAACGCGTTCATTCGATCAAATCTCCAGACGCCAAAAGTCGGCGGTAAACCATCACACAATCTCCCAAGGAAACTTAACCATGAAGAAGATTGCTCTCATATTGCTTTCCTCGACACTGGCAGCCTGCAGCCCATCCGGGAAACCAGATAAAGGCAACCTTCCGACGGTCGATGAATTAGCGCTCAATCCTGAGCGGCTGAAAAAGTTGCGCCAGCAATGCAAGTTGGATCGTCCTATGCTGGGCGACCAACTATGTAACCGGGTTGCCGAGGCTACGCGAAAGCGCTTTTACGAAGATGGCGATGTGCCCTACACCACACCTAAAGAGCCGCCGAAGTTCTAAGCTGGTGGTCACGCTGGAGTATGTATGCCGGATATGAAAAACTTGAAGGAGAATTGCAATGGGCTGGATCTATCTTGTTTTGGCTGGATTGTTTGAAATCGGATGGCCGGTCGGGCTGAAAATGGCGCAAGAGCCAACATCGCGTTGGAGTGGGGTCGCAGTAGCCGTCTCTTTCATGACAATTAGCGGCGCCTTCCTATGGCTTGCTCAGCGTCAGATACCGATTGGGACTGCTTATGCGGTGTGGACGGGTATCGGAGCGGCGGGAACGTTCTTAGTCGGAATTCATTTCTATGGCGACCCAACCTCCCTGATGCGATACCTTGGCGTGGCGCTGATCATCCTGGGCGTTATCACGCTCAAGTTATCGAGTTGAGTACTAGCTCCTTTGATAGCGTAGTCACTGGGACACCCTGCGACACAGACTGGATCGGGTTCTGGGAACTCGCACGGTCACCTCCTCCTAGTCGTTATATGTGGTGAGCTTGCCGCAGCCTCGGGAGAGTTCGAGCCAGTGCGCGTAAGGCGGTGGAGCAGCCATTCCGGGTGCTCCACCTTCAGCTCCTGCAAAGGTGGAGAAAGAGTGTGGGTTGGCTAGCATGGCGCGGCCAAGAATCACCAAACCCATCTACCTGCCAGCGATCACGTGCTCGGCCATTCGCGGATCGTCGATGCCCCAACTCACTGCCACAGGTAGCCCAGTCTCGCGGCTCATGCGTTTGGCAAAGGGGCTGACGCGACGGCCGGCAACCAGCGGCTGGCCATTCGCTTCCTTGACATTAACCAGTCCGGCTCGGCCGTGGCAGGCCGCCGCGACCACCCTGCCGTCAGCCCAAGCGCCCGACAGCAGATTGACGAGCGCCCCGCTCCGGGTAAGTCCCACATGGTGCCATGGCCGCCGGGCAGGAACATCACCGCACCCCCTTCCGGGGCGATGCTGTCGATCTTCAGCGAGCCTTCGAGCTTGTCCATCGACACCTTGTCATCGAGGAAGCATTCCACGCTCGGCGGGTTCATGCCTTCGCTCGCTATGGAATGAGGATCCACCGGAATCTCGCCGCCGGCGATTGACGCAATATCCACATTGGCACCTGCATCGACCAAGGCGTAGTACGGGGTGGACTGTTCCTCGAACCACACGCCGGTCAGGCGCGGGTCGTCGCCCATCGTTGCCTGCGAAGTCAAAACCAGCAGAATCTCGAGGGGAGTTCCCATCATGGTTTTCTCAGTTCAGACGCTTGGGATCAAGCGGCCAGCGACCATTACGCCTGCTTGGCTTTGCGCGCTGTCTCGACCAAGCTGTCGAGCCAGTCCTGATGGCCGTTGATCATCGGGTTGGGTTTGGCGTTGTGCAGCTCCTCGGCCGGCTTGCCCTTCTGCGTTTCCTGCGTGAGGATGCGCACGCGCCCGCCGTCCAGGTTCTCGACCAGCCAGGCGTGATGCACATCCAGGCGCGTATCTGTGCCTTCCTCGCCGGACCAGCCGTGCCAGGCCACGCGGCCGGGTTGCCCATCCGCAGGTGCCACGTACTCGTTGCACTGCCCCTCTACCGGGAAGCCGAAGGTCTCGAAATAAAATCGATCGCCGTCGGCCAGTACCGGGCCTTTGCCGCCATGAAAGCGCACGTTAGCCGAGTTGGCGTAGTAGCTTGGCCACAGCGATGGTGTGACGAGTAGCGGCCATACGTCGGCCGCGCTCAAGCCGGCGGCGATGATCTCATTAGAGGCGAAATTCTCAGTAAAGCCCGGCGTGTAGCCTTCGGGCCAGAGGATGGCGTTCTGTTGCTTGCTCATATCGAAGCTCCTTCACAAAATGTCAATGACGCAACAGGGGTGGCTGCGTCATTCAAGTGGTCATAGAGCAATCATGAGCCTCCCTGTGAAATAAGTGAAATCCTAATTTTTTATTTTTGAAATCATATAATTTGATATCAGCGTCTAGGTTCTGCCATCCGCCGACAAGGCTATCTCGCAGCGGTGCTACGAAAGGGTCCGTCTCCAATTGAGCCGGCTGATTGCATATTTGTAGTGCGAGGCAGAGTTGTGCTGAGCATGACGATGAGAGCCATCTTGCCTACTTGTTGTTAGCACAGGAAGTGAACAGCAGTGCTCGTATCCAGCGATGTGCTGGATCGTGATGGGTGCGTTCGTGCCAAGCAGCCGTCTTGGTGAACCCCGGTATCTTCATCGGCGGCAGGGAGATAGCCAGCTTGTCCATACCGGCGACCAAGCGGCTCGGCAAGATCGCGACCATGTCACTGGCACGCAGGATGTCTGGCAAGATCAGAAAGCTCTTGACCGACAGTGTGACGCTTCGTTGTTTGCCCAACTGTTCTAGCGCATCGTCGGTGACGCCGCGGAAACCTCCACCATCGTAGGAAACAAGCGCATGGTCGAGAGCACAGAACTGCTTAACTGTCAGCTTGCGCCCCATAGCCGCTGGATGGTCTTCCCGCAGGACACACACGTAGTGCTCCTTGAATAGCTCTCGGGCATGCAGATTTGGCGGAGTGATCTCTGGCGTCAGGAGGGCTAGATCGATTTGACCGCGCTCAAGCTGGTTCTGTAGCAGTCCGCTCTCGACTGGCACTAATGAGACTCGAACGCGCGGTGCGTGCTGTTTGAGTGCCGATAGAAATGGGACAGCAATGGCACGCAGCGCATAGTCCGTCGCGGCGATGGAGAAGGTCAGTTGTGCGGTGGCCGGGTCGAAAGAAGGTGGCTGGAGCAGCGCGTCGATTTCCGCTAGCACCTGTTTGACAGATATCCCTATGTCTAGCGCCCGCTGCGTCGGAACGATGCCCCGCTGCGCACGCGCGAACAGCGGGTCGCCGAAGCTTTCACGCAGCCGCGCAAGCATGCCGCTCAAGGCCGGTTGGGTTAGTCCAAGACGTGCTGCCGCCCGTGTCACGTTGCGTTCGTCCAACAATACGTCCAGCGCCTTGAGTAAGTTGAGATCCATGCTCTTGATATCTTTCATTCTTATCCAGATTTCAATAAATAATTCTTTCCCATGATATCTAGATTCTGCTCATGAGGGGAGCGAGACCCAGCGAGAATTTTTTTCTGGGCAACCTCTTGGAAACTCCAAATGCGCCATAGGGTGCTTTAGTTTGCGGCGTTTGTCTTCGACTCGCCCCGCCGCTCATTCTTTCTTTTCCCTCGACCGTTGTGCTCAAAACGGTCTTTGACGGGCACCCACGCGGCACCGATCCTCGCTCTATGCGGCACGTTCCTGTGCCGCTTTTGAACGAGGAATCAGTGCAGGGAAATCGGAGGCCAGTCAATGCAAGCTCAGGGCGTACTGTTCGGGCAGATCGCCGCCGTATTCGGCATCGTGATCGCCGGCGTGTGGGGTGCAACGCAATGGACAGCCGCCGCCCTGGGCTATCAACTACGCCTTGGCTCGCCATGGTTCGACTTCTTTGGAACCCCGGTCTATCACCCTTGGCGGCTGTTCGAGTGGTGGTTCTTCTTTGATGCCTACGCGCCGCACGTCTTCGATATCGGCGGGGCCATCGCGGGTGGAAGTGGTCTGGTGGCCGTGGTGGTCGCCATCGCCATGTCGGTGTGGCGCTCGCGGCAAGCGCGCCTTGTCACCACCTACGGTTCGGCACGCTGGGCCGATGCGGAAGACATACGCAAAGCTGGGCTGATCCAGCCCGACGGGGTTTTCCTCGGGCTGCATCGCGGCCAGTACCTCCGCCATGAAGGCCCGGAACACGTCCTGACCTTCGCACCAACGCGCTCGGGCAAGGGTGTGGGCCTGGTCGTTCCCACCTTGTTGAGTTGGCCCGCATCCGTCGTCGTTCACGACATCAAAGGCGAGAACTGGACGCTCACCGCAGGCTGGCGTTCGCGGTTTAGCCACTGCCTCCTGTTCAACCCCACGGATGCGCAGTCGGCAGCCTACAACCCGCTGCTGGAAGTGAGGCGCGGCGCGCACGAAGTGCGCGACGTGCAGAACGTGGCCGACATTCTTGTCGATCCCGATGGCGCACTCGAACGCCGGAACCATTGGGAAAAGACCAGTCACGCGCTGTTGGTCGGCGCCATCCTGCATGTGCTGTACGCAGGCGAGGACAAGACGCTGCGCGGCGTCGCCAACTTCCTCAGCGACCCGGCGTGTCCGTTCGAGCTGACGCTGCACCGGATGATGACGACGAAGCACCTGGGCGATGCGCCTCACCCGGTTGTCGCATCCGCTGCCCGCGAAGTGCTTAACAAGTCGGACAACGAGCGATCGGGCGTGCTCTCCACCGCCATGTCGTTTCTCGGCCTGTACCGCGACCCGACCGTGGCCGAAGTCACATCGCGCTGCGATTGGCGCATCGCCGACCTGATTTCCGCCGAGCACCCGGTATCGCTCTATCTGGTGGTGCCGCCCTCCGACATAAGCCGCACCAAGCCGCTGATCCGGCTCATCTTGAACCAGATCGGGCGGCGGCTGACCGAATCGCTCGACGGCAGCGATGGCATCGCGCGCCGGCACAAGCTGCTGCTGATGCTGGACGAGTTTCCGGCGCTGGGCCGCCTCGATTTTTTCGAGTCCGCGCTTGCCTTCATGGCCGGGTACGGCATCCGCAGCTTTCTCATCGCTCAAAGCCTGAACCAGATCGACAAGGCGTATGGGCAGAACCATTCCATCCTCGACAACTGCCATGTCCGGGTGACTTTCGCCACCAACGACGAAAGGACGGCGAAAAGGATTTCAGAAACCCTCGGCACCGCCACCGAGCTTCGCGCGCAGCGCAACTACGCCGGCCACCGGCTCGCTCCGTGGCTGGGGCACCTGATGGTGTCGCGTCAGGAAACTGCACGGCCGCTGTTGACGCCCGGCGAGGTGATGCAGCTTCCACCTGATGACGCCGTGGTCATGGTGTCCAGCGTCGCCCCGATCCGCGCGAAGAAGCTGCGCTACTACGCCGACGCCAATTTCAAGAATCGCGTCCTGCCACCGCCCGCGCTCGTAGCCGGGAGGTACGCCGACGCGCCGCCAGCCCGCCCCGACGACTGGAGCGGCTTGGCGATCCCGGCCGTACCTGCGGCGCCGGCCTCGGCATCCGCCGATGGCCTGGGCGGCACCGATGACGGCGGCCCACGCCGCCAGCCCGAACTCTCCGAAACCGTCGCCTACGACCCCGAGCCGGACGCACATGCGAACGACCTGGCGCTGCTCGATGACGACGACCTGGCGCTGCCGCTTCCCGGCCAGCTCGACCCGGCCATGCAGCGCACGGCCCGGCTGGCTTCCCTCGACCCCAACGACGGAATCGACCTATGAGCCAATACCGCCTCAATCTTTTCATCCAGCCCGAGCACGCCCAGCGCCTGGACGAACTGGCCGCCAAGAAAGGCGTGTCCAAGTCGTCCATCGTCGCAGCGGCCTTGGCGTCCTGGCTGTCGCCCGATGCTGGCGACCAGCGCGAGGCCGCCATTGCCAAGCGGTTGGATCGACTGTCGCGGCAGACCGAACGCCTGGAGCGCGACCAGAACATCCAGATCGAAACGCTGGCGCTGTTCATCCGCTACTTCCTGACCGTCAGCACGCCGGTGCCCGAAGCCCATCAGGATGCGGCACGCGCCCAGGGCAAGGTGCGCTTCGAGCAGTTCGTCGAACAGTTGGGTCGCCACCTTCTGCGTGGCCGCAGTCTGGTGCGCGACGTGGTGGAGGAACTGCACCCCGATCCGATGCAGATGGATGACGCAGCAGCGATGGCCTCCGCCCATGAACGAACTGCGGAGCGTGCGTCATGAGTGCCGTTCCACAGATCCAGCCCGAACCTCGCTCATCCGCAGCAGCGTCCCAGGATCGCCGCATCCAGATGCTGCGCACTGCAATGGGGCCGCTGATCGCCGCTGCGCTCGAAGACCCGGATGTGGTGGAAATCATGCTCAACCCCGATCGCACCCTGTGGGTGGATCGGCTGTCGTCGGGTCGCTCGCCGCTGGGCGTGGAGATGCCCGAGGCCGATGGTGAACGCATCATCCGCCTGGTCGCCGCGCATGTCGGCGCGGAGGTGCATCGCGGCCAGCCGCTCTTGACCGCCGAGTTGCCGGAAACCGGCGAGCGTTTCGAGGGCATCCTGCCTCCGGCCGCCCCGGGGCCAGCCTTCGCGCTACGCAAGCGGGCCGTGAGCATCATCGGCCTGGATCGCTACGTGGCCGACGGCATCCTGACCGCCGGGCAGGCCGAGTTCCTGCGCCGCGCCGTGCGCGAGCGGCAGAACATCCTAATCGCCGGCGGCACCAGCACCGGCAAGACCACGCTGGCGAACGCGCTGCTGGCCGAGATCGCCGCCACAGGCGACCGCGTGCTGGTGCTCGAAGACACCATCGAGCTGCAATGCGCGGCCCGCGACCATGTGCCGCTGCGCACCCGCGCCGGCGTCGTCACCATGACCGAGCTGGTGCGGGCCACGATGCGCCTGCGGCCTGACCGCGTGATCGTCGGCGAGGTGCGCGGCGGCGAAGCCCTCGACCTCATCAAAGTGTGGGGCACCGGCCACCCCGGCGGCATTGCGACCATCCATGCCGGCTCCGCGCTGGGCGCGTTGCTGCGCCTCGAACAGTTGATTCTCGAAGTCGCTGTGAATCCGCCGCGGGCGCTGATCGCCGAGGCGGTCAACGTCGTCATCAACATCGCCGGACGCGGCCGCAAGCGCCACGTCGAAACCATCGCCCGTGTCGTCGGCTTCGACGGCACCGGCTATCGCCTGGCGGACGCACTGGAAACGCCGTTTCCCGAGCTGACGCCGGTTCCTCTCGCAGCCGACGCCGCTGCACATTCCCGTCCCCCAACCAACTTGGAGAACTGCCATGACGCACGTTGATTCTTTCCGCTTTTCCGTAAATCCGCTTCCTCGCCTGTCCGGCCTGGCGCGGCTGCGCAGCCTCACCCGCCCTGCGAGGCAGGGGCTGCTGCTGGCCGCGCTGCTGCTGTTGCTGGCCGGAACGGCGCAAGCCGCCGGTTCCTCGATGCCGTGGGAGGGGCCCTTGCAGTCGATTCTGGAGTCGATCCAGGGGCCGGTGGCACGCATCGTCGCGGTCATCATCATCATCGCCACGGGCCTGGCGCTGGCCTTCGGCGACACCAGCGGCGGCTTTCGCAAGCTGATCCAGATCGTGTTCGGGTTGAGCATCGCGTTCGCCGCTTCCTCGTTCTTCCTGTCGTTCTTCTCGTTCTCCGGCGGGGCCGTCGTATGAGTACGGCCAGCGACCTTCCAGGCTTCGAGGTGCCGCTGCATCGCTCGCTGACCGAGCCAATCCTGCTGGGCGGCGCGCCGCGCACCGTGGCAATTGCCAACGGCACGCTGGCCGCCGCCGTCGGGCTGGGCCTGCAACTGTGGATTCCCGGCGTGGTGCTCTGGATCGTCGGCCACTCGCTGGCCGTATGGGGTGCGCGCGTCGATCCGCAGTTCATGCAGGTCTTCGCGCGGCATATCAAACACCGCCCGCTTCTGGACGTGTGAGGGGAGGACGCCATGCTGAACCTTGCCGAATATCGTCAGCGCCCGGCCTTGCTTGCCGACTGGCTGCCCTGGGCCGGGCTGGTCGCGCCGGGCGTTGTGCTGAACAAAGATGGTTCGTTTCAACGCACGTTCCAGTTTCGCGGCCCCGACTTGGACAGTGCGACACAGGGCGAGCTGATTGCCACGTCGGCGCGGCAGAACAACGCGCTTCGCCGTACCGGGTCTGGCTGGGCCTTCTATATCGAGGCCGAGCGGATGCGGGCATCGAGCTATCCGCAATCCTCCTTTCCCGAACCACTGCCCTGGCTGGTGGATGAGGAGCGACGCGCGGCGTTCGAGGAGTCGGATGGCCATTTCGAGAGCGTCTATCACTTCACGTTGCAACACCTACCGCCGCAAGAGTCTCGCGCCCGTGCGGCTGGGATGCTGTACGAGAACCGGCCCACTGAGGGTGTGGACTGGCGTGGTCGGCTTGATTCCTTCGTGGCAGAGACCGATCGCGTGTTCGACCTGCTCGATGGTGTGATGCCGGAGATTGCCTGGCTGGACGATAGCCAGACGCTGACCTACCTGCATGCCACAGTCTCCACCCGGCGCTATCGCGTCGGCGTGCCCGACGTGCCGTTCCATATCGACGCACTGCTTGCCGATGCCGCGCTGGTCGGCGGCCTGGCGCCCATGCTGGGCGATCAGCACCTGCGCGTGGTGTCGGTACGAGGCTTCCCGACCTCGACCTGGCCGGGGATCTTGGACGACCTCAACCGCCTGGGCTTTGCGTATCGCTGGAGTACGCGCTTCCTGTGCCTGGACAAAGCCGAGGCGGAACGGGAATTGGGGCGCTTGCGGCGCCAATGGTTCGCCAAGCGCAAGAACGTCATCGCGCTGCTGCGCGAAACGATCTTTCAGCAGGAAAGCCCGCTGGTCGATACCGATGCCAGCAACAAGGCCGCCGACGCCGATGCCGCCTTGCAGGAGCTGGGCAGCGATCAAGTCGCCTTCGGCTACCTCACCGCCACGGTGACGGTGCTCGACGCCGACCCGGCCGTGGCCGACGAGAAGCTGCGCATGGTGGAGCGCGTCATCCAGGGCCGGGGTTTCGTGACCATCCCCGAAACCCTCAACGCAGTCGATGCCTGGCTGTCGTCCGTCCCCGGCAACGCATACGCGAACGTGCGTCAGCCCATCGTTTCGACGCTGAACCTGGCGCACATGATGCCGATGTCAGCGGTATGGGCTGGGCCGGAGAAGAACGAACACCTCGATGGCCCGCCGCTGATCGTCACCCGCACCGATGGCGCGACGCCGTTCCGGCTGGTGACGCACATCGGCGACGTGGGGCACACCCTTGTCGCCGGGCCGACCGGCATGGGCAAGTCGGTGCTGCTCGCCATCTTGGCCATGCAGTTCCGGCGCTACTTCGGCTCGCGGATCTTCGCCTTCGACATGGGCCGCTCGATGCGCGCCACCATCTTCGGCCTTGGCGGTGAGCACTATGACCTCGGCGCCGATGGCGGCATCGCCTTCCAGCCACTCGCGCGAATTGCCCACGAGGGCTACCGCACCTGGGCCGCCGAATGGGTGGAGGGCCGGCTGCTGCACGAAGGCGTGACGGTCGGCCCGGACGAGAAGGCTGCCATCTGGTCGGCGCTGAGAAGCCTTGCCGGTGCGCCGGTGGAGCAGCGCACCATGACCGGCTTGTCGGTGTTATTGCAGTTTAACGCGCTGCGCCAAGCGCTCGCGCCCTATGTGCTGGGCGGCGCACACGGCAAGCTGCTGGACGCTGACCACGACCGGCTGGGCATGGCCGACGTGCAGGGCTTCGAGATGGAAGAACTGATGCACAGCCCGGCCGCCGTGCAAGCGGTGCTGCGCTACCTGTTCGCCCGCTTCGACGAACGTTTCGACGGCGCGCCCACGCTGTTGATCCTCGATGAAGCGTGGCTGTTCCTCAATGAGCCGTCCTTCGCGGCCCGCATCCGGCAATGGCTCAAGACGCTCAGAAAAAAGAACGTCAGCGTCATCTTCGCCACGCAGTCGCTGGCCGACATCAAGGACTCGACCATCGCGCCAGCCATCATCGAAAGCTGCGCGAGCAGGATCTTCTTACCTAACCCGCAGGCCACCGAGCCGCAGATTCGCACGATCTACGAAGGCTTCGGCTTGAGCAGCCGCCAGATTGAGATCGTGGCGACCGCCCAGCCCAAGCGCGATTACTACTACCAGTCGCGCCTCGGCAATCGCCTGTTCGACCTCGACCTGGGGCCTGTCGCGCTCGCATTCGCGAGCGCATCCACCCCTCAAGACCAACGCGACATTGACCGCGTGCTGACGCAGGCCGGCGCTCCCGGCTTCGCCGGCGCGTGGCTGCGCCATCGCGGCCTCGGCTGGGCCGCCGACCTGCTGCCGTCCGCTCCGGCGGCAGCTTCCTTTCTCGCTTCTCAACCGCTGGAGGTTTCGCCATGATGACCAAGCCCCGTTTGCTCTCTGTCTCACTCGCTGCTGTGCTGTCGGTATCGCTGTTGGCCGTGCAGCCCGCATCCGCGCTGACGGTGTTCGACCCGTCCAACTTCGTGCAGAACACGCTGACCGCCGTGCGCACGCTGGAACAGATCAACAACCAGATCAACCAGCTCCAGAACGAGGCGCAGATGTTGATGAACCAGGCCAGGAACCTGGCAAATCTCGACTTCAACATCGTCAACCGCCTGCGCTCGACGCTCGCCACCACCGAGCGCCTGATCGCCGAGGCGCGCGGCTTGGCCTACGACGTGCAGAGCATGGATGCCACGTTCGCCCGCCTGTACCCGGAACAGTACGCCTCCACCATCAGCGGCGACCGCATGGCACAGGATGCCCGCGAACGCTGGCAGAACACCTTGAACGGCCTGCACACCGCGATGCGGATGCAGGCGCAGGTGTCGCAGAACCTCGCCCAAGACGAAAGCGCGCTGGCCGACCTCGTGAGCCAGAGCCAGTCGGCCACCGGCGCGCTGCAAGCGATGCAGGCGACGAACCAGCTCCTGGCTTTGCAGGCCAAGCAGTCGATCCAGGCGCAGCAGCTCCAGATCACGCAAGACCGGGCCGCTTCGCTGGAACTGGCGCGGCAAGCGGCGGCTATGGAGCGCGCCCGCGAAGTGCGGCGGCGCTTCCTCGGCACCGGCACGCCGTACACGCCGCAGTCCGTCAACTTCTACAACAACTGACCGGAGGCGGCCATGCGATGCGCTTCCGTCCTGCTGGCCGTGCTGCTGACCGCGTGCGGCCAGCAGCCGGCCGAGAACCTGGCCGACGCCCTGGCCGCAGATCCGGTGCGGCTCAAGGCGTTGCGCGGGCAATGCGCGGTCGACCGGCAGGCCATGGGCGAGGATGCCTGCCGCGCCGCCGCCGAAGCCTTCCGGCGGCGCTTCTTCGCCGGCCATACCGGGCCGGATGAATACAACTCGCTGGCTGAACTCCCGCCGATTCCGCCGAGCTTCGATACGCCCGCAGATGAATTGCCAGAGGGCGCCGTTCCGCTCACTCCGCCCGAGGATTCGCCATGAACGACGTGACCATCATCGACCGTTTCCTCGATACGTTCTCGCGCTACATCGACTCGGGCTTCGGCTTATTGCAGGGCGAAGTGGCATTTCTCACCGCCACGCTCATCGTCATCGACATGACGATCGCTGGCCTGTATTGGGCCATGAGCCACGCCACCGGCCAGGGCGACGACGTGATCGCCAAGCTGCTGCGCAAGGTGCTCTATGTCGGCGCGTTCGCCTACATCATCGGCAACTTCAACTGGCTGGCGAGCATCGTGTTCCGCTCGTTCGCCGGCTTGGGAATCACCGCTACCGGCTCGGCCATCACGATGGAGAACTTTCTTCAGCCGGGCCGGCTGGCGAAGACCGGCATCGACGCAGCCGCGCCGATTCTGGAACAGATCGGGGACATGGCTGGGTTCCCCGAGGTGTTCGTGAACATCGACCCTATCGTGGTTCTGTTCATCGCCTGGCTGGTGGTGATCCTCTGCTTCTTCGTGCTGGCCGTACAGCTTTTCATCACGCTGATCGAGTTCAAACTGACTACGCTCGCCGGCTTCGTCTTGATCCCGTTTGCACTCTGGAACAAGACCTCGTTCCTCGCGGAAAAGGTGCTAGGCAACGTGGTGTCGTCAGGCATCAAGGTCTTGGTGCTGGCCGTCATCGTCGGCATTGGTTCCGGGCTGTTTGCCGAGTTCCAGGTACATCCCGACGAACCATCAATCGACCACGCGCTGGTCGTGATGCTGGCCTCGCTCGCGCTGCTGGCGCTGGGCATTTTCGGCCCCGGTATCGCCACCGGCCTGGTGTCCGGTGCGCCACAGCTTGGTGCGGGCGCGATGGCTGGTGCTGCGGTCGGGGCTGTCGGCACCGGCGTTGCCATCGGAGCCGCCGCAACGGGAGTGGGCGGCGCCGTCATGGCTGGGGCACGAATGGCCCCGGCGGCCGCAAAGCTGGCCGGTGCCGGCGCGCGTGCCGCGACTTCGGCGGCCGGCAGTGCCCGATCGGCGTTCCAGGCCGGTTCCGCTGCGGCCGGCGGCGGTGCCAAGGGCGCGGCGGCTGGCCTCGGCAATGTCGCCAAGACCGGCGCACAAGCCGCAGGCCGCAGCGTCACCTCTGGTGCTTCCGCTGTTGGGCAGAAGGTGGCCGACTCCTTCCGCGCTGGCTGGAACGGCACAGAAGCCGGCAGCGACGGTGCTGGCCGCGGCCAGACCGCAGACGGCACCGCAGGCTCGCAGAAGCAAGAGCAACCGGCCTGGGCCAAGCGGATGCACCGCCGCCAGCAGGCTACCCATGCCGCGACCACTGCCGCCCACACGCTGCGCGGGGGCGACGGCGGCGGCTCCGGGCAAGGCCCGAGCCTGCGGGATTCCGATACCTAACCTTCAAGGAGAACACCCATGCGATTCAAACGACCGCAGGTGCGCTACGCCGATACGCCGCAGCCTGCCACCCCGTATCAAGCCGCCGCCCAGGTGTGGGACGACCGTATCGGCTCCGCCCGCGTGCAGGCGAAGAATTGGCGCCTGATGGCCTTCGGCTGTCTAGTGCTCGCGCTGTTGATGGCCGGCGGCCTGGTGTGGCGCTCGGCGCAGTCCATCGTGACGCCCTATGTCATCGAGGTCGATCAGGCCGGGCAGGTGCGCGCTGTAGGTAAGGCCGCTACGCCGTATCGGCCCGGCGACGCGCAGATCGCGCACCACCTGGCGCGCTTCGTGACGCTGGTTCGCTCGCTGTCCATCGACCCCATCGTGGTGCGGCAGAACTGGCTCGATGCCTACGACTACACCACCGACAAGGGCGCGGCGGTGCTCAACGACTACGCCCGCACCAATGACCCATTCGCCCGCATCGGCAAGGAATCGGTAACGGTGCAAATCACCAGCGTGGTTCGCGCCAGCGACACGTCTTTCAACGTGCGCTGGACAGAGCAGCGCTATGTCAACGGTGCGCCCGCCGGCACCGAACGCTGGAACGCCGTGCTTTCGACCGTCCTGCAAACCCCGCGTACTGAACAGCGCTTGCGCAAGAACCCATTGGGTATCTACGTCAACGGCCTGTCATGGAGCCGCGAACTGGATTCTTCCGAAGGAGCCAAACCATGAAACTTCGTTTCTGCCTTTACGTTTTTCCT
This sequence comes from Enterobacter cloacae complex sp. 402C9, assembly GCF_050030745.1. Classification (NCBI taxonomy): domain Bacteria; kingdom Pseudomonadati; phylum Pseudomonadota; class Gammaproteobacteria; order Enterobacterales; family Enterobacteriaceae; genus Enterobacter; species Enterobacter cloacae complex sp. 402C9. Next base: position 62,026 of record NZ_JBLGUW010000002.1, on the reverse strand, counting down.
TTGACGCTGCTGGCCCTCGCGGGCTGCGCCTCGCAGGGCAAGCCGCCGCCGTCCATCTCGCTCGACGAGCCGGTGCTGGCCCAGCCATTGCCCGAACCGCCCAAGCCCGTCGAAGTCGTCGCCGTCCCTGAACCGCTGGCGCTGCCGGCGCAGTTGAAGCCGCTGCCGGAACTCGATGAGGCCCCCGTTGCGCCGGAGCCGGCCGACGAAAAGGTGCGCGTTTCCCGTGCCAATGCAGAAGCGCGTATCGCGCCTACCCGTGAGGGCTACGTCAACGCGATTCAGGTGTGGCCGTTCACCGATGGCGCGCTTTATCAGGTCTATGCGTCGCCGGGGCGCGTGACGGTGGTTTCGCTTCAACCGGGCGAGGAACTGGTGACGGTCGCCGCCGGCGATACCGTGCGCTGGATCGTGGGCGACACGTCCAGCGGCGGCGGGGCCGATCTGCGCGTCAATGTGCTGGTCAAGCCCATCCGTTCCGGCCTGAAAACCAATCTCGTCATCACCACCAGTCGGCGCACCTACCTGCTGGAGCTGACCTCGACCGAGAAGGCATGGATGGCGTCGGTATCCTGGGACTACCCGAAAGACCGGATGCTCGCGTTGCAGCGCCAGGCGCAGGCTGCGCAGGCGACAACGCCTGTCGATACGGGCCTGTCGCTGGACAAGATCCGCTTCCGCTACGCGGTATCGGGCAGCAACCCGCCGTGGAAGCCGCTACGCGCCTTCGATGATGGAGAGAAGGTCTATATCCAGTTTCCGGCGGGCATCGCCCAGGGCGAGTTGCCGCCGCTGTTTGTCATCGGCGCGCAGGGCGACGGGCAATTGGTGAACTACCGTTTCCGCGCGCCGTACTACGTCGTGGATCGCCTGTTCGGCGCGGCCGAACTGCGGCTGGGCGGCGACGGCGGCGACGTGGTGCGGATCGAGCGCACCGATGGCGTTGCGCGGAGGAACTGACCATGAGCCAGGATGACACTCCCGACCTTGCCGCGCCGCAGGCGGCGGGCAAGATCGCTCCCGAGGCGGTCGCGCTTCGCGCCCAGCCGCGCCCGGTCACGCGCCTGAATCGGCGCACGCTGGCCATCCTCGCCGGCGTCCTGGCGGTGGCCGTGCTCGGCGCGGTGATGTGGTCGCTGCAACCTCAGCGGCGCGGTGCGGGCGAGCAGACCGAGCTTTACAACGTCGATCGTGTCTCGAAGTCTGAAGGACTGGATGCGCTGCCGACGGACTACTCCAAGCTGCCGCCGGCGTTGCCGCCTGCCGTTCCCGAACTGGGGCCGCCGCTGCCGGGCGATCTTGGCCCGGCCATCGTGAAGTCGCAGCAGCCGGCGACGGCCGCCTACGCGGCCCCCGGCCACGACCCGAACGATGCTCTGCGCAAAGAAGCCGAAGCGGCCGCGGCCTCGTCCGTGTTCTTCCGCTCGGGAGGGCAGAATGCGGCGCCGGTGGCGCAGACACAGGTGGCCGCTGCGCCGGGCTTCGCCGCCAATGCGGTGTTTGACCCGCTGGCGGCCGGGCCGGTCTCCACGGCGGCCCAGCCTGCTGACCCGACAGCGGTGCAAAACCGGCAAGACCATAAAGAGGCTTTCTTGAAAGGTGGCTCCACTGAAACCCGTAATTCCGGCAATCTGACCCTGCCAACTTCGCCGTATCAGGTCATGGCCGGAACGGTGGTCGCAGGTGCCTTGGTGACGGGGATTAAGTCGGACTTGCCCGGCGACGTGATCGCCACGGTGACGGAGCCGGTCTATGACACAGCCTCCGGGCGCTTCCTGCTGATTCCGCAGGGTTCGCGCATCCTGGGCAAATACAACAGCCAGGTCAGCTACGGGCAGAGCCGCGTTCAAGTCGTCTGGAACCGGATCATCCTGCCGGACACGTCTTCGCTCACGCTCGACAACCTGGCCGGCACCGACCCAGCCGGCTATGCCGGGCTGGAGGACGATGTGGACTACCACTGGGGCCGCATCTTTGCCGGTGCGGCACTCACCACGCTGCTGGGCGTCGGTGCCGAGCTGGCCGCGCCGGAGAACCGGCAGGATGGTGATCGCGTCATCATCGCTGGGCGCGACAGCGCGCAGGACAGCATCAATCAGGTCGGCCAGGAGATGACCCGGCGCAACCTCAACATCCAGCCGACCTTAACGCAACGGCCGGGCCTGCCGGTTCGCATCATCGTCAACCGGGATCTGGTGCTGCGGCGGTACCAGCCGCTGTTCTTCAACCGGGGGACTTCACGATGAGCACGACCAAGAAGCTGCGGCTCGGCCCGCTGCCGAAGACCGAGAGCACCAAGCTGACTTTCGTTTGCCCGACCAGCTTGAAAGCCGACCTCGACCGCTACGCCGCGCTACACGCGCAGGCGTATGGCGAGGCCGTTGATGCGGCGACGCTGATCCCGCATATGCTGGAAGCGTTCATGGCGGGGGATCGAGGATTCAGGAAGGGCACGGCGACCCGCAGCACACCACCGAAGCCGCCATGATTGCACCGCATGCTATTCAACGGCATCCATCGAACGCGCAGCCCAGGCTGCGCGTTCTTCATTCTGGATGCCGCCGAGCCTGTTGGGCTATGATGATGCGACAGGCCCGCCGTTCCTCGGCAATCCAGCACTACACAGTGCGATGCGGCTTTCTCTCCCAACGCTCCTATGTCGCTCCTAGCCGACAACGCCGCTCTTCTTCTAAGCGGCCCCGAAAGGAGCTAACCTACTGTCCCATATACGGTTTCAAGTCCTTCTTGATTTGCGCGAAAGACTTGACACCGGCACTTTTTTGTTGCCCGGAACCTGTTCATAAGCAGGTACCGCAATGCTAAAATGGCTGTAAATAAAAACAGTGTATTCAGGTGGACACAATGAATAGCCAGCCAGTAACCAGACGGTTTGCAGACAACGATCTCCATCAACAATTGTCTACGGTTAAAGTTAATGACAAGCAACTGATGCGCCTCATCCGCTATTTTTCTCACCTGAAATACCATACGGCTAAGACGTATCTCCATTGGCTGCGTTCCTGGAATGAGTGGTATCAGGCAAATGCAGGAAAGGAGGTGAACGAAGATTGGCCCGCCAGCTCTCTCCCGGTGACTGAAACTCCACTGCTGGCCTATTTAGACCATCTTCAGAAGTCACTGTCACGAAGCAGTATTAAAGGGTGCCTGCATGCCCTGAACAGTATCCAAAGGAAAGCACTCGATCAGCCTGGGATCATCACATCTGAAGTGGGTTATATTCTTGCGGCCCTCGAACAGGCTGAAGCCCGAAAGCAGAAAGTTACCCGCCAGGCTACGCCATTCATGGTGACGGATCTAAAGGCATTGATTAAAGCACACAGTACGACGCAGTCGGTGCGCAAACTCCGCGACCTTTGCCTAATTTGGACAGGGTTTGAAACACTGCTTCGCTCAGCGGAGATCAGGCGAATTCGGATGGAAGACCTTGTGCTGGATGAAAAGACCGGCAGCTTTACCTTGACGGTATACCGGACAAAATCCACTGTCAGTACCCTGCTCACCTATCATCTGACCCCTAACCTCACAGCCACACTGAGAAGGCTGATGGGTATGGTCGGAAGGGATCAATACAGCCATCCGAAGGACTATCTCTTTCAGGCCGTTAACTTTCAGGATAACGGATATATGCCACCTGAATGGGGTTTACGAAGCCAGGGTAACGAAATCAATGCGCTGCTGAGAAACCATAACATGCCCTATCTGCCTACCCGAACCCCGCTCGGGGGAAATGGCGAACCCATTCCCGTCGAGGATGAGGGTATGCTTAGTAAGAACACGCTACTCCGGGCCTTTGAAGCGCTTTGGGAAGAGCTTCATCCGCAGGAAACGGGCACCCGATGCTGGACCGGTCACAGCGTCCGCGTAGGCGGTGCCATCGAACTTGCTCATGCCGGGTATACGCTCTTGCAGATCATGGAGATGGGTAACTGGAGCAACGCGGAGATGGTTTCACGCTATATCCGTAACATTGAAGCTGGTAAAAAAGCGATGACGCAATTCATGCGCGGAGCGCTGGATGAGTAGCGCCCATGCGGGCGCTGCTGAGGGTTATTTCTTACGGAAAGGATTAAACCGGTTCAGATCCTGAAGGGCGTCTTTCGGCGGCAGCATACCTGTGCGTTTCATTTTATAAACGCCGTTAAGCTTCATAGTTTGCACACCCAAGTTTAACAGTGCCACCAGCTTAAGCGTATACAGAAACGTGAATGCCGGGGCCATCTGGATAAAAATAAACAACAAACCGGCACACATCACCCTCAGCCACGCCGCATATTCCATGCTCAGCGGTCGCTTAAAATAATGGATTTCCAGTAATCCCACCGCCTTGTTACTGATCCACACCGCTGCCAGTGAGAGTAACAACACGATGCACACCATAATGCCCAGTTCCATGATCCTCACTCCCCGTCGTTTTTATATTTTGTGTTTCTGATTTGCCTGCTTTGGTTTTGTTTTTCGCCTTCTTTTTGGGTTTGATATGGTGGAACAGGAAACAATCCACCAGCACCCAGCCATTGGCATACCGGGCCAACAGCAATTTCTGCCCCGGATAATGAGCATGAAAAAGCATTTTCACATCGGCGGTATTCATGATCTGTTGCTTACGCTTCAGCTCCTCCTCAGGCATCTCATATTCCTGAATAAATGGTGATGACAACCGCTGGCGAAGCATACGAATAGCGCTGGCATTTTCATCGTGTTTAGCCAGACGGCCAAAACGCACAAGCGCCTTATGAGACACCTGGACAGGTCCCAGATGGGAATCAACCAGTTCATACTGCCAGAAATATCGCAGATCCACTTTCACCCAGCTGATACTGTCTTCCTGTGCAGCTTTCATTATGGTTCCCGACATCGGGACCATTGTCAGTTTGGTCAGACGTATGTGAATATAATCAGCCAGGGTCCTGAGGGACTCCGGTACATTATTGTTCAGCAGAAGCTGCTGAAGCCCCGGGGTCGACGTCTGCCAGCTCAGGTTGCGGCCGTCAGGTAAAAATTCAAAGTTTTGATCCGCTGGCGCCGATTTCGCATTGTTTTCCTTCCTCATGAGAAAGTAATGGCCACACAGTAACTCGGACCGTACCTTATCCTCTCCCGGGTCATGTCGGGCTTTACTGAGATCCACCGTCAATACAACACGGTTAATAGCGTCCTCGTGGTATTTTTTCACCCAGACACAGACACGATAAAGTCTCTCATCGAGCTTCTGGCTGGTAGTGGAGATCCATTGCATGCTTTTCTCCTCAGACCTTACTCATAATGAAAATGCCAAGATCCGCACCGGGTACAAGCTCCGTGTAGCTATGGTTGATCCTTCGTGCATTTGACGGTGCGTCATCCGACGCAGGCACCCAGTTCTGAAGACCTTTAAATGCTGGCTTTTGTCCAACAGCGAAAATGGGCAGTGAGGCTTTCACCACCTTGTAATCCGTCTCGGCGTATTTGCTACTTCCACGCTCCGTGCCTTCAGGACGGTATGAGAACAGATGCGCGATCGGAACCGGGAAGGTATTGGTCCGACAAAGACGTAACGCATCCCCGTCTTGTAGGACCTTTCTTTCAAGTAATGCCTTCGCCCTATCGATGTTCGCAACCACTGTCAGGTCAGTGGTCGCTGGCGATTTGACCGCTGCCGTACGACGCTTATCCAGCATCGCGATGAGCTCACTGGCGTTGGTTTTTACCTGGTTCCGGTTTAGTCGCCAGCAAAAAGTAACTTTTTTAAGCCGTGCCTCCACAAACATAATTTTGCGAGTAGACGCCACTGTCACAAGGCCGGGAAGTTTACGGTGAACTTCCTCAAAGCGGATGTGTTTCTGATCATTTACCCTTTTCATAGCTGAGGCAAAGTCAGTTTTGGCGTCGTTGATATCGCGAATAATTCTGCTCAGCAGTTCGGCACCCTCAGGAACAATAATCAGCCCCGGATATTTGGTCGTTACTTTCGTTGAATTCCTGCTGAGTACATCGATGTCATCGATACAAAAATCCTGAAATACACGGATAATGTCATCTACAGAGGCATCAGAAATAGTACTCACCTCAATTGGGGTAACCTCTTTCAGCCGCTCTTCGTGGCGCGTGACGGCCCCCACAGTCATCAGTTCCGCCATCACCGGCTGATGGTTATTCAGAAAGGCTCTGAGCTGTTCAATTCGCTCCAGAATCCGATCACGGTAGAAAGGTAAATTTTCACTGGACATTCATCACTCCGGTTTCAATAAAACAGCGCAACACCGTTACATCCTCAACCACTTCTGAAGATGCGATACGCAGCCGGTAGCTGTACTTTTCCAACACCTTCCGCAGTTCATCGGAATTGCCTGTTGTATAAAGGGGCAGAGGTTCAGCCTGCTGGCCGTCATGCCTGAAACAACGATTAAGGTCGGACAAAAGGCCAAAACTGACAGGCCTGTGTTGCAGATTGATACGCTGCCAGTCCAGCGGTACACCGAACTTCACCCACCAGCCCAGTCCAATAAGTTCATTTCGTATACTCTGCACATTACCCAAATCCGATACTGTAACATCCGGGATAACGCCATTACCTTCCACCAGCAAATGCATCACGCTCTTAAAATCAGGCTGACGACACTTTCTGGCTTGCTTCAGAATGGTTCGGATCGAACGCAAACACTGACGAGAATGCAAATTACGACGTTCAGCCGAACTAAGCCATCTGTTGATGAGTTCATTCGAATACGCCACCGGGCATTCCCCGAGGCCTGACCTTCCGTTTTCACGGACATACAACAGACAGGAGGTAGCTGCACTCACTACAGCGTCATATTTTTCATTCATGTTTACCCCCGTTAATATCAGAAATCTGGTTATCCGGAGTCAGGAACAAAGGCTGATAATGCAAGCGCCACGGATAATGTACCGTTAGGCCATCCGTGCCAATACGGTTCAGCCTGTAGCGGCCGTTCATTCGATCAACAGACCAAATGCCGGGAACTACAGGACGGCTCCACCGACAAACCGGTAAACCTCCGAGCTGAAGGGTATTCACCAGCCCTTTATCAATCTCGGTCACGCGTACCTTCAACAAGAAGCATAACCAGGGAGAGCACCAGATAAACAGCCAGACGGGCGCTAGGACAAACTTGTTTAGCAAATGCCCTGTCATCAACATCGCAGATAACAGCATAAAACTGATGATCAACCAAAAAACCATCCATCCTAACCAGGCTCGTGTCTCACAAAGTTTCCATTCCAACAGGTAAAGTCGCTTTTTCATCCAGAGCCCCCGGAACTCAGTGAATGACTGAGGTGTGCTGCATCAAAATAGGTGTGCGTGGCAAGATCTCGTTTCGCCACAGCTCTTGCGCTGACGTCCATCCATGGAGAATTCCGTTGCCACAGTGTGAATTGAACGCCATTACCTCATCATTTAGCTGATAGACAAGCCTGTCTGGCATCTCAAGGTACTCAGGCAGAGAAAGCAGTACGCCGTGGATCATTTCGCCAGTCAGCCTGGATAACGTCTCTTCTTCGTCGAGATTTACTGTTGGCATTGCAGATAGTGGGATAGAGAAACAGCAGAGATCCATACCCACAGCGTCATAACCAACATCAAAACCATCATCATTAAGCACAAATCGAAAGATAGCCTCAGGTGCCTGACCCAACTCGGGCATCGGTGCTTCAGGCACCTCTGTGCCGGTAAAATATTTTTCGGTCCAGTTGCTAAAGGGACTGGTAAACATCCAACAGAGCAGCGACAACGCAATGTCCGTTTTGAGTACTCGTTTCGTGCCAGACGCTCCAAAAGGATGAAGATTGCTTTTCATGATTTACCTGTAGATTGCTTTATTTACAGCTATTTAAACACATTCCGGATTTTCCCCAATAGGTTGCAAAACGCTAAAATTCGCAGATGCTGGTCCCCTTCTGTTTTAGTCGATGCTCAAGATAGATGCTGGCCAGATCGAGAGGATGATTTTCTTCGAGGCATGCCCGAACGAGATCTTCAGTTGATACAGATTCCAGTCCCCGGGTTTCAAGAATTTCTTTCGCCGTCGTCAGCGCCCGGGAGGCACTTCGACTTAACTGAATTTTCACCTGAGAACTGCTTTCACACAGGGTGTCAGCTGGTACGGTCTGTGAATCGGTATTGTACATAGGGGTATCACTCCATATCAGGGATCGAATGAAAATTGACTGCAAGAGACGTCTCTGGTTCACCGTTTTCCACAGTGCTTAGCCAGGTTCGGGCAGGAAGTTGTTGCTCACAGAGAAGCAGGTAACCTTCGCCCATAAGATGCTTTTGTCCCAATGCATGCAGTAGATCCCCTGAATATGGACCCAGAGCAGTTTGGGTATAAAACAACGCGCCTGCGGGTATTTTTTTAGACAACATGCTCATTAATACGATCTTCTCGTCCTCATTTTCGGGTAAAACGAGGATTATCCTGAACCCCTTGTTAACGTGTGATTGCAGACCTGCAACCAGCGACCGAAACCTGAGCGCATAAATGACCATCCTGAATCGGGTCATTAACAGTGTTGTAGCAGCAAAAATAACGACGACTGAGCCGAATTTTGACCGGTAAAACCACCAGTTCAGGCCACCGGCCACAATCAAAACAACCAGAAGCACAATGCTTCCGTAAAAAAATGCAGCCGGGAAACGGGTTCTTTTTCCTTCGAGGAGCGCCGACGCCATTATTACGCCCGTGATGCAGTACACAACCCAGTCATAGAACGATTCAGTCATCATTAGGTGCTTGTGTCTCGTATTGTTATAAAATCGGACGCCTGCCTTTATAAAGCCCTCAGCAATCGTGTCCCATACAGCCATAGACTTCGCTAAAATTGTCGCAACTGTCTGTTGTCACAAAGAGTTCCCCACGGCCTAAACGACGCTGTAGATCGGCCTTTACTTCAGCTGCCGGTTTGAGAAAAAGATACTCCAGCTGTGAGTCACTTCCCGAAGAAAGCAGCAACTCAATACTGAAATCAACATGCCGATAAGAGAACTGGCTTTGGTCGTGGGAAAAGACCGAGTTCACAGGGATATTGCTCAGACTTATGGTGGCAGGCATAGTCACTCCTTTGTTTTAAACAGTATACAAATCTCTATCGTTCCATTTTTCGGATAAGAGACCTATTTTCGCGAAACTAAAACAAAGTAAGTAAATTTTATTTATGCAGTCTCCAGCATGTAGACTGATTGCGGCCGGAAACGGAAACACGTGTCAAAAAATTGAAACTAACCGGAGCAGGAAAGGAAGCAGCAGAAAGAGTGTCATTTTGGATTGGAGTTGATGCGGAAGGTAACGGATGGTTTATGAAGAGCTGTGACCGGAGAGCAATGCAGTTAATCATATCGGTCAATGAGTACGTTGAAATATAGCGGATTAAAGAACAGATTTGAGGAATAAAAAAAGGCACGGATAACCGTGCCTTCTTGGGAGTATAAAAAACTGAAGATATAAAACTATCTTCAGCACTCATGCCGCAACGGAGACTTTAACCTCTGTAGCGGGGATGAGTTTACGTAATGTGGAGAATACTTCATAAATTAGATCCTGACGGTCATGGATTTTAACCCGGCCACCAGTCAATTCAGATACATTCACCCCTTGGTAAAGTTCATTAACGACTTCACCATCTTGATCAAGGACTCGAACATGAGCAACCATATGAAAGTAAGATTTTGCAGCATAACTTTCATAAATATCAATAATCGATTCATTATTACGACGTAAAACTACTTTGCCGGACGGCAGCGTTGTTTCATCCATATAACAATCGGTTAATTGATCGTCGAAATCGTCCTCTTGAAGTGAAATATGCAGACTCAGTTCGTCGGTAATTCGACGTGAATATGAATACTCACTAAATGTATAAGCGGCCATGCTTATATCACTGAAAGTGCGATAAGCATCATGAAGACCGGATGTTATTTCATCTGATACATAGTTGATAAGCCCAATAAAATGCGTATTCCAGAATTGTTCCAGTGCAAAACGGGCGATTAAAACCTGTCCATCAACTTCCATCAGTTTTTTGTATTCTTCACGATCATAGCCACCAGGTTGTGTGCTATCCGCAGAAAGACTTAGGATATCACAACAGACATCATCGTATTCAAAGCGGCTAGTCGCGTAGTGTTTACCAGAGATATCCAGATACTGACCGGAAACTTGGTCGAAGACCTCAAGGAAGTAAACCAGGCGCTTCTTGAGGGTATTAGCATCCAGTCCATCCAGTTGAGTAGCATTAAGCGTTTCCGCATAATGGTCCACAGACTGTCTTAATTCACTGGCTGATATACTGCAAGAAAAAGAAACCTCGTCGCCCTGGCAGTGAGAGACATTGATATGAATCTCTGTCTCATCAAAATCAATGCCAATGTCTGCCAGTACTGCACGAACGTAGTTTTGATTATCAGTATAATTAGTCATTTTCACTTCCTCAGGAAAATTGAAAGGAAGTGCCCCATAGGGGAGCAACTTCCCCAGTGGGTGGATAAAAATATGTTTTTCTAAATCATTCTATCCTGCCAGTTAAACAGGAAAGTGAACGCAATCATTTAGTCGAACAAAGTTACTTTTTACGATGAGGTGAGAATGAGGACCGGTTAAACACCGTCCCGAAACTCTTCAATCGCTTCATGGATCAACGCTGCTCTGTCACAGATTTGTACTCGGCCACAAGGTCCCACAGAAGAGAAGGTTCCGTGCGAGGATTCACACTTAACACTCCCATCACTGCCAGTGAAACGAACGTTCATCATAACCGGCACATCGTGTCCGGAACTTACGCAGGTATAAAGACGAATGAGTTTTTCATCATCGCAATACGCCCCCGTCGTGCCTTCAGACTCATTGAAACCAATGTAAAGATCAGGCATGCAAGCCGGGTATTCATCAGTGTTCAGCTCAAGATGCAACATCAGTTCATGATTTACACGACGGTGATATTGATATTGACCTAAACTATGAAATGAATTTTTAACAGACTTGATAACCTGAAGAGAATTAAATAGACACTCTGTTATTTTTTTCTCAAACTCATAGATAAAGTCGCCAAAATCAGAATGGAAAAATTGCTTCAGTGCATACCGGGCAATAAGAACTTTCCCGTCAACACTCATTCTATTCTGATAAATTTCCTTTCTGAGACCTTTCTGAAATTCATCATATTCAGGCAACGATTCTGAGGCCGCCAATATTGATGTTGCTATATCGAAAAATTTCATAGTGCTATGCGCATTATGATAACCACGAATTGTTATTTTCTGAAACCCAGACTTTTCATATACTTTAAAAAGGTATTTGATTTTATTCCGGAGAACTTCGGTTTCAGAATACGGCGCTTTATGTTTTATCAACTCTTCGATATATGAATCAAGATAGAATAACAAATCATCAGTCGCCACTTCTGCTTTGAATGAGAGTTGTTCAAAGAAATTAGACTTATCAAACAGTTTAATATCCTGTTGAATTACTGTCAGACCAAGTTGTTTTTTAAGCATGGCGCTAACAAAATTTATATCATCGTTTTCATTAAACATATCTACTTCCTCTTGAAAGAATAAAGGAAGCATCCCCTAAAGGGATTGAGCTTCCCTTAGGGTTATTTATTAATTACATGTAAAGCAGATCATCCGAATGCTCTGGAGCATACGAATTGATTTGCTTAAGCGAGTTATTTATAGCCTTTCTGTACAGCGATGAAGAATGCGATTGAACCATTTTGTACTCAGTGACGAGAAGAGGTGAAGTAAAGCAACCTAGATTCGCGTCGAGAGTTAAAGGGCCATCGTTGCAAGATTCAATAACAGCGTAAATGCGCCGCTTCATCACCCTACCCGACAGGTAACGATTAACATGGTTCAGGAACTTGTCAGCCCCAGAAATACTACTCACATCCCAGTTGGCAGAAATTATCTGGTCTGCAACTGAAACGGGTACCGGTTCAACTACTATCTGAGTATTGATTTGATGGTCAACACTGAAGAACCTGGTTAACACTTGTGGAACTGAACTTTCCGCAACCTTTTCTGTAACTGCGAAAATAAGCGGAAGAACCTGAGATAAGCGTGACCGTAACTGGCCATGAAGATGGCTGATGAAATTGTGACCGTTTTCAACCATACCAAGGATTAAATCCTTGTCTGCATTGCTGGAACGATAATAGACATAGTCCAGTTTTTCACGGTTCACACCTTCATTCAGCCAGTCTGGCTCAACATCAACAAGACGCAGGTGAGCTGCTGACACTGAAACCTCAAACTGCAAGGTTTCAAGAGTGACCGGCCCAGCCTTCAACAACGCAGCTCCTGAGCAATATTGTGCAACAGGATGGTTATCCACGTCAGGGCCCCATAAAGGCTCCCAGTCGCGCAGATAACGCATTAAATGCGGTTTTAAAGTCCGGACTGGAATATCAACCTTCACAACAAGACTCTGAATGACTCCGGTTTCCAGATTGACACTTTGGATCGCAGCACCTTCAAAACCCATCTTCACCAGCATCGCTTCAATTAATTTATAAATAGCTTTCATTTTATTGCCCTCGGTTAAGAGGGAATTCTCCCCAAGGGAAGAGTTCCCTCAGGGATTAGATAAGTTGAAAATAAGTTTTAATACCCGTAACGAATAGCGTGTTGTCTTTCTTGAAGGTAGGCTTCGTATTCATCTTTTCCGGATGCGAAGCACTCTTTAACAAAGACACCGCAAAACATTTTAAGATCATCTCTGGCATGCATTTCTTTATCTGACATGACTTTAGCATAATCAGACGTGTCGATATCCGCTAAGCGCCAACCGTACTTCATGTAAACACGATTACTGTGGGCAAAGCCTTTAAGATAGCGGCGTGCATTTTTGATGATCTGACGACTACCAGACATGTCGGATGACAAAAAGTCAGGTGCGATCATCGTTTCCAGAATATCAACTGGCAACCCCTTACAAAATATTTGAACATTATAACTATTGTAACAGTCATGATATTTAAAGTCCTTTATAAGACGGTCAGGTTGGTCAGTTGTTATCTTATTTAAAACATCAAGTGCTAAACGAATACCTTCCTTCATAGTTTCATGTAATTCTACATTCACAAATGAAAAGAAGGGACTCAGTCCTTCTTTGTACGTGAGATAGTCTTCACCAAAACGTCCATGTCGAGTTAAATGCAGCAATCGTTGCTTGTTATATTCACTATCAGTCACGTCGTAACTACCACCGCGCTGTAGAGTGAATCCTTCCTTGACAGTAACCGGGAATCTAATATGGTCAATAAAGAAAGACCGATTCTGCTTATTTTTCACTACATCTAACTGACGTTTAACACAATCCGTAATGTTCTGGTCTTCGAACCCAGGGAACGGGATATCTAAAAATATTGAACTGTATGCGTTAGCATACGAATGAAGAAAATCAAATGAAACATCGGCGTCACAGCGTATACCAGTAAATTTACCGTCACAACCAGTTAAGCAGATAACATTGCTGACCTTCACAGCGTGATTGCGTGACATCAGAAATGCATTAATGATTTTCTCGATAATTTTCATGTAATCCTCTCGTTATAAAAAGGGATTACGCCCATCAGGGGAGTAATCCCCAGATGGGTAGTGTTAATCAGAAATCAGAAAGACCTAAATCTTTATTTCGCCCTGATATCGTGGAAGATATAAGACGATTTACTCGTTTCTGTATACTGTATTCAGACGTCTCACTTATAAAAAGTGGTAATGACTTACCAAGAGACTGTCCATTTCGATAATAGTGACAGACTATATAACCATGTCTCCACCCTGTACTGATATAAGACTTAACACATTTGATAAAACCCGAAGCTGCCGCTTCTGTTCGTAAAGAGGTAAATGATTTCAGATACCGGTCCATTGAACATAGTGCAATAGCTTTAAGAGTTACCTCCAGCATTTCATTCCCGTACTTCACTCTCTTAATTAACTGATCTTCATTACGGTGCAAGAATGCATTCCGCAGTCCGGCAATCAGTATTAAAACTTCTCTGAGTAAAGTACAGAGTCTATTACGCACATATCTCATGAAGTCATCAAAATATAAAAGCCAGAAACAAGCAGCCTGGCTAATCAAGAGATCATGGGAACAAGCTAGCATCTTAGCCAGCTCGATATCTTCGGAACGAAGAGAAAAGTTACTTTCCTCAAACCGTTGTTGCTTTGAATTACACGTATAGAGTTCTATCCATACAGAGATAAATTCAAGCGATTCCATGTCTTCGCAGAGCAATTCAGCACTGCTGATACACTGCTGAAGTTCAAGGCCGATATCATACGATACCGGACAATCTTTCAGAGTCTCGACATAGTCAGGGACGAACCGCGATAAATGCGTTGTTTTCAGGTACAGGCTGAGATGCACTTGTGTCAAAGGATTTACAAGAGACTGTACAGGCATCTCAGTAATGGAAACCGGTACAACACCATCCTTTATCAGAACTGCATTGACAAGATCTGTAGCTAATTTCATAAGGCCTCCAGGTTAAATGCTGAGGGCCCCCCCGATGGGATTGGCCATCAGGGATGTAGTTAAAATATGTGATATGTTTATGCGCAAAGAGCTATGACATTGTCGATATAACTGACAAGAGATGGTCGCTCATCCTTTACTGCAAAATGACGAAGTCCATCCAGATTATATGCCGGTAGAAAATCGGCATAACCACGGGTACGAAGATCATCAACCACAAGTTTTAAATAATCAAATCTTCCAAGAGAACCTCTCAATGGGGGCCTTCCCGGTTTGGACAAAACTTCTAAAGCTTGTTGCCACGTGATATCTTCCGCTTTTCCTGTAGCAAGATTAAAATGCACATAAATGAATGCTTTATAATCTCCACGACAGGTAAGATAGTAATTCGGAAAAAAATATTTATCACAGCGTAACAAACATGTACCTGAAGGGCGAATTACATACAACAGGTTTTTGTCCTTATCTATTATGCTGTGTTTTAAAATCGTAAGGTCAACTTCACTATCATGAAGATAATAGCATGATGATGGTTGCTCAACGATACGAGATGAAATCACAGCAGCAAACTTATTAAATAAGTCTTGATTTTCAGTTTTCATAACAATGCTCTCTTATATTAAACGATGAGCATCACCCTAACGGTAATACTCCCGTCAGGGGTTTTGAGTTATATGGATATACCACGTCATACAACCGACCGTAGCCAGATGTACCGCACATTTATTTAACTGAGCAAGCATCTCAGCCGTAAAAAAAACCTGAATAACAGGTGATTTTCACGAAGGAAATCTAATTATCTGTTTAGTATTTATGAAATTAAACACTAAAGAGATAACCCCCCCCGACCTAAAAAGGCGGGGGAGTTATCGGGTTTAAAGCTGAGCAAGACATTCAGGAGCCCATTTTACTGGGAAGCCATCAGGTCCTGTTAATTTCAATACTTCGTTCCAGTCGATTCCTTTCGTCCCTTCAGGAATATCGAAATCTGGTTCAAAGACTTTAATTGTCAGCTCTGAAGTGGGATATCGCTTTGCAAAAAACTCTTCCATTCGGGCCTGAAGTCGTATTGCTGACTCCATACCCGGGCAAGCGCCTCTTGAATTCACAACATCCTTATCCGCCCAGACGTAAAACTGTATTTCTTTCACATCCGGAGGAGGCAGTAGACTATCCGGCACTTCAACGTTTTCAAGACACCAGGCAGAGCTCGCAGCCCAACACGGTGTTGAAGTCGCTTCAGTTACTGACAGCGCGTTTTCTATGCCTTCAGCCACACCTAACGTCCAGGTACGGGTACCTGAGTTGTAGTGTGGGTCGTACAGCTGAATTGAGCCGCCGGTCATATCGGCAGGCGGTTTCATCATCAGTTTCGGATTCTCTACCCGAGCCTTATCACCATTTTTCTCTACGAACGTTCTATGGATTGTCAGAGGACGTCCCCGTGTATCACGATAAATTGCGATCATTCCCGGGTAAGTTGACGGTTTCTCTAGTGACTTATCCATATAGTAAAGTCGGTTGTTCAGACCAAGATCCTTAGGCAGATTACTCAGAATTCGTTTAAGACCACGATTTCGGAGATACATGCCCACAGGACTCCCTGGCTTGATTTCACCTGTATAGTGATATAACACTTCAAGTTTACGCAGCCGTTTTTCAACTTCATCGCTATCAAGCGTTTCGGTTGCACGAACTGTTGATTTATAACGCCGTTCACTTTCGAGATCCGCATCAGTTAACGGAGCGTACAGATCCATACCAAAGAAATCAGTCAAGATCTTCTTACAAGTCTGGGTTTTGCTCAACTTGTAATACTCTGCCAGCACATCAATACCGTCACAAAATGCATTCACAGGGAAATCATTGTGAATAGCACAACCGGTATAGAGGTCTTTTTTTCGGAAACGGAACTTTGATTTCCCGTCCCCGGTGAAGGGGCAAGGAACCTGGCTAGGTGCTTTATCACAAGCATCTTTAAATGCCGGTATTCTATCGAATACATAGCGCCAGCCAGAGGCTTCCGCAACACGAGCGTGAACCATTTTAATAAAGTGCTCAGATACTTCATGTGGTGTACGCTTAACAGCCGGTGATGCATAAGTCATTTTGTTCTCTCTTATCTGGCATTGTGGGTTTCTCAATGCCCTCTGCGATGCAGAAAACAGGGAGAAACCCACAACGCAGAATCTAAGAATAAGGGCCATAATGGCCCTTAACAATTACGCTTCAGACTTGAAGCCATTATTTTCAAGACGCTGGATAAAACCATCAACCATTGATGTTGCCATTTTTACATTACCCTCCGGTATAGATACATCCCGGAGAATTACTTCTTTTGGCAATTCACTTTTGACAACTTCACCCATGCGACCAAAAATACGGACACGATGCATCATCCCGACTTTTTCATACTCGACACGGTAAGTCTTTATCTGAGTCATATATTGCTCCTTAATCCTTCAGGGAGCAAAACGACCCAACCGGGCGTCATTTTGCCCCGATTGGGTAGAGTTAATTAGATAGAATTTGATGTACTAATTTACTGACCACATTCGGCAGTAAAGAAATATCATCAACATTTACGAAGGTGCCCTCATCAAAACCAATTAACTCATCAGTTTTAATGCCTACACCAGCGATTTCAATACCGTTACTTTCAGCTACCGTAAGAACATCACTAATGGTGTAATCAGACTCTGTCGGATAACCATCAGTAATAAGGAAAACAATTTTCCTGTCAAACTGGCTTTCAAGTAACAATTCTACAGCAGCCATTAAGGCGGAACCCGTTGGGGTATTATTCCCTTTACAGCCGAGTGAAAATTTTGAAAGCGTCTCTTCCGCGTTTTCATCAAACATTTTGATAACTTCAAAGTCTTTGTCGACAAACGGATAAATCACATTAGCAACGTGCATTTTTGAATTAGCTTCAATCGCCAAAGTTAATGCAAGGTCAGTCTTAATTGCGTGGATATAACGGTGATCCAGAATCATAGAACCTGAAATATCACGAACAATAACCAAGCCGACGTGGCCCCGGTTTTTAGATTCGCTTTGCGACCGGAATACATCCCTCACACCCATCGGAGACTGGATCAATCGATTAATGTCGAATGACAAGCCTCTATCACGGGTTTTAAATTGACCACGCATTTTTACCTGCTGTAAAACAGATAAGTCTGCCCCAAGAGTCTGACTGATATTTAATGCTTCATTGTAGACATTCAGATCAATAAGCAAATCTGGAAGATCCCACTCATTTGCACCAAATTCAGCTTTAACCTCATCCGACACACTGGCAGCAATTACGGAGATTTCATTTGCAAGAGCCTCATGAAAATCTTCACTTTCCTCATCGCTGTTAAGAAAATCATCCAGCAATTTGGCAAGGATACTCCACTGCTCAGGAGAAAAGTTACTTTCCCCATCGGAAGGATTTCCATTGGAACTGTCGATTTGGGAAGGAGTTCCGTCAGCATCATACGAGTCAGGGTTAGCCGATTCATCGGTTTCGGGCTCTCCATCAGGTTCACCGTTACCGCTCTCAGCACTTTCTTCATCCCCTTTAGATTGCTCTGACGGCTCATTATCTTCCATAGGTGCTTTACCATTACCAGCATCATCGTCTTGCTCTTCGGAATCTCCATCCCCTTCACCCTGGTTGTCACCATTGGTTTCGGAATCAGGTTCATTCTCAGAGCCAGATGAATTGTCTGTGTCGTTTTGCGGGTCTTTATTCTGATCCTCTTCTTGCTGTTTCTCTTTGGCTTCATCCCGTAAACGCTCTAAAAGAGCCAAGGTTTTACGCGCCAGAGAATCGCAATTTTGCGTACTTTTGCAACTTAGAGCCTGATGAATAATCTCATCAACTTCTAAAATTACAGGCTCAAGGATTTTCTTTGCATAATCGAAAAATGGATCAAGCGTTTCTTTATGCCCTTCTTGCTGGAGAACGTTAACCCGCAATGTATTAAGCAGGAACATTTCAATAAACTGAACAGGGTTTTGAGGGCTTGAAGAAACATCAACCGTCATTCGCCCAGCTTCAACCATCAAGGCATAACTTACCGCGAGGCGCTTTTTTGCCTCCTGATAGTTAATACCCGTTTTCTCTTCCATCTGGACATCATCAAAGAGATTAATAAGTCCATGTAGACGGTAAGCCCGGGCATATGCGATTTTCTTTTGTTTAAGGGTTTGAAATTCAGCGTTCAGCTTATCATCTATACTGATGAAGCCATCTGCATTAATCAGTTCCCCAACAAAAGCTTCACGGTATACTTCATGTTCTGTATAGCGACCGTGTCCAGCTTCATGACATATAAACCCTTCAATTAGCTTGACGAATTTCTCATCGCTATAATCACCATTAGGTAATACACAAACGTTCTTTTCGCTGTTGAAATAAGGTGTATGTACCTTATTGTCTATTACAACATTAAGACCACTTATACCGCTTATCACGCTGGCTATATTCGTCAGGCGTTGAATATGGCGGGGTGAAGATTTCAAATCAAATTTCATTTGAGTACCTTTAATTAATAAAGGGTACTCACCCAGATGGTGAAGTACCCATCTGGGGTTATTTTTACAAGACTAAATCACCAGCCGTTCAGTTCGAGTTCGCTGTTAAAAGCACTATTACTACCACTGGCCTGAAGGGAAACATCTTCTTCAGGGACAACAGCAGACAAAGGTGCAGTTACTGCGTTTTTCTCAACTTCTTCAAGCGGATCTTCTCTGAACACATTTGCTGAAGAAAAAACATCATCCTCAAAAGCATTCTGAGAGTTAGCCGTATTATCCTGTGAATCAATATTGAATGACCGGGTAATGGAATCCAGCCAATCTGTTACTTTCTGCTCACCAGAAATAATACGTTTCAGCATTGACGCATCACTCATGAAATAGAACCATTGCTTTAACACCGCAACATCACGGGGAGAAGAAATGGCGCCTTTGGGTAAATTATTCATGACGTGCTTGATAGCTTCTGCAAGAACAACCGCCTCTTTATGAATGAACATAAAGCTAATGATTTTATCTTGCATCTGTTTTAATCGGTCAATCGTGCTGGAACGCAAATTATCATTTTTACTGATTTTTGCATAAACCTTCATAGCTTCATCGGCCAAATCGATTATCAGTTGTTCCTGATAAAAGTCCTGTGTTTCATCCCCCTCCACACTAATCGGTGAAAACGGAATGAAATGCGCCAGATTAAACCGGAATGATTTAATAAAATCATCTTTCGTTAATTTCAACTGGTCGATTAAATCTGACATCAACGGACTGCGATCTTTCTCAGCCTGAATATGAGTGTCATAGTTATCAACCACATTCTGGATACCGGCTTGAAATTCACGTTCAATTTCTTGTGCCTCTTCCAGAAACTCCTCCATTCTTTCGACAGGCAAAATCCACATATTGCTATAGCGGATACACAACCGTGAACAGAGTGTTGAAATTCGACTAGTGATAGTGCTTTTGAAACTCAGTGCCTTTATGTCTATCCAGCGAACTTCACTTTTAGACACGCTCTTCTGGTCCGTTATATCATCGCCGCCATAGGACAGTTCGATTTTATCGGTACGCCGAGAGCCCTGACAACCACTGATTTCGATTTTTGTTATAACAGCACCTTCCAACAAATCAGGATGTGCTTTTACAAAGTTATCACAGATTTGCTTAGCGGAAACTTTATTAAGTTTAGAAGTATTGAAAGTCATAGGTTTTCTCCAGATTAAAAAAATGGGAAAACCTCCCTGTCGGGAAAGATTTCCCGATAGGGTTAAGATTATTACTTCTCAAGTGTTGTTAAAAGAATTCCAGGAAATTCACTCTCGACAGACGTCGATTGAATACTTCCTTGATACATGAATCCTTTTGATTCAAGGCCCTTAATCATGGCTTCCATATCTTTGTCACAATCTTGATAACAAATAAATGAATAGTCATTATTGTGCTGCTTAAGACCTATATATTGATTTCCTTCCTGTGCAATCGCGAAAGTTTCATCCCCGTCTGCACTCAAAAAACCGTAAAACGAAAGATGAGCAAAGTCTGTCACAAGGCATTCAGCCTTCTGATAACTCGTCCCATCTATAACTACTTTTTTGCAGTGTAATACTCCATTGTACGGTTCTTATCGTCACCGAGTTTTAAATCGATGGCTTCCAGCACCATACCACTGGCATGTGCAGGCAGAGCCGACGCAAAAGCAATTTTAAACGTATCCAGTAAGGACATGGTCTTTAACGTCATCGACGTTCCAACCCATGCCACAAGCTGACGAATATCCATTACACTGTCTTCAGTTCCTATGTTGTTTACTGCAACGGCTACCGAAACGAATTTTTCAATTACCAGCATAGGCAGGCTATTGTAGCGTTTAAGCAAAACGTTGGTTAATGCAACCTCTGAAGGCCTTTCCATCTCCACAATCAGGAAGCGTTTAATAAACGCTGCATCCTGCCGCTGTGATGAAACGAACTTACGAGATCCCCCACTCATGTTTGTGTTTGCTGTACCCATAAACCGCGTAAACTTATTGGCATTAACCACTTCGCCACCGTTGGCGGCTAGTGACCAGGGCTTACGCTCTATAGGCATATGCAGCTTCGCGGCGGTATCAGGGTCAATCTTGTCCACTTCATCCAGAAGAATGAGGTGGCCTTCCTGAAACGCCGTTACAAGCTCGCTGGGCACAAAACTGGTGTTTCCGTTAATGAGACTACGCTCACCTTCAAGTTCATCAGCACGAATATTACTGTTGATTTGCTTTATGGTTAGCGGCCAATTCAGCATATGGCTAATGTACATTGCCATTTCAGTCTTACCAGAACCAGACTCCCCTTTCAGGCATACACTTAAATCTATATCGTTACTTACGAGCAATTGTACTACTTGCTCAAGTATACGAGCATTCGGTATATAATCCTTATTCAGGTTTGCACGATGTGGAGATAAACGTTTAAATACTGGAACTATCATATCCTCGGACATTTCAGGAATACCAAACAAATCTTTGGCCTTAACCAGGTAATATTGTTCCTTATTCGCATATGCTTTTGTAGATATAACATTTGCGGGTAACAGATTACCAATATTTTCTTCCAGTAATGAATTTTCGGTTTCTAATATAGTTGCGGCGTTAGTCATTTTTAAAACTCCGGTAAAATGCAAACACCGCCCGCTGGCAGATGTTTGCCAGTGGCATATTAGTTGAAGGTCATCTTACACGCTGTAACCATCTGTTTTCTGATAGCATCAACGTTGTAACCAAGATGAGTCCCTACAATTTCGAATACTTCAGATTCAATCCATTCGAACTGGCGCTCAAATGTAGGGTTTACGATAACCCAACCTGATGTATCCCTTAATGTTAACTTGTTATTTACGACAAGTTTTTCAAACAAATTAATTGTTGATTTAAATGCTTTAGAATAGACATCCATTATATCCCGATCAGTCCATTTTACTGCCAGTTTATTTTCTGCCAATAAATAGTCACGGTCGAAAAAGATATCCCATCCCATATCTTCCTTACAATCATGCAAAATAATCTCTTTATCCTGATGATATTGAGATAATTTAACATTTTCACTTTCAAAACTGTGCGTGTATTCATACAAGCTTTTTTTAAGCTCTGACCTAAACTCAATAGCATCTATACCATGAGTGGCACATGTAAGCTCAAATGACTGCGACATATACCAACGTGTTTCTGCTTCAAGAAGCGGATTCACTTTGATATTTCCGAATTCATCAGTTGTATAGAGTGATTTTGTAAAGACAAGATATTTAACGTTTTCCAACGACTCTTCCATTGCGACGACGTATAACTGATATACATCTTCAGGAGCCCAGTCGATAACCAGACCACCTAATTCTGCATTGTATTCTTCTAAAGTGAAGAGATAATCAGTTTCAGAAGCAAAACTAATTCCATGCAGAATTTGATTGTTGAGTAATTTGGAACAATGACCTAGCAATGCAACATCATCCGACACATGAGGCACCAGTTCCGGGCCAGAATGTTTTTCTTCTGATTGCATGCTTTGCTTTTGGGCTATTGCATTATTTATATATTCAAGCGGAGACTCAACTATGGGTATTATTTCATTTTCCTCTTCTTCAAAATCGAATATAGAGAAAAAATCCATTTGTTTACCAATAAATGATGTCGAGCTAATTTTTTGTTTCATGGGGCCTCCAAAGGGAGATCTCCCATGAAGGGATTTCTCCCCTTTAGGGTGGTTTAAATGTCAGATCTGTCTAAAGCTACTTTGCCCAAAACCCTTGGGGGGTTTAGGTATGTGAGCTAACTTACTTGTTGCAACGACTCTCATGTAGTCAAGAGGGTGCTCTCTCCCTTCCAACGTGACAATATCCACAACAAGATAACCGGAGACCATTAACTCATCACCTTGATTTATACCAGTGAAACAGCCTGAATACATTTCTGGTGACACTTTGATTTGAATAGAAAATTCTCTCTCAGCGATTTCACCATTAATTTCAGTCTTCATTCTGTTTTTGAGCTTTATTAATAACCCAACGTTACCGTCAGTCATTTCTTTCTCCATTGCACTGATAACTATCCCGGACACTTTAACTTCATTAACATATTCAAGATGTGACATTTCTTCTCTCCTCATTTTAATCAAAGAGAAGCCCTGTCAGGGTTCCCCCTTAACAGGATTAAATAAATTTATTTACAATGAACATCAATGACATCATGCCAAGAACAGCAAAACAAAACGTCTGACCAAAAGGTCTTGGTTCTTTAGCTGTTTTAGCGCTATTGACTTGAGTCAAAAGTTCATCAATTGTTAACTGCCGTTTTTCTGCCTTCATTTTGTCATCTAAATATTGCGCTTCTCGTTTTGTGAGAAATTCAATTTTAGATTTGATAGCATGGTCCCAGCCTTTGGAATCGAAAACGCTCAATTCACTAAAGGTATGTAGCATGAGTTCATCAGGAAAACCTAATTCTTTCATTAAGGGACGGACGGCTGCATACAATGCATCTACAGTTTCATAATGTGCCTTTGTCACTTCATTAAAGCGATTACGCAATGCTAATTTATCGCGCTTCACAATAATTTCAGAAACCCAGGCAATCAACTGATCATTTTTTAACTCTCTGGATTTATCGAGTGAATAATCTAGGTCATCCACATCAAGGAATGTGTTCAACCCATACTTTTCAAACTCTTCATTTAAAAACTTATCCAGTTCAGCTAAAGTTTTAAACATGGGAATTGCAGGTGCTTCTTTGAGTAGCTTATAAGCCTTCTCAAAGTCAATTGGATTGACATGAATTTGCTGCATTTCTACATGATAATAAGTTGAAAAAGCTGAAAGCTTTTGGGCCAGCATAGAAACCGATTTTAAAGAGTTCAGTTCAATTATAGTTGGTCCGTCTTCATTCAAAATAACAATAAGGTCATTATCATGCCCTGAGTAAATAATCAGAGATTCCAATAACTTCTTGTTAACTGCCTTGTCCATATCCGGAATCAGATCGGCGAAGGCCAGAAGAAGGGCTTTACTGCGTGCTTTGCTTTTAGACATTTGGGGTCACCTATATATAGTAAGAAGGAAGGAATAATGGAATATTCCAACACAAAGGCAAAGCCTGTCATTCATCTCCCGTAAGCTATGAACCGCCTGATTTATACTTTCTGGCATTAGAAGTACGCAACGAAAATAGCTCAATCAAGAGCTAAATTAGTTACGATTTGGTAAATTCGGTTTGCCTTTTTACGGGCATAGGAAAGGCACCAGCGACAAAGGTGACATTTTGCCGGTGGTGCCTTGCAGCTTAAGTAAGCTGGCCGCTTTTCACGGCTGAATCCGCGCTTAATGCGCAAAGTAACTTTTGTCAGTTACTTGAAATGTGGGAGCGATAATACAAAGCTCAATATTCTTATACAACATAGAGTCATTATTGTAAATACTGATTGGAAAATTCTTCTGTTAAATTTGATTCTATTCTCATATTCGCTGCCTCTTTCAATTTTTCTTCGGCGCATTCGCTTAAAAAGAAGGACGGATCACCGTACCACATTACATGCAGCTGTTGTTCTGCTCGTGTAAATCCTACAAATAGAAGTCTTCTCTCTTCTTCAATCGCTTCCTGCCCCACTGATCTCTTGCTTGGGATCTGGTCAGCATTGCAACTCATAATAATGACTTTTTTCCATTCTAGCCCCTTCGAACCATGCAATGTCGATAAAACTACTTTATCCGGCGTATATTCCTCATCCTTCTTTTTAGGCCCCAAACACATCGCCGCAGCTCGATTTATCATGTTTTGCCAGCCATTTTTCTCAGCCCATTGCTTACAGGTATCTAACGCAATTCGTGTCAGTGAAGGTGAACCTTTCTGAGTCCTCATTTTTATTGATGACAATTCCATCCATTTAATCAGATTTGCGAAGCGCTTTTCGATTTCAACTTTATCCCGAGTCTCCTGTGTAAACCGGGTGAAGTTTGAGTGAAGTGTTCTTGTTTCCAGGGAACTTGCATCTGGGATGCTCAGTTCACCAAAAGTTACTTTTCTCCCTTTCATGCTAAATGCTGTTTGATCCAAAACTTCTTCATTTTCACCGAAAAGCGCCAGCACCCTCTTCATTAATCGAACATCGTTGGACTGCCGAAAGAAAGCCATCAGATGCAGTACGTCGCTCGTCTCTTTCTCATCCCAAAAGGACTTGCCTCCATAACGAAGAACCGGCTGCTCTATGAGGCTTTCAAGCTGATCAAGATGTGCATTACCTCTGCTAAGGATTGCCCAGCCATTTGGGTCTTGGTTAATTAGATTGAGGATGCCTTGAATCTGTTCATCCATATCAACATATGAGCGGAAATTAACTTTTCCACCACCACTTTTAGCTGAACGCAGATCCTTAACGTATCTGTAAACATTTTTTTCAATCAATGCCCCTGCAACCTTAAGAATTTCTGGTTCACACCTGAAACAGGTATTTAGATAAAATATGTTTGGCCTGAATTGTTTTTCAAATTGCTGGAATATTTTTACCCCGCCGGAGGCCCTGAAAGAATAGATTGCCTGATCATCATCCCCTACGATGCTCGTGTTAACACCACCCCTTGTATGTAGTGCGATCCAGGCATACTGAATCGAGTCGGTGTCTTGCACCTCATCTACAACTAAATGCGTCAAATTTAGTGGCTGCATTTTTCCTGAGTGCATCTGGCCCACGACAAAACGTGAGAGTGCATTTAAGTCAGCTACGTGGTCTTTCTGACATATTGCCTGGTATGTGTTGAACAAGTGGATTTGTTGACGCGTATGGCGAACTGAAATGATGTCTGTATCCATTTCCCTTCCAATCGCATCAATAGCAAATTCAGCTTCCGGGTAACGGAAAGGCGCGCCTGACTCCTTTAACGCACGATGAATTACAGAACGCTGTGCCGAGCTAATCAGCATCTTGCCCTTCCAGTTGACCATGTCCAGTTGCATCCGGATAAAGCCGTGGAAAGTATTTACCAGCACCCTATCCTGGTCTTTTTTACTTAACCGACTTTTCAGCTTTTCAGCCAATGAATTTGTTGCAGCGCGAGTAAATGTGACCATTCCAACCTTGGCATATGGGAACTGCCTGAGGATTGAGATCACAGCCTCGATCATCGTAAATGACTTCCCAGACCCTGGTGCTGCAATAACCATATTATTTGCGTTTGCATTTTCAATGATGACCCTTTGCTCATCTGTTGGTTTACCCATAAAAGCCTCTGAATATTTAGTCCCACTGATTATACGATTTAATTTAGAGGGATTTTTCTTTACAAGGCTGGTTTTTGTTCGCTTCACATTTTTTCATTTTTTCTGCATTTTGGTTGTTTGAGAAACTGACGAGTATGAAATAATGCTTCTAGACAAAAAAATCATTCAAAGAAGGGTCTCAAATGAAAACTAAACGTTTTGTATCTCTGGTTTCTGCTTTTGTTGCCAGTGCATCGCTGGTTGGTTGTGCCCGGGATGCTGGTAAAACCCCGAATTCTGCACAGCACAGCGACACTCATGGGCTCTACTGGCATGCTAATTCTAAAGACTCGGTAGCCAAAAATGCTTACTCTTTGGCCGGTTTTGACGTTACTTTTAATGAAGAAACAGTCCAGCCGGGTGGCGATGCAGATAACTTGCTTTCCAAACTGCTAATTAGTGGCTCTATGGGCTATGTTACAGGAGGGCTCAGTGGATTAAGTATTATGAGTTTGGGATCAATGTACAGCTCCTCTGACGCTGAATATATCCAGGTTAACCAATACGTCGTCTTTGTCCCGAACCCTAAAAAACTTCCTTATAACGATGAAAGCTTAGTACGTGCCGGTGCTGCATATGTTTATAATCACACCAAAGAGTCACAGGTGGCACTCGGGTTCAATCCTTCGAAGCAAAGTGCGGCTCTGGCTTCATGCAAGATTGATATGGCAGTGATGAATAAATGGAGTACCTGCGACCTCCCTTCAAAGCCAGCTGCCGACGTAATGCCGACTAAGTCCATGTACAGCTTCCAGGTTATTCGCCCAGCGTCTGGATCTGAAATCCCTCAACTTAATCTACCTGCCGGTGATTATTCAGTAGTTCGTTACGTATTCATTCCATTTAAAGGCAATGAATCTAGTACTAACTTCTCAGGTATTATTTTCCGTTCTGACAGTCCAAAATTCACTACCCCAGGTGGCGTTGCTGCATCTATTAACGGTAAAGATTATTATCTTTTCGCAGGAGAATATGGTCAGAAGGGTTTCCCTGAAAAAACTCTTAAAGCAAAATAAAAATAAAGGGGCTTTACAGCCCCTACATTTAGTATTTTGGTAATTCCTTCCCAGTAATTGGGTCTACATAAGTTGACCCAACTTCACAAATCGCGGGCCGTGGTAGATAGCTACAGTCCACATTCTCCTCTTTAATTGCCTGATTATTTTCCTGTCTAGCTTTTATCATATTATCCTCACCACCCATTGATTCTTTCGTTCTTTGGGATGGAAGTTGGTAATTTTCATTTTTAAATGGCAAATTTTCTGTTATCGATGACTCGGAGAATGTAGCGTACTGATCAGGAACTTCTCCGACCTGGACGGCATCGTTAATCCATTCAGTTAAATCGATCTTATCAAAATCTAATCTCTGTATTTGACTAATTGATAATCCAACGCAACTCGAAGCAACCGGATCTATTCCAAGTTGAGGATACGCCTGCTGCATAATCACG
Source organism: Enterobacter cloacae complex sp. 402C9 (assembly GCF_050030745.1). Lineage (NCBI taxonomy): Bacteria > Pseudomonadati > Pseudomonadota > Gammaproteobacteria > Enterobacterales > Enterobacteriaceae > Enterobacter > Enterobacter cloacae complex sp. 402C9. The sequence goes on along the minus strand of NZ_JBLGUW010000002.1, from coordinate 34,269 downwards.
CGAGATAACATTGAATTGTAGCAGCACATGTCTGTTGCTTTTTTAACACACTTCTTTGTAAATCCCATATTGAGATATTTAACACAGCGTTCAGTATCCAGTGTGAAACAGGATTTCTGATTTTTATGAATAGACGCTTCCATTTCTTTTTGATCACAGGCCACAAGCATTTCAAGCAACATTTTTGTTATTTGATATGCGGTATAAATCCAGCCAATGACATTTAATGCAAGCATAAAGTTTTGAATTGCTGCTGAAAAGACTACTTCGCCACCCGTTGTCGCTACATTTTTAAAAACGAAGTCCCTTACTGTATCGGGAAGCAAGTCATATGCTTTTTCCATGGCCATCTTCTTAAGGGTACCAAGCCCGAAAGAGCTCATTGTCTCCTTAGCAAGTTGACCACTTCCACCAGCAGTGGATGAACCTACTGTTCGCCCAAGGTTACCGGCCACATTTTCGTAGACGCTGGTTAGCGAACTGGTGACATTGTTCCACATCTGACCAACAGTTTTACCTGCCGATGCTGTCCATTCACCAACCGAGTTAGCCATTGAAGCCCAGGTTCCACTCTCCCCACCGGTCCAGCTTACCAGCTGAGCATTCACTCGTGTCCAGTTCGTGTTTCGGATCATCGACCCAGCCAGCATAATCGCCTCTAGTGAGCCAGCGGTACCCTGTGGCTGTTCGCAGCAATCTGTTTTGGCCAGCCCGTTCACAAAACCAACGGACCTGCCGCACCATTCTGCTTTCCCCTCAAAGACGGAGCAGGAATTAGGGTCGTTGGGATCTTCGCATTTTGCCTCACCCTGCATGTACTGAACCATGTTTGAGTACGCGGCCACTTTCCCAAAATCATTGTTTTCCTCTTTTGGGCCGGTTTCGCATGTTCCACCAGAACATGGGATCATACCTACACAGGCGTTAGTCTGTGACTCTACCTCTCTGACGACGTCCTTACCTCTGTCACACGTATATTTCTGCTCATACATGTAGCATGTATTTGTGCCTTCATCGAACCAACCTTCTGCACAAGTCTGTGTATCGAGCACACACGCAGCATCATTTTTATATGTGCCGCAAGCGTCAGGCATATTTTTAATGTCGTCGTAGTTGTAGCAGAGGTCTTTTCCTGCGGCGTCTTTCATGATGTTTCCCTTCGCATCATATGAGCACAGCTTTTCCTTCGCCAGGGGATCACAGAAGTAACCTTCAAGGTTTGTTTTCCAGGTTAAGAACCCGGTATCGCCTTTATAAAGCGGTGTGGCCATTTTAAGCACAGTTTCCGGGAGCCGCTTTGTACCGACATCCATGTTCACAAACCGGTCAAACCGACAGAATGAATTCGGCGTTTGTACTGCATCAAAACAACCTGCGGGTTCCTGTATATGTTTATCCTCCAGCTTCATATTTTCAAAAGTCAGCTCAACTTCAAAATAGCCTTCCCCACCGCCACCTACCCAAACGCGTGACGCCATTGTCACTTCACGGTCCACCTCCTGATATACAGAGTTTCTTACCTGGTCGGTAATATCGTAGACTTTGTCAAGCTTCCATGATTTTTTCAGCTCCCATGGCCCTTGTGGTGATGGATAATTGCTACTTCTATATTCTCCATCTATGTGAGCAAAAATCTGCGTTCCATCAAGCGTGACCCTCATATGATCATCCCACTCTGCATTAATTATTTTCGCAGTTGCAAGCTTTGCATCAGGATGAAATTTTAAGGTTAATGAGTTGTCATATACTCCATCGTTCCAATAGTTGTCGTCTCTTCTGCCGAACCAGACCCTCACACAATTATCCCCGCACATAGACATATCACCATTACCACCTGAGATATAAACAGGTACGGAAAAATCACGAGTTATTGTGCAACTATTAAAGTTATCTTTCTTGGGTGAGTTGCAGTAAAACTCTTTATAATCTGGATAGTGTGTAGTAATAGTTTGTTTTTTTGTTTCCGTATTGCAACTCTGTAGCCAGTTGCCTGTACCGGCTACAGCATTACCAATTTCATTTCGGCCAGCATTGAACATAGGGTCGTTAGGTTTAATATTAGATGCTGGGTTGTCTTTATTTGCATTCACCAGTGTACGGTAGGCAACCCCATCGTAACTCTGCGCTTCAAACAGCTGACTTTTTCGATTTTTGATGTCATTGATGAATCCATCCTCATCTCCATACCGGCCACCGGAATTAAACTGAATATCACTGTGCTTCTGCTCTGAGCTGAATAGCTCTCCTGTACTGGTTTTGGTTCCTGCCGTTGTATTCGTGTTGTTACTTATACCAATGTTACCGCTACTGTCTCTGGAAAGTAACTTTGCCCCCTCTTTCGTATAATTAGAGTTGATCGTACCGCCCGTCATGCTCGGTAACTGTACGGTCTTACCGATCGACTTGCCGTCAGATGCAGCATTACTCATAACACTTTCGTTTGAGTTCAGCGCCCCGTACTTCCCAACGTCTAAGTTTATTGAATCTGCTTTACCTACATATTTATCTGATATTTTTCCGCTCAGGTTTTCCCCGGAATCAGCATTCTTGTACTTCTCTACAATATCCTGAGCACTTGTTGTTGCATTTCGATTTGCGTTGGGGTTCGCAAGGTCAAAATTGTTTTCCAACTGATCAAATATCGCATCAGCTGCGTATATTTTTGGTGTCATAACCATGTTAATGAGCGAAACGTAAAATGCCCAACTCATAGTATTTGCGAGCATAGACGCAATAATTGTTGAAGCAATTAATTTCCTAGTTTTCATATTAAAAGCCTCCTGCAATTAAGCGCCGGGATTAAAACGCACGCAACAGTCATTATATCTCCATAGCATATAGACATAATTATCTATGCCTATTTTCTTTCGTCCACCTTTCAGCGTTGACCAATCATGTACGGAGTCACCAAGCCTATGGCAGCAATCAGGCCCTTTAGCTTCTGGCGTTGGGTAAAGCATTGAAAGTCTATATTGTGAACGAGGAGTGAAGTATTCCCATGTTTTCTCACACATTGCATCTGCTCCCATTGTTCTCATTAGCATTCCTTGCCGATGTAACTTAGTTAGTAGTCGTTGTGTAATAAGGGAACTGGTTCTGACGGCATCATCATTCGCATAGACGTGCCCTGTAAGCGGGTACAAGTTACCATCACAACCGGCACAAAAATAGGCAGCCAAATTATCCTTTCCGGCAGTCACTGCCACGCAGTCAGCAGCACATACCATTGAGGCAATAGGGTTTGCAAATACCACAGCTTCGGGGTTCAGCACGAGCGTCAACAGATCACTTTCCCACATTGGATCAACTTCGCTGATATACGTCAGACTGGCATCAATATAAGGTTCTGCTGTACATTCACCGATTATCAGCAATTTCAACATTGTCATGATCGGGAATTCCCAGAGATGTACGTCGTAGAATCCGGCTTCTGTAGCAGTCATAGGCTGGTTAGTATTGCTCTTGCCAATATCGAACTGTGATTTTTGCAACATGGTTCCCTCCAAAAATGGGCTGCACCATGGGCTTTTCACTACTTCTACGATTTTAACTGGCTGGAAAAAACTTAACTGCCATCCGATTTCTGGTATCCCATTTTGGTCTGTGCAATAGCAGCCGGGGCGTGAGGGTGCGGCACCTTCAGGTGCCGCACCAATTCCCATGATCCGCATCGGGAAGATGCAACTCCAGCAGATATTTTTGATTAGTCCCTGCCACACACCAGCTGACTGGCACATTGCTCCCGGGACGCCGGTATCTGCGGCCATGGTCATTGCAGGCAGGGAAAATGACAGCATGACAGCAACCAAAATTTCCAAAAGTAACTTTTTTAGCTTCTTCACCGGCACGCTCACTATTTAGTAATGAATGTTGTCACGCTTTCCATATACGTAACCACTTTGTTGAAATACTCTCTCATCAGGTCCGGGTAATTCAGAGTCAGCCATGTGGCCAGCAGCGCCCCTAAAATAAATCCGATCTTCATATCAGTTCTCCTCTGCCGAGATTTTTTCTCCAACACCACGTATTTCAGCTTCACTGAATTGCGTTATCCGGAATTTATCTTTTTCAGTTGAAATCAACACTGGAGTGTTTTTAATCTGGAAGCGGGAAATAATTTGCTCATTGACTTTGAATACTTTCCCGTTAAATTTCTCGCGCAGATCATTCAGATGGTCCCAACCATTTTCCTGTTTAATTCGCGTAAACATCGGCATAACCTGTCCGCTGCCAAGAAGTTGGCGATATTGCTTCTCAGCCCAATCAAGCTGCCCCGGATTCAATGGGTCAAAAATTATCATGGTGAGGTTCTGCGGGAACCTGCTCAGCGGGTTAATCAGCTCGCCCGCAGAAGCAATGACGCGGCCCTGCTTATCTTTCACGTCCTGAGTGACCCTGATAGTCGGGTCAATTAACCATTCCTTGTGCTCCTGAGCCGGAGGCAGATTAACCATGAATTGGTTCTTCCATGTGTCTGCAACAGCTCGCTTCTTGGCGCCCTCCCAGTCATACTTTTGTGCTCGCTCTTCGAGCTCTTTAATAATGCTTTTCTCTTCGACCGGATAGGTCGTACCAGCATTAGGTAAAATATCCTGATCGGGATTTCTGGCCAGTTCTCGCTGGAAGAAATCAACGTTAAACGAACCGACCATTTTAGCGAATCGGGATTCCTCACGGGAGATAATTGTCGGGACCTGCGTGACCTGGTACTGGTCAAACGCATCAGGGTCAATCGTAATCAGTGGAGAGTCAAACTTCCCCTTCACCACCAACTGATTGATTGCAGCCTGAGTCTCCGGAAGACGCGTCGTGCCTTTCTTCAGACCATTAAAAACCACTCTCGCCTTATTTTGTGACGCGGTACGGAGTAGATCTTCTAGGACGTAATCAGGCAGGCTAAATGACGCAAAGATAGTGATACCGTTTTCTGTCGAAAGCACCTCTTCCCGTCTGCTATCTATTTTTCGTTCGAAGTCAGCGGCGGTGATCCCTGAGGTACCAAACATTTTTTCGATATTCGTCGACTGGCTGCGCATTACTTCTGGTTTATTTTCGACAGACTTCAGTGCTGAGTCGTTCAGCTGAATATTTCCCTGAATTTCATCACGTCTGCGAATAATGTCATTAACTGCTTCAGAATTATTATTCTGAGCGCGTATAGCCTGAGTATGATCGATAACCGCCTGCACACTGTCAGCATTCATACCCGGTACATAGCCCCGATTCGTTGGCTGACTGATGTCCCTGTTTTGCTTCAAAGCTTCAGCCTGGCGGACGTACTTCTGGACATCCGGAGAATCCAGAGAGCCTGACGAGAGCGGGCCTTCTGCTGTTTCCGGCGGCGTTGACTGAGCGCCCAATACTTGAGCTTGCCTAGCAATGTCGTCAGCAACCTGTTGATACTGGGGGCTAGCCGTAGCGGTGGACATCAAGGCGTAAAACGCCAGGCAGGTGGCCAGAGGCTTAATCGTTGTTTTTAATTCAATAGATCGCATATGTTTTCCCAATAACTGAAGTCAACTTAACCGGCCCCCAAAATCGTGAGTCCCATGAGTGATCCGTTTGGCCAATTAAAAAAACTTCTCCTTTCGGAATAGTTAATTCTCTTTCAATAGACTCAGCAGGTATGTTGTATTTCATTGAAATACGTCTGGCATTAGCTTTATAAAACTTGCTCCCGTTATAAACGCCATCCATTGTGACTCTTAGGCGATCTCCGCCTACCCCCGCCACAATTTTAATAACCTTCTCATTTTCACGTATAAATCGGACTGATTTTGGCATATGAAATGCAATGATGTTTCCTGCCTTGACAGATTTATCCTTCAAGTCAATCATGTAAAAATCAGCAGGTAAACAACCATTTAATAGCCCATGTCCAAATGTAAATCGAGTAAAGAAGATGGCCAGTACCAGTATCAGAATTGCCAAATTGATCGGCACGTACCAATCAAAACTCAGTAACCCACGCTTCTTAGGTATGTATTCGCTCATAACCTGCTTCTCTCAGATACCGGAACCAAAGGACTAATTTTTACATTACCTTAATACCTATTATCCATGTTTTGGACCGTCATTATTTCTACAAAGCCAGTTATTTCTGATAATTTACGCCCCTCTTTTTCTTTCATTATTGCCATTGATTGGTGATTCATGAGACTTGTATCACCGTTCATGCAAAGTAACTTTTCCGACGAAATCAATTCAAAAGACCAAAGACAAAAAGCCGGGACATTACTGTCCCGGCTTCTATTTCAGTACATAAATTTGTCTTACTGCGATGTACCAGTTGTTTCTACAGCCTTTGATTTTTCCTCATCTGGGCCATATACGACCGTGCGCTGTGTTGCTGAATCTCCACTATCATCATATGCGACTACACGGATATCTTGCTTCCCACGATTAAGATTTTTCGATAGTGTCGCAGTGCTGCCAAAAACATTCCTTAGTTCATCATTGATATACCATTCATAACGAACCAGTTTGCCATCAGTATCGACACATTTATTTGTGAAACTCCAGCTCATATTGGATTCTGTATGGCTTAGCACACATTGCGGAGCGGCGTTTTTTACAACATCAAAATCTACTGATGCTGTACCACGCTGTCCCATTTTACTGACAACATCCAGCGTGATTTCATATTTTTTCTCAGTAAGACCGGGAATTCCCTGAGCCCAATAGTTTTTACTACCCTGGACAACCTCTCCATTTACTTTATACGTCACCGTATCAATACTGTCAGCAGAGTGCGCCAGTTTAATATTAGATCTTAGTGTGACATCAAGAGGAGCCCTCATGAACTTATTAGAGAATTTTGGGGTCATTTCAACAGTCATCGGAGTTTGCTCATCGACGACGAAGGTATTTTCAATACGCTGTTCGTTATTACGGTTATCGCGGAAAACGATCATCAACGTATATTTACCCGGCTTCGCAATTGCAAACTCTTTCGTATCTCCTTCATCTTTTGAAATGGAGATATTTTCCTTATCGTAGATCCACTCCCGTGAATAAGTTACTCCCGGATAGTCACCGTCTTTTATTCCGGTCAGGGCGACGTGTAAGGTCGACGGGGCCATAGTGTATTTTAGCTTCGTACTGACTTTCATTTCAGGGAACTTATACACCCAGGACTTAATCGATACTTTCCGCGTGGAAATGGTACTTTCCTTGCTGTCAGCGAGCCATGCACTGTATGTAAATGCCGCATAGCCTTGCTTATCCAGCATCTCCTCTGTCAGCGTCATCGACAACTTAGGCCCTCTGATTTTCTGTCCGTCAGGGGCAGTCCATTCTTCAATGACGTCATTTCCGTTCTGGTACCGACTGTTCGGGTTGGAGTATTTACCATCTAAAGTAACTTTACTTCCCACCTCTACCTTTGAAATGCTGCTCACTGAAACGGAAAGGCGCTTGGGTTTAGCGACCGTTAACCGCGCAGACGTCTCTTTCCAGGAGGACTCTTCAGCCAGGTCGTCTGAATCCAGATAGCGCATCCGGGCGTAGATAGTTGGCGGAAGCTTCTCAGCGGCAGTCACGGTATAGGTAGTGTCACCCGCGACCCAATTAATTTTATCTTCCGACCACATTACTTCAGCCGTACCCTGCGGAATCGGCTCATCATTATCCAGCAACGAGACTGGTAAATCATCGCCTTCAAGAATTTCCGCAACATCAATACTTAGCTTAGGCTGTTTGTACGTTACAACTGTCAGCACGTCGCTATAAGACACTTTTGACGTAAACTTGTTGGTCATCTTGGCCCTGTAGAGCCACTTACCGACGTCAGTTTTTCTGATTGAAATACTTCTCTTCCCAGTCATGTCCGAAAGCATCGTCCATGTCTGCCCATTGTCTGACGACTCCTGCCACTCGGTAGGAGCAAGCGCATCAGAGTTAGCTGTGCTGGCCGATTTGAAGTTCACAAGCGTACTGAGCGGGATACGGCCGATAATCAGGCTCTTTGAGAGATTACCCTCCAGCTCTTCACCCTTATACACACGTATGCCGACCGCACTTGTTTCCCGGGTCAATTCAAAATCAGCGAAAGGCGAACGGACTTTAGCTATCCCGACAAGACGCATGTTCCCAAGGTCCATATTCTCGATTTTGATTTTTGTTTCGACTACCCCGGCATCATTCACCGGCAATGCCTCGGTTAATGGGGTACGTTCATACGTCGTTTTAAAACGGCCTGTTTCTGGATCTTTACCATAGATACTTTTCTGAGCGTAAATGGTTACATCCCAGTCACCCATTGTCGTCCGGCTAAATGAGCTTTTGCGAGTTGAATTGTTATAGCGCCCAACTGACACCTTCAACGGTAATTCCATTGTAGTAGCCGTCTTTTTGTCTTCGACTTCCATCGTAGCCCGAATGCTGAAGTCGGGGACCGTATACACGTTAAGTGTATCGGCGGTCCGCATTGTCGGGTCCTTCGAGTACTCTACAGCAATGTCGAATACATTTTTCGTCCACAGTGGGGCTGCGGCTACTTTCAGACGCTGAACGAATGTAGTTGCATCGTTGTTTGATGAACGGTTTTTAAACGTCGTTTTTGTGTTCTCACCCCCGTTTTGCGAAACATAGACTGTCACATCAGCAGGTACCACTTTTGCCAAGAGGCGAGCAGCTTCCCCACCTGTCGTGTACGCTAGTGCAGTGTTAGGGTTGATCCCAGTTACCAACTTATTTTTCTTGTAAGTAAGGATTGGGTTATATGGCAGTTGAGTTGTCAATACGCGGCGGTATTTGGCCGACACAGCTTTAGAGCCTCTACCGTTTATCATATAGACTTGGTAATCGAGCAGGTTTTCGCCAGTTTTATTGAAGAACCCCGTAAGTCCTGGCGTCCTGCCTTTAAAGTAAAATTCAAGCCCGTCCGGTACATTGTTCCACTGAGGGTAACAGGCAGTGATATCAGATTTGCCGCCATACCACTCAAGATAAGCCTGCGCGTTCTCTTCCGTAGTAAAGAGAGTGCATTTATCACCGGCTGTCTGACTCATCAGATCGGTATATTGCCGAACGCGAGAATACAAGGTGACGTCTTTTTCTAAGTTTTTAAGCGCAAACCCTGTCGGTTGATACGTGAAAGTGGTATTGAATGTCACAATCTTGCCATACAGGTTTTCCGCCACGACTGTGATTTCGTGGTCAGCATTCACATCTAGATCATCCCCCACCGGCAGATAATAAATGCCTTTGTAGTTCGTTGGGGTGAGTTCAACAACTTTGTTATCGATAGTAACGGCTTTAATATCCGCAACCCCGGCCTGCCCCTGGAATGCGGCAACAATAATTTCATTTAAGAAATAAACAGGTGCTCGTTTTGCCAGCGCTGCCCCATCCTTAAGTACCATGAGTGTGGGGTTATCAGAAAGCATCAGTTTGCTTTCGGGCTCATTGTACGTAGACGTATTCTTGCTAGTATTCTCTATAGTGAACGTGGCGGCATAAGAGCCATTCGTCAGGTCTGTTAAGTCAAAGATATACAGATACTCATCGCCGACCTTCTGGGGTCCGCTCACGGGCTGGAGGGTACGCCGTATCGGTGTTACCCAGGATTGCTTAAAGTCGATAACCGTACCGTCATCCAAAGTTACTTTTGTTGTCGGCTTGAAAACCCCGTCCGGCACCATCGTCAGCGTCATAGCTGTTGGTAGCCACCACTCGCCTTCAGTCTCTTCCTGGGGCACTTTGACGGCTACAGCTACCGTTTTAGCGCCGGTATAGATTTGCTGACCGCCAATACTGATAGTTTTAGCTTCATCAGTGAAATTCCAGAGAGTATGGTCAACAACAGGAGGACGGTAGTCCCAGGTCAGCGTAAGCTTTTGCGCTTCAGGAGGGGCAAAGTAATTATTTTTCGAATTAGCGGTGACAGTTATTTCCCGTGAACCTATCAATAAATCCGAATCACTTACTTTAATACTTCCTACATCGATCGTGCAACTGGTCCCACCAATAGGGACTTCACAGGCAGAACCCGATCCGATAGAAATATATTGCACAAAATTGCGGGGTTCTACTGAGACGGCAAAACTCCTGATCACTTCATCCTTAATATAAGATTTAAGTGTGTAACCCTCTTGAACCAGCCCATTCATAGACGACTTTAGGCCGGTGATCGTCGGTTTAACCGGTACGAGAGCATTAACTGTATACTCCCCTTTCACTACTTCTACTTTTTGCCTTTCTGTACCGGAAAAATAGGAAATTTTGTAAGGGAGTTTTAGGTCTCCTGAGCTGTTTGGAATCCCGGTTAACGTGAACCCGTTAGCAGTAAATCCAGAGCTATTTGGAAGCCACTCAAAGAAGCAGACAAGATTATCCACCGTTGATGTCGCACGATCATCAACCGTCACATTACATGCGGTTCCAGAGCCTGAGGCAGTAATTATATTATTGTTTACGAATGCAACAAAATCGCCCGGGCCGGGATTAAACGTGACGGCAGGCATATCAGCCTGGAGTTTTCCGGAAATCATAATTGCCTCGGCATGTACCGACTTAATCGAGGCAATTAAAGAAAACAACAGGGTTAAACATAAACCTGATTTTCTCATGACGAACACCTGTTTTTTTTACGCAGAATTAAAATTACTCTACGATAAAAAAATCTGAAATCTTGTTCGTTAAGAGGAAAAAAAAATATTAATTTTTTGCTAAAAATTGAAGATTTTTAACTCACTGACAGCTTTTCGACTCCGAAAGGCGCAGAGCAGTTATTATCGATTCTGAGGATACCCATGGCATCTTAAGCGTCAAGAATCCAAGCAAAAAAAGTCCTGTTGAAACACAATCCATTTGCGTTACGGGAAGATTATAATTTATGGGTTTAAATGAACCCCTTTCGACCGGAACAATGCCTGACGTGACTAACAAGCCCCCACGGTCATTTGGGCCGATAGTGATATTTTTGTAAGCCTGGTGTGTGCGATGCGTGGTTTTTCTCTTTTCAATTTTAAGTGTAGGTTTAATTCTCAGGAAGACAGAAGCCAGCGCCATGGCTTCGTTTTGGGATAGTTTCATGAGAATACTTCCCTCTGAATTCCACCCATATTCTCTATTGTCAGCCGGAGGGGCGAATTGGAGAGTAAGGTAATATTTTTCAGCCTCGCTTATGAAGGCTGAATTATCAGCAGACCGACTTATGTCGACGTTCACTTCAAATGCCATCGCCACTGACTGGCTGAAGACCCTAGCCCGTAGAGCCTTCGTTCCAATAGCTTCCAGTTCTTTCATTGCTATGCTCTCTTCTTAAAGAACCATATACCGGAGATGACTTCATTATCCTGGATGCGTATCAAATCCGAAATAACAAAACCACCTTTTCCTTCCGAAATTATCATGGTGTAAGAGCTCGTATGCACAAGCCGAGCATTTTTGATTGGTAACCCAGCACACTTAACAGAAATTTCATCAGGCGAAACTTTTTCAACAAAAGTAACTTTTGATGCAACACCATTGATATGTATGTTTCCGTTATCTGCAATTTTAACGTTTAACGAAGGTGTGGATTCTTTATCACAGGGTTGGAAAACAGACGTGGCTTTAAGAACTTTGCCAGTAAAATCGTACAAGTCGGGCTCCGCCGGTCTTGCGTTGAAAAGCGAGTAAGCCCCCGCAATTGTTAAACCGAGCACTACAAGAGGTAATAGTTTCTTGTAATTAACTTTCATCCTCCAGTTCCTCTCCAATCAGGTGTAAAGCACTCACGCACATAAGCCTAAGCTGATACAGCAAATTGTCGGCGGTGATACCACCAACAAATGTCACTGTACGGCGTATCGATACACCACCAGGCTCGCATTGAATATGGCCAATACCCGCATCGCGAAGAAAATCATTCTCGGCGCTTACGAGGTCTGCTTCCGCAGGTGGAATGACCACTTCGATGAGTATTGTATCAATTGGAGCCCATTCCCAGTCGTACTTAAGGGAGGAAATTGGAGCGATAGAAACATGAAATTCATCAATATTAAAAATTACAGGTTTTTTGCCCGTTGATTCAGGCTGAATGAAGGGATTCTCGACCAGGACAACTGGGAATTCAGAAATAGACAGAACTTCGATTAACTGATCTCGACGTAAACCATGTATTAGTGAGTTGCGTGATAACATTCAGTCAGCCTTCATTATAATAATCAAACAGTTACACATGATGCCGTTAGTTTCTTTACGCTCATCCAGATTGCACGGCAGAAACTCTTAGGATCATAGGGTGCTAGGGTAACAAAAAAACCTAACTTGACCAGTAAAGCATAGAGATTTTTTACATAAAATAATAAATAAGTACCAATTTTAGTAAGATATTTCTTACTTCAACCAATACTTTAGGACAAATCTGTACCCGTTTTAACACCTGTTCTTAAATCGTGCAAACGAACAACCATAAACAGGAGCTAAACCACCTTTTTTTTAGTAGTATACATAACTAAAATTAGGTTTCATAAAACAAACTGGTTAGACCTGAAACAACCAAAGAGGTTCATAATGAGTTTTTGAGTTGGATCTATAATTCTACGAAATTATTTAACTTGCTATGCAGCATTGAGTGTTCCATTAACTACATGTAACCGGTTCACCATCCAACCTCATCTACTAATAATATACCAACAAAAAAGCCAGCTGGTAAGCTGACTTTTTTGAGAGATTACAAATTTTAATCAATTGATACTTCTATATTTACTTTGCAAGATTTGCGAGGTTTGCATTTGCCCTTTTCTTCTGCTTTGTTGTCACACCCTGCACTTGCGCTTGTTCACTGAGCGCCATGGTTTCGGTTTGAGCTAAGTTAACGTCCGGAGAACCATGATTAGTTTTTAGAACTGAATCATTCTGATTTGCGATCGCAACAGGCGGCAAGGTCTCTACAGTCACAGGCATGGAGTTTTTGGCCAGTTCTGTAGACATTAATTCCAACCGCTGTTCCTTTGCTGTCTCAGGCTTTACTGCATCACTGACATCAGTTTGACAATTAGTTGAAAATACAGCAGCAGGATTCTTGCAATTATTAATCTTTAAAATTAAATCGTTGAATTTCGAATCAAGCATAAGACTTATTTGTTCTTTCAACTGTTCATTACTTAAATCACTCTTTTTAAATTCATCATTAAAAAACCGATTTAGATCAGCAGCCGTTAATCTCTCATTCAGTCCATTAATAAAACTTGATAGCTCGGGGAAGAGGTTATTTAGCACTAACCCCGTAGTGATTGCAGACCTTATTATGGAAAGCTGTTCGCCACGATGTGTTAAGTCACTTTTTTTTAGAAAATTATAGGCATACGGAGATTGCCTTTCCGATAACCAAAACGCGCTAATCTGGATGCGATCGTTTTCCTTCTCAGTTTTTTTTGTCATACCCCCCCCCCTTTACAAAACCATCATCACGCAAAAACAGTATCTGCAATAGCCAGTGAGAGAGCGAATTGCGGATTATCTACCATGATGATTTTCGATTTATCAAAATGTTCACGCACTGCCGGTTCAATCAGGTAAGAACCCCCACCGACTAGGAATACATTGTGCGGACGTTCTTCCACCTGAGTGACTGCTTTGATCACTTTTTCTTGAAGTTGCGCTACGGCACTATTTACGGCTTGGAAGACACCATCAAGATCATCGGAAGAAACCTTTAGTGAGGCTTTGTTATCACGATTGTCGACCAAGTGTTGAATATACGCGTAGCTTGCGTTCAGCTTTGAAGAATCCAGATAACGACGGACTTCATCATATACGATAGAACAACCAATACGGTCAAAACCCTTGACTCGGGAGATCTGTTCCAGCTGACCAGTAATGCTTGCTACATCAAGTGTTGTCCCACCTAAATCGATAACCAGGCTTGATTCAAAAGATTCAATTAACTCAATTTCATCTGCACGAGTTACCGCCGGAAGTGACTCAGGAAACACGGTAACTGAAACAACATTAAATGAAACACGCTTACCATCAATATAACGTTCAACCGGCTTCATCAGGTTGTCTTTTTTCCGTTGGATGTTTTCGTCATTGGTTTCACCCAAAGCGGTATAAAACTGACTAAGTGGCAATGTTACATAGAGATGAACATCCTGCGGCTCTAAACCAGAGGAATGAAGAGCATGGTGAACATTCAGACGACTGATCTCATCGTACTGATGCGCAACGTCGGTAGTTTCAAGGGCATTACTAGATTCACTGTGATGAGAGAATCGTTGAAGGCCATCAATAAGGTAATTAAACGGAATAAGCCCGTCATGGCTTACCCGGAAATCTGCAACGAAACTATTTTGAGTCAATAAGGGAACAAGGTCACCTTGATTGTTAACACAAACCAGTTTTGCCGCTTTACTACCATCATCAATAACAACTTTAAGTGTCTCTAATTCAGTAGAGTTTGATTCAGCTACAGCCAGTTTTGTTTTTACTAATTCAGTCATGCAGAACCCCTCGAATTGGTTTAATTAACCCACCACTTTTGATATGGGATTTATACACTAATGGTTGCTTTAGGTCAACAAAAACGAGGCAAGAAACACACGTAAGTTATTGTTAAAAAAGAATCCTTCGTTTTTAAAAATTGTCTTGCTCTACTTTATGTACACTTGATAAAAACACACATAAATGACGTTTTCTTCAGCTTTACGACACTAAAAAATCCTATCCAAAGACGGCACTTAAAAGTCTCTCTGTGCGGATACTACAGATGAATTCAACTTCTATTTTGCCTAAGCGCAGAAATTAGCCCTCTTAACGAAAATATTGCCGACACTCATCCGGTATTATTACTGTACTTTCTAGAAGAGGCATTTATGGCATCTGAGCACGTCCAGACAATTGACCTGACTAATTATTCCGGAAGGGTTTTCTTTCTGGCAGACCCCCATGGACATTATTCGACGCTTTGTAATCTTATCCATTCGATATCGAGCCCAGATGAGGAACTAATCATTTTCCCTACCGGGAATCTCTTTGATTATGGTCCTGAGCCCATGGAGTTAATGACAGCGATAAACACTGGTATTTTTGATGGACGTTCTGTGCGAGTGTTCTCAGCAGCCGGGGCTGGTGAAGAGATGATGAAGAAGCTCTTACCCACAAATAATGATCGTAGGACTTATTACCCAAGCACATTTCTTAACGAACGGTGGTGTGCAAGAGGCGGACGTTGGCATAAACAAATTAACCGCAGTTATCTTGAAGAGGAGATCAGCAAACTGCTCTCCACCCAGCTGGCCACGGTGATGAAGGTGCTTTTTAAAGGAAATATTACTATCGGTGTTTGTCCATCCGACTACACGGACATACGACAGGGTTTCGACAATACCTATAACGCTCTCCTCGCGTTTAATCAGGCAAACGTGAATATCTTTCAGAGTCAGTTTCTTTTTGGTATGGATCACGCAGTCAGCCCAATGAATATTAGCGATGTCAACCTCGTTGTACTGGGTCGGAATCCGGTCAATAGCATCAGAAAGGCTCATGGGTTACCTTTGACTAACTTACCTGTACTCGTCGGCAACTGTCTCCATATCAATACTGGCTCGCTGTTCATGTCAGCAATTAGCGATCCAGCACTACTAGCCCCAGGTATACCTCGTACTACAGTTCCGGCAATAACGCTGGTCGAGTTGATACTGGCCTCAACACCAACCCTAATTTGCCACCAAATGATCCTTAATAAGAACGGCATTTACACACAAAACACAACACCACTTGACCTGGATTTAAAAGATAACAACATAGAGGCTGCTTTATAATGCAGAAATTAAAACTGATAATTTTACCGGTGCTGGCATTTGTGTGGCCATCAATCAATGCAACCGCATCGACTAAAACACCAATGCCTACTTCTCAGCAGTCAGTTGCTAAATCTGAGGCTAACTATGAATTTATTTCTATTTCTGCAAAATATGTCGACGGTATGTGGCTTGTTAATGGTCAACAAAGACCTGTAATTAAAACAAGCATGACTAAGCGTAACTATCTCCAGATCGCAAATCAGTCAACACTTACGCCTTTGAACCTTGTGATACCCAAAATTGCATTTGACGTTATAGCCAAAAATGGCGTTTTGTTATCAAATATTGTATCCCTGGATGAAGATGCAGCCGGTAAAAAAATTCTATGGTTAGAGCCGGGTTCCAGCCTGACAATCTCTTTCGTCAATGACCTATCCAGTACCCCATTACAGGCGATAGTGTCCGTAAGTAAATTGAATAAAAGCGTTATTGCGATTTTTGGACCAGACCAGGGTAAAAAATTCACCCTCCCCCAAACTTCAAAATCACAGGATTTTTCAAAGGAGTATGACCCTTCACCAGAAGTCGCACTACGTCTCAATGTGCCCAAAAAAATTCACTCTTCCGTCACAATCCCAGATGTCGCGACTGCATCATTACCGTCCTCACATACCTACGAGATTATAGCGACTGATAAACTCAGGTCTTTTATGTTTTCAGAGTTTGTTTGGGTTGGTAAACGTAACAGCTTCCTCGTTGGTTCTAATTATTTCTCCAAAAATTTGACGGTTTACCCAGGTGAAGAATTCGATATCAGCACCATACAGAAAACGATTATGAGGGCTAGTAATGATTAAAGCAGCCGGAGTGATTTTTATCTGTCTTTTGACTGGCTGTCAGTCGGTTGGAAGCAAAATTGCAGACCTCCCCTCAGTAGGTTTCGACCCTGTGATGAGCAACAAAAGTGAATCCTATACCGACGGAAAAGTTACTTTTCTGATTGAGAGTTCAGGCACTGATGTCTGGCTGCTCGCCAAGAATGGTACCAAGGAATTTATTGAGTTATCGGATCTAAATCTAGCCGGAAGCCGTTGCACCTATTCATCGCGTGGGAAACTGTTATTAACACCTGGTTCAGTTTCATTGTTTACTGTTCCGACTGTTGGTTTACTCGGCCTTTGCTACGACAACACTGACCAATTAACGTTTATTAATAACGCATTTACCAAAATTTCACAAAAGTCGAGTGATGGACCCACATTGCCATTGTTGTTCAGTATTAGATATGAATTTCCCGGCTCGGGTGAAACAAACACAACGCTAGTTACGCAATCATTAAGTCTTGCATTTTTGGAACAGGAGCAATCATGAAATCTATATTGGCCGTCATCTGTATTTGCTGCTGCGAGGTGGCTTTTGCTTATCCTTATCGCATCTACACAGCACCTGATGGTGCCATTGTGAAAAATATACTGACCAATGAAGTGATCGGTAGGACACCGGTTGAAGTTGATGTCAGTAATACTGAAGCAGGCTCCACGTTCGGGATATCTATGTATCGGCATGAGAATGTTGCAATAAAAATATTCACAGTAATGCCAAGCGCGGAAAATAACTTTACTGTTTCAGGTCCCGACGTTGCAACAATGTCTTTACCAGGTAAAGCCCCTTTAAACGTAATTAATGACAGTAATGCAGCAGCAGTTCACATAGATCTCAGGCCTTTTCTTTCTGAACCTGTACATCAACCCATTCAATAGTTAATTTAGGTCCCTGTCATGGGGACCTGCAATCTCATTTATAAGGATATTTGTTCTAAAGATCATGCAGTTACACGCATCTAGAATGATTAAGGCTTTACAGTATTGATAATGGAGGGAATGAAATTAAGGTCAACATAGTAATAAATCCGCATCCTTGCGATGCGGATTAATGCAAAATTTAATTATTCTTTTTCTTTCAACTTCGATTTTATAAACTCCTCAATTTCTGCGATCAATTCGCTATTAATTCTATTAAATTCAAACCTAATTTTTCTTCCAGACGCATTTTTGCTAATCCTTGCATATTTATCTTTATTATCAAACACGGCTAATTCACGAGTTTCCCACCCCTTGCTAGGAGGTTTTATGTCAAGCTGTTCAACTACTGTAGTAATTTTATCTATTACTGTCTTCTGTGCTTCGGAAATATCGGTTACATCCAAGCTCCTTATTTCCTCCCGAACATTATCTACAACTTCCTCAAGAGAGAATAAATTCTTTTCGACGTACTTCTGTAGTCGGGATAAGCGATTGTAATACGAGTTAGGAATACCTTCATAGTCAGGAAAGAGAGCAATAAGAGAATTATCTATCTTCGCCGCCTGGATACGCTTAGAAACAGATACATGGCTGATTCCGAGATAATTAGCAAGCTCTTCATTAGTTGCAAATCCAAGGTCTTTCATTTTCTGTAAATACTGGAATCCAACTTCACGGTAAGAAAATCTCCGTGATGTCTGTGCTGCTGTAATGATGGAATTAATATCTTCCGGGGATAATTCATCCGGCAACACCCATAGTGGCAAATCCTTCGCAGATTGAATACAACAGAAACGCCTACGACTGCCCTCTATAAGCAGATACACCCCATTTCGTTTGACAGCAACGCCTTCTGTATCAACACCACGTACCTTAATTTGTTCCAGGATATCTCGAACTGCATTTACAGTGAGAGCTTCCTGGTTTCGTGGGTTCATAGGGTGTACTGCGGTTTCCAGTTCCACCTTCTCAGCCGGTACAATGATGTGTTCAGCTTCCAGCTTACGTCCATTATGTAAAGCAAACAGCTTCCTCAGTCGAGGCTGTGATTTCAGGCCTGGAAGCCCGGAGCGATGGCTGACTTCAGTACGCTTAGGTGCATTAATATAACGGGATTTGTCATTCCCGATATGCTGCTCATCACTCATGCGTTACTCCTTTCTTTCACAGAAAAACTCTTAATCTCATTTATAAATTGCTGGTAGACCGCCATTACAGATTCTTCAGCCACATCAAGCTGCTTAGGTGAGCAAAGCTCTTCAGACTTTTTAATATCCAATACGGTTCTGCCCCTTGATGCTGCGGCTTTAAACGCTTCGGAATTTTTAATATTTGCAGACATAAAGAGTTCCTGCACTGTTCTTACCAGTTTATCCAGAACAATTTTTTCATATGGACTCTTATCGTCTACGTTAACAGCCAGCACTTTGAACCACCTCAGATTTTCGCCCTTGCTCGGCGATTGTTTGAAACGCTCGCTGATGGTCAACATGAAATCAGTTGTGGAAGCATAATCGTATTCACGAGGTGATACGGCAACAAGAATGCCATCAGCGGCTTCATCAGCTGCCCAAGTGATTGGCGAATCCTCTGGTGGAGTATCGATGATAATCAGGCCGTATTTTTTCTTCAAAACAGGCAGAATAACTTCTTTGAATCGAAGTAATAGCTCTGTTCGTTCTTCTCTGGAACACTGCCAGTATTTATCTTTAAATCGCGCATCTGTAGGAAATGCTGTAATAACATCAAGATTCGGTAGGTGTGTCGAAAAAGGCATACTCTCAATGATTTCTTCTTCCGAATACCCTAAATCAAGGTATTTTTTGTAATCTGAGTCCTCTTCATAAACCCCTAAGATGGCGTCAATAGCAGTGAGGAAAACATCATCTTCCGCTACACTTTGTATCATCCCGCTACCAATTGAGCCTTGTGGGTCCCATTCGATCAAAAGTGTCCTTGCGTTTAGATGCATATCAAGCGCTGCGGCTACAGCAAGAGCCCCTGAAGTTGTACTCTTACCCGTGCCGCCCTTATGGTTCTGCGTTACGATTGCACGGCTATGGTAATAGTCGCTGTACCGAGGACAGCCCAGAGCATCCATGATTTTTTGGACGTCCCACCTGGTATAGAGATGGTTTTTGTTCTGAAAGATAGGAGCACCAACCAGACCTCTATCTTCAAGATCGGCAAGGATTTTATTAAAGGTGACGCGTGACTTGCCAAAAAAATCTGACAGATTTTTTTTATTCAAACAATGGTTATAGATGAGGCGATCTACACCTTCAACACTATCATCCGAGACCGAAACCCTTGAAGAGACCAATAATGACTCCTTCAGGGAAATCTGCTCGCTCTTCATTCGTTGACCGACAAGGGCGATCTTATCAATTAGATTCATTCTCTTCCGATCCCTTTTAACCTAAATAATGAAATTAAACGCATATATGTACACTTTACGCATAATGCGTACATTCGTGCCTTATGCGTTTAATTGTAACCGTAATTCTAACTATACGCTAACGTTCTGTTTCTTTTTCGTCGATTATGGGATATCAGCCTCATCGGTTTACTTTGTTATGTGTAAAAAGAGAGTTATAAGGAATGACTTTCAACATTGGCGATAGCAAACTACCGACTTAACAAGAGTCAGCTATGTGGCAACTAACGTCAATTCCCCTGTATTCAAAAGCATCTCTTTTTGGGCTGGCGATTAACGGGGTTAAATGTTCCGGCACTCAAACAGCATCCCGCCCTGGGCTGGCGATTAAGGGGGTTAAATGTTCCGACACCCGGACAGCGTCCCTCCCTTGGCTGGCGATTAAGGGGGTTAAATGTTCCGACACCCGGACAGCGTCCCTCCCTTGGCTGGCGATTAAGGGGGTTAAATGTTCCCGCACCCAAACAGCATCCCGCCCTGGGCTGGCGATTAAGGAGGTTGAATGCTCCGGCACCCGGACAGAATTCGGCCTTGAGCTGGCGATTAAGAGGGTTCAATGTACCGCCGCTCCGACAGTATCCCGCGCTGGGCTGGCGATTAAAGGGGTTAAATGTTCCGGCACCTGGACAGTATCCGCCTTGAGCTGGCGATTAAGGGGGTTAAATATTCAGGCACCCGAACAGTATCCCGCCCTGAGCTGGCGATTAAGGGGGTTAAATATACAGGCACCCGAACAGCATCCCGCCCTGGGCTGGCGATTAAGGGGGTTAAATGTGTTCCGGCACCCGGACAGTATCCCGCCTAGAGCTGGCGATTAAGGGGTTATATGAATCAGTTCCCGGGAGGGATCTATACATGACCTACGATAAAAGCAAAACAACATTAAAGTTTGGTTGTAAGAACTGAAAAGTACAAAGTTGAAATATGAAACGCGGGTTGGACCTCTCTAACGTTAGTGGTAATGACTTATGGTGCAAACATAAATCTACATATTTATGGGAAGCTGGTTAGACGACGTCCGGTCTGAAGCGCACAGACTGAAAGAGTACCGTGTGGTTCGGCGTGAACCCAGACAATAATGTTAATTCTTCGCAGCAAAATAAGAGGGCGTTCTCACAAAAGTTGTGGAGACTTGTGCAGATTACTTCTTCTGAAATCTCGTAGGCCGTTCTAATTATCTCTATGTTACTAACATTTAATTTCCTTTACCTTTTCTAGTGTTTTCGAAATAAGGTTTCGGTGTGCTAGAACTTTGTTGGAATTTAAAGCCTGGACTCTAATACCGGGCAAAAGAGTAGAATATGCCAGGCCCCCGCAAAATTTTCGACGGCTAAGGCGCCATTCAGGAATGAACTAAATCCTTCCTGCTTACCTCGTGATCCAAAAGATGGCATTCAGAATACTAAGAAAGCACGCCGAATCTGAGCCTATAACCCTTTGGCTAAATTATGCAAAGCAATGTTACTCAACACCCGGGATAAACTTTAAGGTGTTTATATACCAATTTTGGAGATTAAGGCGCACATACCCGGCGGAGCGAATTGGTTGGATCGTCAGTAAATTGTTTTATTAGGAATAAACTTCCCCAATTTCAAGATGCGAATTTCAGGTTTTTTGGTAAATGGCACTACGCTTGTTTTACAGATAGCAACCAGTTACAACATCTCGATTAACCATATTCTAGTAATCACTTGAAGCTGAAAATGGTTGACTATACCAACCTAAATAGAAGGCATTTCATTTTAGTTCAAAACAAAACTGCAACTTAATAGTTATGGTTGGTTTAGATAACCACAAATACGAAAATTGACTAACAAAACAAAAAGAAACCAACTCACAAATATTATCTCTAACTTGTTAAACAAACCAACAAGACATGAGTTATTGTTTGTTTTTCAATGCCTTACCAAACTTTAAATCGATACATAAGAAATTATGGGTTGCTTAGCTAACCATAAAGATAGTGTTTATATCTAATATACAGTAGCGCGACAAATTTGGTTATCACTTGCAACCACAACATCCGTATCCAAGGCAGGAAATTTAGCTCAGCACAGGCCGAGCATGATTAAACATCAGCCGTATAAAAGCTACATCACCAATCAACTTAAGTAGAAGCCCCAGAGAAGCCAATCAACAGTATCTACAAATAAAATTTAGGGATATTTAGGGATATTTAGGGGAGTTAATTCGATCCAGAAATTCTGAACCTGAACAATTGTTGCGGGGGAGGGCAGTGTAACACAGTTAAAAACCTGTATTTTGAGTAAAGTACGGATACCTCATCCAGTAAAGATGAGGTATCCAGTACTACTTAAACGTTATGCAGCTGCATTGCTAGCAACTTCCTGTTCATACAGTATCTCAATTGCTTCGCCGTAAGAGCAATCAAGACGGCTTTGTATTTCCCATAGCTTTCCACGGTCGGTACTGTCAGTCGTAAAACAAAGCTCCATTTTCCTGTCTACATAGAGGCGACATATCTCCTGGAAATTCTCGAATCGGACGAGCATCTCAGAAAATGCACGCTTTATCGTTCGTATGTTTTTCATACGCTCATATTCAGCATCAGTCGTGGAGAAGTAGTTATTAGCCTTCATGGCTTCTATGCTCTCCTTTTCCTGCTTCATGATGATCTTCCACGGCGAGTTGGCCGTCAGGGCTCGACCTACCGAGGAGGTGAAGTAATCTTCAAAGGACTGGGTAATACAAATACCAGCACAGTTCGTTTTCCTGAATCGGCGCCAGGCAGCTTCAAGGAAAGATGAGAAAAACTGATTTGACTGATTACTGGAGCCTGAAGCATTATCCGGGCGAATATACTCCCATGCCTCATCAAGGATGAACAACCGGCGGCGACCGTCCTTTTTGATAAACATTGCATGCTGAGCAGCTTGAATGATCGACATGAGCACGACTGTCTGGAGGTGAGGGGTACCCTTCAACTCTTCAAGCTCAAGAACTATAAACCGACTACCGAAGTTTATTGGCGGGAGCTTTTCGGTAAATCGATTTCCGTAAATGCCTCCTTCACACCATTGCCCTAATTGCTCACCGATATCTTTAATACGCTTATCTTCATGGGCAGAACAGCGGCGTGCAAATCCTGTAATAGAGCCTGTACTTCCGACTTTACGTGATTCGTTATATTCATCACCAATCAGTTGAAGCATGACCGATTGTTGAAAGTCGTCAATATTTCCTTTTTCAGATGCCATTATTTTTAACTGATTCAGGACCATAATGGTCTGTGCAACTTTATCCTTTTCTTCATCGTTATTATTTGAGTCGTCATTGAAAACAGGCGCTTCATCAAAAACTCGGTCTGCAACAGTGACATCGGTCAAAAATGCGAACGGATTCAGAGTAAAATCAGGCTTTTTACCAAAATCTATAAACTGACTATTTGTATATTGCTCCGAAATACCCTGATACGAGCGACCAACGTCAACTACAAAAATCTGGGCTCCATCAGGGTCAAATGCATCATAAGCATTGTTTTTGAAACCTTCAAAAGTATCACGATAATGGATCAGATTATTAGAACGCGGCCCTGCACCAAGATAGTTATTAATGATGTATGCAACCCAGAACGATTTGCCTGCACCAGAAGTCGCCCCAACAACCATATTATAGCTGGCAGAAGTCTTGAAGATATCAAGCCCCAACAGCTGGCCCTCTCGTGAGACGAGGTTAAGTACAGGTCTGTCAGTATTACCTTTCCATGGGCCGAATAGAGGGGTCATATGCGCTGCACCAGTATTACTGACTACCTCAAAACGGTCCAGATCTAGTATCGTCTTGGGGTCATTACACATTGGAAGGCAAGAGACAAAAGATGGAAAGATGATGTATGAATCATCAGCCACTTTAACGCGACTTTCCAGATAAAATGATTTTAACTGGTCTGCGGCAGACTGGACATCTAATGCTGAATTCCCCATGACGGTAAATGTCAGATAACTGTGTAAAAGACGGGCCCCATCTTCCAGTTCACGTGTTACCGCCATGTAATCATTATCCATGTCCTTCAGTCTTGGACAAAACGTTAAGACGGTTGGGATACTAGCTTGTTTGTTAGTAATTGCCTTATATCTGACGTTATCTCTAGCTAATTTTAAGGGATCGGCGAAATGGACTGTTTGAGTTATCATAAATGGGCTAAATATAGTTTTACGCCCATTCATCCAATTCACTACAAGTTCATACATGCTTCCAAAATTTACATGTTCTGGGAACTTGACCACAGATAATTGTTTGAAATAACGATGTTCAGAAACATCAGTACTCTGCGTTGTAGATGAAAAATTATTTTCAGTTACTGTATATTTTCGCCCCGGAACATTTAGCTGTTCGTTAAGACGCCTCATAGTGTTGACTTCAACATGACCTTCAGCCCAACGTGATGTTTTTCCCGGATGCATTAATTTATCCATGCAATAAAGCCAGTTTTCGGCGCTAACTTTATGTGGAAAAAGGCCCAGTGTGTTCAACTTACTGATTAGGTCAGAGTACAGTGCATCGATGCGATTAATTTCAATTTCAGTAGGAAGCGCAGATTTCAACGGAATAGAAAATGACATCCAGATCTGAAAGTCACGAAGCATTAATTTATCATGATCCGGTTTTAAGGGTTCATTTAGACTTCTATCATAATAATCCAGCTGGTAGGCCGTGAGTAAGTCCCCCTTAAGCTTATCATGTCCTTCCATTCGACCACCACGAACTGCCGACCAGGCACTTAAATGCAAGGTCAGGTCCGGCAGTGCTGTTAATGAGGTCTGACAGATAGTGTCAGTAGGAAAATCCATTTTAAATAATTCAGCTAACACATCCTGCTGATTATCAAAAACACCAGGTGAGGGGTTACAAATAAACATAAACCCAAGCCGATTACCGTCTATTAGAAAATAATTCGTGCCAGGAATCTGGTCGTATACAGGAATAAACCCACCAAACTGGTGGCGACTTAATTCTTTATTATAGATGTTAGCAGATTTCATTCGCGACCTCAGAGTTGTCTGATAATACCGTTAGACGAAACTGCTTTCGTTGCTCGCTGTTGCTGTTGCATATTTTCACGAGCGGCATCCTGAACTTGCAAAGGAACTATTCGCGCCGGATTTGATGTCGAATTTTTACCCGCAATCCAAGTTTGGGGTTTGACATTCACATAGACAAAGCCAGGCAGGTTTAAAGCGTCATTATCGTCCGTGTATGGTGCAAAGGTGATTCTCATGACGCGGCCTTGCTGAAGTACAGCAAGCGGTTCTGGAGCTACCACAGCCTGTTTATACCCTTGTGTACGGTATTGCTGGATCTGGCCAGAGCTGAGCGTAGGGTTTACAGGCTGTCCATTATTAACGGAGTAAAGGTCTTTACTAGCACTGATATCGGAATTTGGCGCAACGTAGCGCGGTACAGGTGCCGGAGATACAACCTGTGTTGTTTGCTTCATGACATCAGCAGTCGGATGGATAAAAGGGTTACCGGATGCACCTGTTGAGCTGTAGCTCGTTGTCATCCTTACATTAGAATTAACTGGAACGCCGCTTATCGGCCGTGGCCCGATTGTTGATGTTGGCGCGCCCATTTTTAATGTCTCATCGTACATAACGGGGACTTGGCCAGCAGGTTTAATTTGCGTCGTCTTGTATGTCACAGGCTTATTTACCAAGACGGCAGACTTAGGGTATTGCACAGCGCCAGGCGGCGAAATTTGGGCAGGGTACTGGCTGTCATTGACAGCCGATTTCTCCTTTCCCGAATTAGCTTCTTCCTCCGCAAGGCCGGAAAGATCATCACGGTTATTCGTTAGTTCCATAACTTCACGAGGGCCTTTACAAACGACCCCTTTTTCAATTCCCGGACATTCTGATTCTGAGCTGCCGATAGTACAACCCGCTAGGTATGAAGATGAACCAACAACCAGAGCGCTGAAAATAACTTTTTTAATGTTCATTTCATTACCTTAATTAGTAGCAAATGGGTTTTTGAGTAAGGGTTCGACACTTTGTTTTAACCATGAATCAAAATCTTTCGGTATGCCATTACCGGCAAGTCCGTCTTGTCTCACAACTGAAGGTACGCCCTGTAATTTATAAATACCTGCCAGCATCAGAGATCCTACCAATGGCTCAGCCGGACATGTTTCTGCCTCTTTTTTTGTCAGGAGCCTTTGTTCTATATCGGTCTTATTTCCCATAAGCCAACGCAAGATATCAAGGTCATTCACTTTGCCTTTTTCTTTACTGCACCATAGTTGACGTAATTCTTGCTTTGGCTCACCGGGGGAGGGGATTAAAATGATGTCAACCCGGTATTTTTCTCTTTCGTCATAGAATTTTTTTATTAAATCTTGGCAACCATCACAATCAAGCGTGATAAAAATAGCGGCTTGTCTTTTTAGTTTTGGGTTTCCTAAAGGGATCAATGCCACAGTATCAAGAGGAAAGGGGGCGTCGTCTAAATTAATAAAGTAGGATTTTCGTACATCTTCTACGGATAAGACTGACTTTCTCTGAAGAATGTCCATGACGCTACCACCCGTTATTGTATAACGTCCATCAGTGGTCACAGCCATCAACTGCGAACGTTCATCCTGGAACAGATAAAGACCTCCAGTCGGGATGTAAATAACATCTTTAGGCTTATAGCTTTGCATTTTCGCCAGTACGCCCTCTAAAGGTTTCGTGGACACTCCACCTTCTTTTGCTTTTTCCATTAATGCAGCTGCATCAGTGTTGTTTAATACATTTTCAGCAGCATTTGTAAGGGGTGGACACACTGTGATCATAGAGACCAGCAGAGATAAAAGTAACTTTTTCAATTATCGTATCTCACTTTCTTTTGTTTCGCCTTGTAGAGATTGTACCTCACCAAAACTTCCACCAAGGTCGATATAAGAGACTATTTGAACATTATCTGGAATTGTTACTGCTAATGATGCATCAATAACCAAATAGCCACGAGAACGGTAAACTTTCATTAATGCTTTAAAGTAATTTTCAAAGTTTTTTTTAGACTGTACCAAATCCGGCTCAGGATTCTGCTTATTAAATTCTTTCCTTAAAGTTTGCATATCAAGTACTGCAATTTGGTAGGACGGATTCGACATTGCTTTGACGCTTTCATAAACAAAACTCGCCCCCTTGTATCCATAGATCACGAAAAGCACAGCTAGGCCAGCTAGCATCAAATACTTGAGGGTTTTCTCGATATCTATTTCCAAAGTTACTTTTTTGGTTGTACGTATACCCCCAACAGGTTTAGCCGCCTCAAGCTTCACGTTTTCAGCAGAATCACTTTTTGTTCCTGGTTCAATGTTATTTTCCATAATTAACCTCAGCGACTCGTCAGGTTTGTAGGTATTGTTGCGCCTGATTGAACGATAAACGTAATTGGGCGCCCTGGGCTAACTTCGACTATTGGCCACTGCTGCTCAGCAATTGATGTGTAGTAGTCCACAAGACGGTTTAGACCGCCCTGAGCTGCTCCGGCTCCGGCCAACGCTCCTAATGCCCCGATGTTCGGCGATTGGTATTCAGCCGTTGAGTTAGGATCGATATTTAACGAAGACACCTTAGATGGGCTCAGACTACCAGCCAGTGCTGACAGGCCTCCTGCAAAAGCAGAACCTGCGATCGCATTTCCATTTCTACTTATCAGATTTCCACGAATACCATTTTTCCCGTCATTTTCACTAACTGCGTATGCTTCCAGTTTGACGTCGAAAGCTTTTCCTTTCGAGTTCACACAAGATATTGATGTTGCCCGAATGTATGCTCGCTGTGACGCCAGATCACCCACAGCTGAACCCAACAAATTACAATCCCGCAAATCCATCGTGAAATTGTTTGGCATGATGATGTCTTTTTTAATACGCATAGTGACTGGCATGGGTTCAGCTTTAGACGACAGACTCGTTGGGGCTTCCAGACCATTAATTAGCACCCCTGTGATAATTGACGTCGCTGGGAGAAACATTTCGTCTTTACGTGCCGCATGCCGAGCTTTACTGTCTACAGGAGCGGTCCCGTCGCCGCGAATAGTTCGTGTCGGGGCTTTGTCACCGCCAGCAACGACCTCACGCCCCTCTCTTATCCGGCTTTCGGATATCGGCATAACCTGAATGACACCATCAGAACCATTTGTCTTAATTGAACTCTGCGTGATAGTCCGCATTGGGCTATTTCGGGTCGGTGTGATCGGAGCGTATCCGGAACTAGCCCCATTCACCGCAGCATTTGGATTTAGCTGGTATGGCGTTGCTGGGGCCTGCTCATTGACGTTTTTGCGTGACCCACCTGCGTCGAGATTACGATTACCGTTTCGTGAGGTCTGCATGTCAGTCAACTGCGTCGAGAGCTGCTGGACTTGTGAAGCAAGGTTGGCAATCTGTACTTTGCTTTCTTGCTGGGCCTTTTCAGCTT
Organism: Enterobacter cloacae complex sp. 402C9; assembly: GCF_050030745.1. Taxonomy (NCBI): domain Bacteria; kingdom Pseudomonadati; phylum Pseudomonadota; class Gammaproteobacteria; order Enterobacterales; family Enterobacteriaceae; genus Enterobacter; species Enterobacter cloacae complex sp. 402C9. The sequence continues at coordinate 5,864 of NZ_JBLGUW010000002.1, read as the reverse complement.
TATCACGATCTGCCTTTGCCGCATTCTGATCAATGCGGTTCTGCCTGACCATTTCGTTATAAGTCTTCTGGCTTTCCTCGTTACTCAGCTTAGTCATTTGTGAATCATCAATCAGGAACCCAGTTTGCATATCTTTTTTCTGGGTTTTCTTCTCTTTTTTAACCGGAGTGGAAAAAATTGATTGACTAATAACGATAATCAATACAATCAACGCAGCACCAATTACTGAGATTCTGACAGTTTTATTTTCCCAGGCATTTTTAATGTCCATTATTAACTCCACTCTTTGGTTGCTGGAAGCGCTTAACTTTCAAATTTCGTTCGTTTTCTGTCATCTGAGGCACGATATAAGGTTCACCCGCCCTGGGCCATTTATCTTTAAAATTCAATCCTGAATTATCGGATTCAACAGGGGCAAAATCCTTACCATTATTAAGCGAACCAACTTCTTTAATTTCCTTAACTCCGCGCCGACTTTCAAACTCGGTTGAGCTTCCAACGAATTTTTGCGCAAGGGTAGGGTCGCTTATAATTATCGTATGTTCTTCAAACGCATCGTCAACTGTCTCACCCGGTCGGTGGTCATCGGGAACTATATTCACTGTTCCTTTTGGAATGTACTCAGTTTGGTAGTAATAACTGGTACCCAAAAAAACGACTAGTCCAAATGAGACCCCTGTAAGAAAAGTAGCTTTTCTCATTTTATCTTTTAATCAGGCTTGGTCGTGTGGTTACACGAGTCTGGCGCTCTTTAAATAATTTATCCCGCACAATGTAAAGCTCGGTTTCCTCTCCAGGCTGAAGAAATGCTTTATCGAACAAAGCACTTGCAATTACTCCTTCAGTTATACATTGCTGATCAGCGACAACTTGTCCGTAAGGCTTGTCATTTTTAACAAGAATGACATCTATCAATTCCCTAGATCCCACAAGTCTTTGCCCTAACTTTGAATACATATTGAAATTACACGGGGACTGCTCTGAGCTCGGTATACGTGACAAGCGGTCTTCTTGTAAACTAAAACCAGAAGGAACCTCACCTAGCGCAACCGGAGTCAGTAAATCAATGATCCGCTGTTTATGGTCATCCTGACGAGGGTCAGATGGTGCCAACTCTTCTGACTGGGATCGTGCCAGCATCTCATCATAATTATGTTTATCCAAAGATGTCTCACGTTTCGCCTGCATTGTCGGGCTCAAAGAAGTTGTGACCGAAATCATTGCACCAGGAACATCCAGTGGAACCAGTGTCAGGTTATAAGTCGATTCAGGCACTGAATCTTCTGAAAGCATTATTCCAATTGGCTTATCCGTGTTTGTTGAAATAAATACATCGCCGCCGTTAACGAAAATACTGGCTTCATCACCTGGCGTTGAAGTACTTACAGATGCGTTTTTAAATGAAGTTGAAATTCTGTTTTGCAGACCCCGTGAAACTGGCAGTACAATATTCCCACCCGGTGGGACGTTTACTCGCTGCACTTCTTTGTAGCGATTACGAGCCTCTACATATAACTCATCTGCTTTTGAAGGGGCCCCGGTGCTTTGTGCATTTTGTTGAGGCTCTTTCCCTGCCGGTCTTCCGTAACTATCAAAATTTCCGGATTTAACCTGTTGCTGATAACCGACAAGCGTAGGGTTTTTTGACAATGCGCCAGTTATCTCATTGACAGCTGGGGAGGCACTACTTGCAGGTGAAAGACTTGGTAGTTCAGTGGTCGGTTTTGTTGCTTGTGACGTCTCAGGCGCGGGGCCGGTGCCAGATTCTTTAATAATCGCATTTTTCACACCATTCTGAAATTCATCTGCCCCGACAGGCATAACAACCGGGTTATTTACTGTCGCCGGTAACTGATAGTCTTCAGCAAAGACTACATTCGAAGTTGCCAGCAAGATCATTGCTGTAATCGCGTGACAGCGAAAGCCCTTTTTAGAAGTCATAATTAGTTACCTGTAGACGGCGGGGGATTATCGAGTGTTGCCAGTTGTTCTTTGCCGTTGATTGTAATTTTCTTAATATTTGGTGTACCAGAATACTGATTTACATAGGCTATGCGTGGTCGTCCGTTTTTCATACCCAGCACCCATTCAAACGTCCATTTTGATGATTCTGTTTTGTCCGGAACATTAATCAAACGCGTTGATTTCGTTCCCCAGACATAGACCATGTCATTTTTGGTGTCATAATACATATCGATCGGTTTAAATGACTGTTCAACACCACGAGCTTGCATAATATTGGTCTGCTGCTGTAATGACTCACGGGTTTTCGCCTGTAAATCCGGAGAAAGCGCATCCAATATGGTTGTTGTTACAAAGCCTATGTTTGTTGGGTTTATGTTCCCAATTAAAGTACTGAAGAATAAGGCCCATTGAGTTTTATATGACTCTGAGGCTTTATTTCCCACAACTTTAACTTCTTCCGTCATATTAGGCGGAAGCACAATAGTCACAGGATCGGTAAGAAATTGATTTTTTACCACTAAAACTGCGATGACTAATATAGCAATTGAATTCACACGTAAGAGTTTTTCGTCACGTTTAATCAATGCACTATAAGTAATTCCAATTTCAGAAGCTTCAATCTCTTTACTAAAGCGAGCTTTAGAATCCCGAAAGCGTCCTTTTGAGTCTTCGCCTCCATTTTGCGAAGTCTCGTCCTTTTTATCAAAATCGCCATTACTGGCACTTTTAATGAATGGAATTTTAAGCTTGCTGAGAAGTTTCATTCTTAGCTCCATCAAGAATAGAGGTTTCTGATAAATGGATCGGTAAAGTAACGACTACTAAACACTGATTTCCCTGGAAACAAGCCGAACCACCACAGTTTGTGTTTGAGTTTTCCTCTAACTCCTTCTTCAGCTGCTTTTTTATATGCAAACCAAAACACAACCGCAACAACTACAGAAGTTATAAAGAAATCAAAAATATTACCACTCGCGATAGTCACGAATGTTATACCCAATTGCTTTGCATCCCAGAATAGAATCAACAAAGGCATATTAATTCTGTAAGGGAAACGATAGGTATGTGGAGGTACCTCGTACTGACTTGTCATAAAAACTCCAGAGAGGGGGAATATCCCCCTCATCGTTATTGTTCTAACAAATCACAGCGGGATACCAGCATCCAGGAACGTGCTGATAATTTTTTCACCGTTTGCCATAATCAGCATCATTAATGCTGAAACCAGCGCCAAACCAAGGTTAGGTTTTACAACGCCGAAATAAGCTACGGAGAACAACATGCCGCAAGCGATGATTTTACCCGGCGCACCAGTTAATGCTTCGCTCATGTAGGCCCAGATATCGCCGAAGGCTCCGTCGTCGGAACCCGCGTACGCTAAACCGCAACTTGCTAAAAACAGGAGAATAAACAAAGGCACTTTTGCATGTTTAGACTTCAGAAATGCAAAAGCGTTAGTTTGTTCTCTTTCAACGTTAGTATTCAATGTCAGTTCCATAATTACTCCGTGTTGATTTGAGTTCACGTAAACGCATTTGCATAATACTTTTTATTTTTCTTTCATTTTTCTGTTAACCACCCTTTTTTTCCCTTAATTGCGCCTGGTGTTTTTTTAGCCTATGAATGTCACATGTGAATACCGTGTGTATATCGGATTGAAGAAGGTGAGGCAGGTTATTTTTTCTTTATAGGGAAGAAGTTCATCGTCTATCTCTTCACCATTTTTGTGATAACCATCCAGTCCGATATTTGAGAAAGCTCTGTGTAAGGATGTCATTCTAAAAAAGTCACTTTTCCCATTGATACAAGTGCTTTTCAGCCACATCCTGTGTGTCGCCCCATTCATGCAAATGCTTTTCAAACAATGCGCCTTTTCCAGCCTCATTCATGCAAATGCCTTTGTAGCAAAGACACATATCCGAAACCCATTCATGCAAATGCTTTTCGACCAAAGGAACCTTTTCCGGGCTCATTCATGCAGTTGCTTTTCGACCAAGGGCAACTTTTACTATTCCATTCATGTAAATGCTTTTTGGTGAAATTCAGCTATCGAATCCCATTAAGAGAGGTACTTTCAGTCCAAAGGCACCTTTTCAGGTCGATTCATCCAAATGCTTTCCGGTCAAAGACACCGTTACGGCGCCATTCATGCAAATGCCTGTCAACCAAAAGCACCTTTTACTATCCCATTCATGCAAATGCTTTTCGACCAATGCCCCGTTTGCTGCACCATTCATGCAAATGCTTTTCGACCAATGCCACCGTTTGCGGCCCCATTCATGCAAATGCTTTCAGCTAAAGGCACCTTTTTACTGTCCCATTCATGCAAATGCTTTTCAGCTAAAGGCATCTTCCCGCCTCATTCATGCCAGGGGTTTCCAACGTAGGCACCTTACACAAACTCATTCAAGCAAATGCTTTTATACAAAAGGCACTTTTCTGTCGCCATTGAAGCAAGTGCTTTTCACAAAGGTCACTTTTCTCCCCCCATTGAAGCAAATGCTTTTCACCACCACTATGGGATTTTTAAACGATTTGCTTTTATTTTCATGAGGTTATGTTTACTTATGGGACCTCTGTTTTGAACTGGATATTTATCAAAACGCCTCTGTTCTAATCATGTCCCAGACAATTACAGGCTTTAATTTTCTGTGCAAATCTCAGTGTGACATGAGAAGGACAGGGATTTTTCACGTATAGCCACTATGCACAAACGTTGATGGGTAGTTTTATCTAAAGGCATCTGGATGAATGACTTCTGATTAAATCATTCAAAATCAATTGCTTAGTATTCGTTATCTAACTCAGTGAAAATTAGTTAAATAAAGCATTCGATCGAATGCTCAAAATTCCCAGGGTGCTTAAGCAAAAGTAAGAAAGGAAGCAGGGAAGCAGGGAAGCAGGGAAGCAGGGAAGCAGGGAAGGGTATTCATATCAGCAGAGGCGTCCAAAAAAGCATTTGGATGAATGCCCGTACGCCTCATTACATCCAAAGTTACTTTTCTGCGAACTGAACCAGAGGATCAGCTTTGTTTTGCCAGAGCAAGCTTTGGACTTCTCTTAAAAATCTGGAACTGAATATCTCTACCTTTCTTAACCTCTTGATATTCAAGGTATCCTATTGATTTTAACTCCAGCATAGCCTTTCTGATGATCTGGTTTTGAGTACGTACTGGAGTCGTCAAAAGAAGCCGCTCACGCAAACGCTTCATGTTAACGAATAACGTTCCGGCAGGCATTGCCTCAAAATAGATGTACAGGCTCTGTGCAGCTTCTTTTTTGGCGAGAACCGACAGTACCTGTAAGCTTAATAGGGTTTTATGATCATACCGGTAAAGCTCCCACATCGAGGGATCACCCACGAGCTCTACTGTGTCCTTCTTAGGGTCAATCATAGCTTTCTGCACAAGGTGTGTGACAGTGAAGCGTTCAGTTTTAGAATCACGGAAAGAAATAACAACGGACGCGAGGTTTGCCAGCGCTTCCTGAAATCGTGAACGGGTTCGCTTGTTGATATTTGTAGAACTGATACCACACATTTTTGCAAACTCATTGAACGACAATGTTATTTTCTCGGAGGCGAATCCATATTTACTGAACGCCATAATGCACCCAAGCCAACACTTGAAGTCCGTGGACATCGAAAGCTTAAGGCCAGTGATCCGGATGTCATCGTATCCTTCTGACCGGGCCAGTTCCATGCTCGACAACTCATCAGAAGCATCAACCTCAAAATTTCTGAATCGCTTCTCTTTAGTTCCCACCGGGGTAAAAACACTTAAGCGCAGTAAAGCAATGGGTTGGACCGATTTCGAAGAGTTTGGACTCAGTTGATAAGTCCTCCCTGTATCCGTGTTGGTCACATCAAACGGATGTGCTAACTCATTGTTATCACTCAT